>JAPLGZ010000317.1 GCA_026389895.1 Chloroflexota bacterium | reverse complement strand
TAGTAGACCAATGCAACTGCCAATGTGGCTTGACCGCAAAGGCTGTAGAGAAGAGCATGGCAATCTGTTTGGGCCTCCCCGGTGAAAAGTTTTGATTTGACCCTACTGCACCGCGTGCCGACTTCGCATTCACCCTTGGCTGCCGCCTAGCAACTCATCTGTTTCTAATCCTTACGAGTAGCTAGTTTTTGACCAACTGTCAATATGAAATTTATACTACTAAGATTCCAATGCCGCATAACTTTGATAAGACATGGATGAATGATCGCTAGGATCGAACTGGCTCAACCTGATTGTACCGAGCTTTTATGATTGACTGAAAATCTCAATAAGCGTTAAAACTATGGACAATCCACTCGTTTACATTCCCAGAGATCGGCGTCACGCTCTTGCGCATGGCCAAACCATCCCTGACCGCACCCATGGCGCCGCCCTCTTTGCCGATATTTCTGGCTTCACCCAACTAACGGAAGCCCTTGTGCGTGAGCTGGGTCCACAACGTGGTGCAGAAGAGCTTACGCGCTACTTGAATTTGGTCTATGATGCTGTGATCGACAAACTGCATAGCTACGGCGGCAGCGTAATTGCCTTTGCCGGCGATGCCATTACTTGCTGGTTGGATGGCGATAATGGGCTGCGGGCTACGGCTTGCGCTTTGGCCATGCAAACGGCCATGGAGAGTTTCGCGGCGATCAGCACACCCGCTGGTAGCACCGTGACGCTGGCCATGAAAGCGGCGGTGGCGGTTGGCCCGGCGCGCCGTTTCCTGGTGGGTGATCCGGCCTTGCGCGTTATCGATGCCTTGGCCGGTGCTACCTTGGCCCGCCTGGCTCACGCTGAGCACCAGGCAAAGCGTGGCGAAGTGGTGCTCGCACTGGATGCACACTGGTGGGAACCTGCGAGCGAGAAAAATATGACGCCACCACTTTATGTGCTAGACGACATGGTGGAGATTAGCGAACTGCGTCACGACCAGGAGACGGGCCAGACGGTGGGGGTAGTGCAGGGGCTGCGCCAACCAATTGCAGACAGACCCTGGCCTGATCTCGCGCTTGATGCCCTCAGCGACGAGCAGGTGCGCGTGTGGCTGCTCTTGCCCGTTTACGAACGGCTGCGGCGTGGTCTGGGTGATTTTTTGGCCGAGTTGCGGCCTACGGTGGCGCTCTTTGTCCGCTTTGGCGGCATCGACTATGACAACGATGAGGAAGCCGGCGCTAAGCTGGATGCCTATATGCGTTGGGTGCAAGATATTGTTACCCGCTATGAAGGCACCTTGATCGATTTGAATATTGGGGACAAGGGTAGCTATCTCTATATCAATTTTGGTGCACCGCTGGCCCACGAAGATAACGCCGATCGTGCGGCGGCGGCGGCGTTGGCCTTGCGCACATTACCGGCCAGCTTGGCTTACATTGGTCAGGTTCAAATTGGTATTAGTCAAGGCCGCATGCGCGCTGGCGCCTACGGTGGCGCCAACCATCGCACCTATGGTGTTTTAGGTGATGAGGTCAATATGGCGGCCCGTTTGATGATGGCCGCCAAGCCCGGCCAGATCCTGGTCAGTTTAGCGGCTCAACGTTCGATCAGCCAGGGCTTTATTTTCGAAGAGCTGCCGTCCATTCGGGTGAAAGGCAAGAGTGAACCAGCCATAATCTTTGCGCTATCTGATACACGCCAGCCGGGCGGGTTTCACCACGCGACGCCAGCTTATACCCTGCCGATGGTGGGCCGCCAGACTGAGTTGGCGCTGATCACCCAGAAAATGGCGCAGGCTGCCCATGGTCGCGGCCAGATAATTGGCATAACCGGTGAGGCCGGGCTTGGTAAATCGCGGCTAGTGACAGAAATGCTTCGCTTAGCTGGCGAACAGCAATTTTCTGTCTATGGCGGTGAAAGTGAGTCTTATGGCATCAACAGCGCGTATCTCGCCTGGCAACCGGTCTGGCGCAGCCTTTTCGGCTTGGATGCCACCTGGCCTGTTAGAAGGCAGATGCGCGCGCTGCAAAACAAGTTAGAAGAGATTGATCCAACATTAGTCGCCCGTCTGCCATTGCTCGGCGCCGTTTTGAATATTGAACTTCCTGATACCACCCTGACCCAATCTTTCGATGCGAAGCTGCGCAAAACTTCGTTGGAAGCGCTCCTGGTTGATTGTTTGCGCGCTGCGGCCCGTAAATCACCTTTGCTGATCGTCTTAGAAGATTGTCAGTGGCTAGATGCGCTTTCGCATGATCTGGTCGAGGCAATGGGCAACGCCATCGCCGATCTGCCTGTGTTGTTGGTGTTAGCCTATCGCCCACTAGAACAAGCACGTTTGCGCACTACCCGGATAAGCCAACTGCCCTATTATACCGAAATTCAACTGGCACCCTTGGGGTTTGAAGAAGCGACCCAGTTTGTGGGCGTAAAATTGGCCCAAATGTTAGGCGCCGATCTCCCGGCTTCGCCAACGTTAATTAAAAGGATTACCACCGAAGCGCAAGGTAATCCTTTCTACATTGAGGAGTTGATCAACTATGTGCACTATCGGGGCGTCAACTTTGCGGATAGCGCGGCCCTGGAACAGATTGAACTACCGGATAGCCTGCAACGATTGGTGCTCAGCCTCGTTGATCAATTGAGCGAAAGCCAGAAGATCACCGTGAAGGTGGCCAGCGTGATTGGGCGGGTCTTTCGCGCCGCTTGGTTACAAGGCGCCTACCCCGAATTGGGGGATCTATCGCGCGTCTCTGCGGATCTGCAAATTCTCCAACAACAAGACTTGATGTTGCTGGAGCCTGCTGAACCTGAGCTGATGTACTTGTTCCGGCAAGTGATTACACAGGGTGTCACCTATGAAAGCCTACCTTTCTCGATGAAATCTGTGTTGCACGAGCAAATTGGTCAATTTATTGAGCAGGCCTATCCGGATCTGTTAAATCAATACCTGGATTTGCTCGCGTATCATTACGACCGCAGCGACAATCAGCTCAAAAAACGGCACTATTTGCTCCGGGCTGGTGAAGTTGCCCAATCCAACTATGCCAATACGGCGGCAATCGACTACTTTACGCGGCTACTGCCGATTCTCTCGGATGCCGAACGTGGAGAAGTCCTGTTGAAATTGGGCCAGGTCTTGGATACCGTGGGCGATTATGAACAGGCCGATCTGCGCTTTCGCACCGCACTAGGGTTGGCCGAAGAGCAACATGAGCCGCGTTTGCAGACGGAATGCCAGATTGCACTCGGCGAGTTGCGGCGCAAACAGAGCCAATATGCCGAAGCTGCAGCCTATTTTGCCCAAGCACAGGCACTTGCCGAGCAGATCAACGATCGGGCCGGTGTGGCTAAAGCGCTGATTTGTGCCGGTACGCTTGCCGTGCAGCAGGGAGACTATACAGCGGCCCATACACTCTATGTGCAGAGCTTGGCGATTAGACGACAATTAAATGACCAGCCAAACATTGCGAATCTGCTCAACAACATGGCTATTGTTGCCACCACGCAGGGGGATTTTGCCGGCGCCCATACGATGTTTGACGAGAGCCTAACCGTTCGACGCAGTTTGCAGGATAAATGGGGCGTCGCTAACTCGCTTAACAACCTGGGCGAGTTGGCACTGATCCAGCAGACATATAACGAGGCCTATGCCTATCTGGAGGAAGCGGTAAACACCCTGCGTGAAATTGGTGATAAATGGGAACTTGGTAATGCCTTAGTGACCTTGGGCAATGCCTTGCGGGCGATGGGTGAATATCGCGCGGCTTATCCGCTCTATCAAGAGAGCTTACAGATCAATCGTGATCTTGGCGACCGGCGAACGTTGGCTTATCTGCTGGAAAATATTGGGGTATTGTTTGCGCTTCAGGGGGAGGCCGAACGCGCCCTGAAGCTGGTCGGCGCGGCCGCAACCTTACGAGAAATACTGAGGGCACCACTCTTCCCAGCCGAAAAGAGTCAGCTAGAAAGCGCGCTGGAACCGGCCCGCCAGACGTTAGGCGCGGCGGCTGCCACCGCTGCGTCGGAGGCTGGGCGAGCACTGACGTTGGACGAGGCTATGGCTATTGTATTGGTATAGGCTCTGCTGGTGATATCACGCTAGGTATAACTGCATACTTTGTCGCTTCGTTCAGTTTCGCCTTTGCATTGTTCAACTCGATGGTCCGTAGACGCAGCCGTTGCAAAAGCACATGAATAATCCCGCGGGCGACTTCGATGCGATCATCCATGAGTTCGTAAAATGGCTCCTGATCCAGCCGTAGCAAGTGGGTTGCCTGCGTTGTGTAAATGGATGCTGTGCGCGGCTCACCATCCAGCAAAGCCATCTCCCCAAAGACTTGGCGTTCTCCCATGCGGGTGAAGACCTGCTCGCCATCACGCGCTTCAACTTCTCCCGCCACGATCAGATACATACTGTCGCCGCGATCACCTTTCTCGAAAATACGTGCACCGCCTGGTACCCGCAGCTCTTTGAGCAAGGCCGCGATATCCACTAAAATTTCATCTGGTGTTGCGGCAAAGATATCGACTGTTTTTAGAATCATGACTTTTTCAATGGTTAACAGCATCTTATCACCTGCTTGACAAATGGTTTTATGGTGCACGCTGGCCTGCGTGTCGGTGTTTAGCCTGGCCAGTGTCCAAGCCGCTGTCTCGCCCACCAACGCTGTGGGGGCAGAAAGCGCCTGCGTAACTGCCCCTTGTAGGGTTGATAATTTGCTGGCGTCGATTGGCCTAGCGACCGTATAAAGGGCAACCGCCTTGACCCAGGGCGACACCCAAGCCTCCGAAGCTGTGATGATCGCGTCTAGTCGCGCTGTTGGCGTTAGCTTTGGTTGTGGAAAATCCGCGGCCAAACGCGTGAGCATTTGGGTGGGTGATAAATCGTCGAGCAAAGCCAGCAAGTTTTGCTTGAACACAGGCGTCACCAGTCCGTCGAGGGTTTCTAGTGCATAGGCTCTTTGTTCATCCGAAGGTTGGCGATGAACGTCTTTCAAACTGAGCGCATCGCGGGCGCGCAGGATCATCGTGGGTTCATAGAGCAAAGCCAGCCACAAAAAGAGCCGCATCCGTTGTTGGGCTAGCGTGGTGTCTAAGGTTGTCTGCAAGAAGGTAAGCGTTTGATCTTCCGCTAGATCTTGTCGCGTGGCCAGAGTCCAGGCCGCATGGGCGAATTCGGCCCGGATCTGTTCTTCAATGCTGGGGCGTTCGGTTATCTCCGCCTGATAAGCACACTGGCCAAGCGCAGCTAAAATTTGGGTGCGAACTTCAATATCTGGAAAGTCGAGATAGGGCAGTAAGATTTCGGCGGCATGGGCGCTACCAATGCGCCCACAAGTGCGCACGAGCTCAATCCAGAATTGCCGGTGTTGCCCAACTTGTGCCAAGGCTACTTTTTGTGCCAAGGCTACTTTTAAGTCTGTGAGGGGGGCCTCGCCACCCAGTGCCAAGGCGGCCTGCGCTGCTGATCGCGTTTTGGGGAAAGCCAAATGCTCGATGACCACAGGCCAGAGTTTTGCTTGTTTTAATTGTCCGGCTGCTGCTAGCGCTGCCTTTTGCACCAACGCTTCTTCATCGCGCAACAGTTTTAACAGCGGTCGATAGAAACCTGCCAAGCCACTTTCGCCCACCACTTGCGCAGCCAGGATGCGATCCGCCACAACGGGCGAATGGACCAATTGCGTCAGCGTTTCGCCCACGGCTAGAATGGCTTCTAATTCCTCACTGCGCAATAGACCGACCATGGCGCCCTGTCTGAGTTGCAGATCAGGCCCGTCTAGATAGCGGTAAATCGCTTCCAGCCGGTCGGGGCCACCAAGCGCCGCCAATGTCCGCAGTGCCGCACTCCGCACCGCGCCGTCGCTATCGGTTTGAAAACATTGATGGATGGTCGGCAAGGCCGCGGTTCCGCCCAACCGCTCTAGTCGGGCTAACACCTCCAGGCGAATGCTTTTGTTGGGGTGCGTGAGTAAACCTGGCAGACAACGGGCAAGCGTTTCGCTATCGCTCTCTGCCAACACATTGAGGGCATAGATGACAATGCCAGGATGGGGGCTGACCAAACTTTGCTGCAAGATCTCGAGGCTGGCGCGGTCAGGCCGAAAACCTGAATTGCCTTGAATAATCCGCTGCCGCAGCGCTTGTTGCACCCGTTTGGGATAGGCGTAGCCGAGTAACAGCGTTGTCCCTGCCCAACAGACCAAAATCGGCAGCAACATATAGGCGAGTTGCACTGCGTTGAAGTGGAGAATACTGGTCAGCCATAATAAAAGCAAGCCCGCCAGACCGGCCGCACTTGGATAGATAATGCCATCAACCGTGGTTTGGGCGCGTGTGCGCAACGCAGCGGGCAAAGGCTGGTAGAGAAGATTGGCGGCGGTATTGTCGAACTCGTCCAGCACTTGCCGAGTGAGATTTATGAGCGCAGCCAGGATAAAGAGCACAAACGTCAAACGCGAGAAGGTCCCTGTGATCGCAAAGAGTAGGGTGCCCACAATTAATAGCGTCGGCGTTAACAAGATGGCGACGCGTACACCATAGCGGCTGAGCAGGCGAGGGGCGATAAAGAGTTGGTTGAACAAGCTGATCCCCCCGACAATTCCACTGAAGATACCCAGAAAACTTGCCAGCTGATCTTCGCGGGTGACCTGGGTTTCTACTTGGATATAAAAAATATTGTCGACAAAATAGGTGCCCAGGCTAAATAAGATGTACATCGCAAAGATCAACTGAATATAGCGATCAGCTAGTGGTTTTTTTGCCGGTATGACCGTTTCGTCCGCGTCCGCTTCTTCTTGTTCGACTGGCACCCGCAGGTCGGCAAAATTGCGCGTAATGTGGAGCAATACACCTAATGCGCCGAACCCTGCCCCCGCGCCCACCAGCAAAAGATTAGGCGTCCCGATCCACGCAACCAGCAGTGGCACGAGGAAACCAACCGCTAGTGTGGCAATCTGCTGGCCCGCGCCCAGCAGACCAAAGAGCCGCTTACCTTGTTGGAGATTAAAAAGGCGACCCACCAAATTCCAAAAGGCCGTGAACATGAGCGTATTGATCACGTTCTCCCAGATCAGCAGGCTAAAGATGAACCAGCCACTGGGAAAGATCACAAGTCCTACGCGATAGCCGAGTAGCGTAATGAGGATCAAACTGAAATTCCCAATCAGCAGTTGCGCCAGTGAATAACGCTTACTGAGTTGCAGATAAAGCAGCGAAATTAGCGTTGTACAGAGGCTGCCGCCGATATAGATGTAGGGGAGGCTTTGGGCATCGAATTCACTCAAAAAGAGGGCATACGCAGCCGTACTGGCCAACAGATACATAGTGATGGAGAGGATGGCATAGAGCATCACCCAAGTGAATACTTTGCCTTCGCCACGACGAAGGTTGGCATACTTCACTAGGCTATTCGAAAGCGTCATGCATGGATTCCCTTCGCGCCGTCATGGATGGGAGACCCAGCTAAAAAGCTTGGTTGGCGCGCCCAAAGAGATCGTCTTTAATCGAAATTCGTCGTAACTGGATGGGGTGCGATAAAGCGTAAACGCTCTCTTATAGACAAATTATTGAAAAGGCATTATGGGTCGTTTCTATGGGGACGCCCACACGGAGACGACCCATGATGCCAATATTGAATCGATTGGTTTATCTATTAGATCGCTTTATTTTATTTAGCTCGTCATTGGGCGAGCTCTGGGAATGAATAGAAAGGGGACAGGCTTTGATATTGCCTGTCCCCTTTCTATTTACAACGCTACTTGTTGACGAGCGGCAAGAAGAGACGCTGCACCGCCGCGGGCGCTACATTGGCATCTTCAGGAAGAAGTGATTGTTCGTCCGTTTGGGCATTGGCCGGGCCAATTTTTTCGATCCCGCCATTATTTTTGTCGCCCTCCTCAGTGTTGAGGTCAGTGGCCCGATCAGTGCCCGAGCCACCGTTAAAGCCATCGGCGCCACTGCCGCCGGTTAATGTGTCGTTACCGGAACCGGCATCCAGCGTATCATTGCCAGCGTCGCCTTGTAATATATCGTTGTCGGAGCCGCCCAGCAGCGTATCGTTATCCGCCCCGCCTATCAATAGATCCGTCCCAGAGCCGCCATCCAAAGTGTCTGCCCCGTCACCTCCGCAGATCACATCATTGCCACTGCCGCCGATCAGCTTATCGTTGCCACCTAGCCCCAAGATCAGATCTTTGCCCGAGTTGCCGCTGATCTTATCTGGGCCATTCGTGCCGACCAGAATCGCCCCTGTCCAACCTTCTGCCGTATATTTTCCCGGCGCTGTCTGATAGACGGTATAGGGGCCACAAATGCCCACGAGTGTCTTGATTGGCGTCGCCGTTACCGTGGGTGTCACCGTGGGCGGGAGCGGCGTTTTGGTCGGCGTCTTGGTTGCCGTGGGGAGCGGTGTTTTGGTTGGTGTCGCCGTGGGCCCACTCGGTGTCTTGGTTGCCGTGGGTGGAAGCGGTGTTTTGGTTGGTGTCTTGGTCGGCGTTGCCGTAGGACCGTTGGGCGTCTTGGTTGCCGTAGGTGGCATAGACGTTTTGGTCGCTGTCGCCGTGGGCGGGATCGGTGTGTTCGTTGGCGTATTGGTCGGTGTTGCTGTTGGAACTGCCGTATTGATCACCCATGTAAAGCTGGCGGGGGTTGCATCAACACGGTTGGCTGCATCGATCGCCCGCACGGCAAAGGTGTGGCTGCCATCGGCTAAATTGCTGTAACTCTGGGGGCTGGTGCATGCCGCAAAGCCGCCGCTATCCAATTGACATTCAAAATGGAGTGCGCCTTCGCCGCCCGACCCCGTGAAGCTGAACATGGCATTGCTGATCGTGCTGGGGTTGTTCGGCCCGCCGGTAATGGTGGTGTCCGGCGGTACAATCGCATTGACGATCAATGAGCTTGTCGCGGTCGCCGGTTGATAATAATCGTCATTCAGGGTAAGCCCGGCCACCGGTGTGCCACCCCCAAAGTACGCTGTGACTGTGTAGTTGCCAGGGGCGAGTTGCGCATCACCAACGGCGAGCACGGCGCGCCCCCGATAGTCGGTGATGATGGCTTTGCTATAGACGGCACTGCTCCCGTTGCGAATGACAAGAATGACCGTGCGTTCTCGCAACCCGCGGCTTGCGCCATCGGTCAAAGTGGCGGTTATGACCCCACTTGCCCCCTGTGTAATCGTGAGCGTCCCAGGCACAATCGCCAAATTGGAGGCCTGTTTGTTGATGGTAAACGGACTACCTGCTACCGAGGCGCTGTAGTTCGCTGTTCCCGCAAAAGAAGCTTGTATGGTGAACGCACCAGGTTTGTCGCTGAGCAAGAAGGTGATGGTTGCCTGCCCGTTGCCGTCGGTTGTTGCTTGCAGGCTTTGCGTGCCGAACCCAAAATTGATCAGCTGACCTGCCAGTG
>JAPLGZ010000591.1 GCA_026389895.1 Chloroflexota bacterium | reverse complement strand
GCCAGCCGCATCAAGCGTGATGCGCGTGGCCTGTATACCATCAGCTACATCCACGCCAACCAACCCATTCCGCAGCGAGACAACCCGCCGTGGGAATACAGCGACATTGAGCAAGACCTGATCTTGCTGGCCCAACCGCTCCCAGCGCGTTATGGCGCCATCCATACACTCACCGTCGAACAGCCCATCATTTCGTTACACGGCACTTGGGCGCTCGTTACTCAACACCTGTTCTACATCTAATATTTACTCAAACGTCCGCCAACATCATCAAGTGCCACTCAACCAAACTCACGGACAAACGCCTTGAGCATAAAAAAGCGAAAGGCCAAGGGTGCGCACCCATGGCCTTATACTGCTAGTATAATTGTTCCAATAATTCATGAAGTAAGAATAAAATAATCTAAATTACAAAAAACTTAATATTTAGGGCTAAAATATATCCTGAAAATTGGGGTTTGCAAGGTTTGACAATAGATAAAGTGCCATGATAATCTAAATGTCTTAACCCCTTCACATCAGACACCAGGAGGCGCATGAAAGATTTGCTAGAAGTTAGCGACATCATGGCCTTACTTGATGGCAGTGATTCGACTGTTCGCCGGTTGATCGATAAAGGTCACCTTGACGCAATTCGTCTCACAAATCGAGCGCCACGACGTGTTCGCCGGGACGAAATGGAACGCTACGCAAATTCGCGTAAAATTCCACTTGACTGGTCTCGAATCAAAAAGTGAAAGAGCGGCGGCTCCAGCCATCCGCCAAGAAGTTTGGAGCCGCCTAAGCGTACCTTAACAACCGAATCGCACGGTTTAACCGTGCATTCTTCGATTGTATGCAGCACCTGCGCATTCTCGCGCCTCTACTGCGTGTACCACGTGCGGGATTTGAACCCGCGATCTTCGCCTTGAGAGGGCGATGTCCTGACCGCTAGACGAACGTGGCATGTTTTTTACAAAATAATCAAACATAGATAACAGGATAATTCCTGCTTGGTCAGGATCCCTATTGTACGTATGGCGCAGTGGATTGTCAAATTTCTCTTGCTGTAGGGTGTGCCGCTAAAAAGTGGCGAATAGGAAAAGCGTCAGCGCGTGGGTTGTCCACTGGTATCCAAAGCGTTAACGCTGGATACCAGTGGACAACCCATGTAGGCATGCCTGTGAAAATGTATACCAGCTTAGGTAAATGATGCCGCATCTCCATAGATCACGGGACAGTAATCCAGATTATCAATAAATTGGGTCAGGCCCTGCCGCAGATTGTCGCGTGGGTGTGACTTTTCGGTGCGCATATGGATCGCAAAGCTGCGCCGTGGCAGACCCGAGAGATTTAAGTGGCTGCCGTGAAAGGTCAAATTGTGGTGGAAACTGACCCCACCGGGCGGTAGGATAGCCGTGGCCTCTTCCCAATGCTGCCCGGTTGTGGCCTGAATCTGTTGGCGTAGCCGATCCAGGTCTTGACCGAAGAAATCGCTGCCGCCCGAAACGGCCCATTTATGCGAACCACGCACAAAGACCATCGGGCCCGATTGCGCGGTGACATCGCTAAGCGCCACCCAGGCGGTGAACAATTCGCTGTCGTCCGCCCACTGTTGCCAATAGTGGCGATCTTGATGCCAGCCCACATTGGTGGTGACCGGTGCGCCAGGCTGGGCGGGCGGTTTGTAGAGCAATTGCACCCACCAGATCTGTACAGCCTTGGCGCCCGTGACTTCGGCCGCTAACGCGCCCAATGCCGGATGCTTCATCAAGGCCATGATCGCCTGGTTGGCAATTTGGGGCATCTCAATTTTGCCCAACTTAGTATTCGGGTCGTCGCCGGGCTTCCAAAAAGAGGGTTGGGGTGGTGTGCCCGTGTCATAGCGCCCAGCGCGTACTTCGTCCATGCCAACCACGGCAGCATCCACGATGTCGCGTGGCAGCACCGCCCGTGCGTTGATCGAAAAGCCGTCTTCTAGATATTGCTCATGGAGTTTGCTTGCAACTTACATTGTCATCGATTGCTCCTTTGCTCTCGATAAATCAGCTCAGTGCTGGTGAACCAAGCCGATTATCATTAAGTCTCTACTGCTGATAACGACGAATCTGGGAATGGTCACAATGGCTAAGTGGCTCACTGAATTTATAATTACAGTGTACACGACCCTTATCCTTGCTGCAACTCACCAAGGATTATTTGTGTGGGCACCTTATGCAAGCCCGAAGAGAATTACAAGATCGATTCGCTGGAATGGTATGATAGTGGGCATGGCAACCAAAAACGCAACCGAGATTCCAGCCGAAAAAATGGCGTTGTATCGAGCAAGTGCAGCCCAGCGCCAAGCATCAGCCGAGCAAGCGCGCCAAGCACGCTTTGCCCAAGCTCAGCGCGTCGCTGCGCGGGCGGCGATTCTGCTTAAAACTGAGTTTGGCGCCCAAAAAGTGGTTGTTTTTGGTTCGTTATTACAACCAGCCTTATTCCATACCCGTTCCGATGTGGATCTAGCCGTTTGGGGGATTGACGAACTGCGTTATTATCGCGCCGTTGCTCAACTGCTCAGCCTTGACCCGGAAATTTCGTTTGATCTCGTGCGTTTTGAAGAGGCTTCCCCATCCGTGCGGACAACGATTTTGCGTGATGGAGTTGAAATATGAAACCCCAATATACGGCCCTGGTTGGGCGGATTATTCAGGCGCTTGTTGACATAGAGCGAGTGGTAAACCGCGCCGAGTTATTGTTAAACAAAGCACGACAGAACGGCGACGATGGTTATTTGGACGGCGTTGCGCTCAACCTTCACAGCTTTTATACGGGTATTGAAGCGATATTTGAAGATATTGCCCGCAATGTAGAAGGTACTATCCCTTCTGGAACGAGTTGGCATCAGGAATTACTGTTACAAATGTCGGCCGAACTAGGCTCACTTCGGCCAGCCGTTATCAGCAGTGAGACACGCTATTGCCTAGATGAATACCGAGGCTTTCGGCATGTGGTACGCAATGTCTACAGCTTTAATTTGCGCTCTGGACGCTTAGAGCAACTGTCCGAAGAAGTTCATCCTTGTTATGAGGCTGTCAAACAAGATCTGATTCACTTTACCCAATTTTTGGAACAGGTATCGTTGTAATTGTTGTAATGTGGGTTCGAATCCCACCCAGATCAAATTGTTTTATCTGGTAGATGCGAAGGAGTGGTACAAATCATGGTCCAAACCCCAAAACAGATTACGCGCGCCTTAGATCGCGTGTTGCACAAGGTGGAACAGCCCGCTCGCTATACCGGCGGTGAGCTGAACAGCATCAGCAAAGATTGGTCTAACCCGGCGATCCGCAGCAAAATTGCGCTGGCCTTCCCCGACATTTATGAGTTGGGCGGCAGTAATTTAGGTTTGATGGTGCTGTATGATCTGATCAACCAGCGCGCTGATCTGTTGGCCGAGCGCGTCTACTGTCCCTGGCCAGATTTTGAAACATTGATGCGCCGCGATCATATTCCGCTCTACGGGTTGGAGACGCGCCACCGCGTCTTTGATTTCGACATTATTGGTTTTAGCCTGCCGTATGAGCAACTCTATACCAATGTCCTCACCATGCTCGATTTGTCCGGCATCCCGCTCCGCGCGGCCGACCGCACCGCCGAAGATCCACTGGTCATTGCCGGTGGCTCCGGCTGCTACAACCCCGAACCCATGAGCGCCTTTTTCGATGCCATGGTGATCGGCGAAGGCGAAGAGATAATTTTTGAAGTGATCGAAGCGCATGCGGCGTGGAAAAGCGAGATGGGCGCGCCGCGCCGGCGGCTCTGGGAGCGCCTCGTCAAAATTCCTGGCGTCTACGTGCCCGCTTTCTACGATGTCAGTTATGCCGCGGACGGCACGATTGCGGCGATTAGGCCGAATTATCCAGACGCGCCCGCCGAGGTGCTCAAGCGCGTGGTTACGGTGATGCCGCCACCGGTGACGAAGTTTATCGTGCCGTTTCTCAACATTGTCCACAACCGCGCTGCGATTGAGATTATGCGTGGTTGCACGCGCGGTTGTCGCTTTTGTCAAGCGGGCATGATCTTTCGGCCCGTGCGCGAGCGGCCTGTCGAGGAAGTCGTGCAGGCGGTCGATGATATGATCGAAAGCTGTGGCTTTGAGGAGGTCAGTTTTCTCAGCCTGAGCAGCAGTGATTATACGCATGTCGAAGAGTTGGTGCGCCGAGTTACTGCCAAACATGGATCACAAAAATTGAGCATTGGCCTGCCCAGTTTGCGCATTGAAAGTTTTAGCGTCGATCTGATGGAATTGTTGGAGAAAGGTCGCCGCCGCTCTGGTTTTACCTTTGCCCCCGAAGCCGCCACCGACCGGCTGCGCGACGTGATCAACAAGCCGATTGCGTCTGACGATCTGTTGCGAACCGCCGAAGAAGTCTATAAGCGCGGCTGGACGACGATCAAAATGTATTTTATGATCGGCCATCCCACGCAGACGCTAGAAGATGTGCAGGCGATTGCCGATCTTTCGCTGCAAGTCTTGGCGGTGGGCAAACGTGTGTTGGGCAAGAAGGCCAATGTGCGGATTGGCGTCAGCACACTGGTGCCCAAGCCGCATACCCCTTTTCAGTGGGTGCCCATGGAAGACGAGCAGGTAATTCGCGACCAGATCCAGTTGTTGCAGCGCGAACTGCGCGCCCCCGGCATGCAGTTTACATGGAACAACCCCGACGAGACGCTGGTTGAGGCCTTCCTGACGCGTGGTGACCGGCGCATCGGGGACGTGATCCAGCGCGCTTGGACATTGGGCGCTAAGTTGGAAGCCTGGGGCGAATATTTTAACTTTCCCGCCTGGCAGCAAGCATTTAACGAATTCGGTTTAGACATGGATTGGTATACTCGTCGTGAGCGCCGGATCGATGAGGTGCTGCCCTGGGAACACATTTCGGCGGGCTTGAAGAAACAATTCTTGGTCGATGAATATATCCACACTTATCAAGGCGGTGTCGTCGATGATTGCCGCGAGCATTGTTTCAGTTGCGGCATTTTGGGCTATTTCAAAGAGCAACGGCGTGAGGCTGCCGACGAAGCCTGGTGTTGCCCGCCACTCGGGCGCGATAAAATTCGCCAACCCGTCGATATTATGCCAATTCCACTCTATTTCAACGACGATATGGCGCCCGACAAAACGGGTCAATTCGATCACCGGGTGCCGCAGCGGCGTGAAGGGACCGTCAGTAAAAGGGTAGAAGGGTAGGGAGTAGGGAGTAGGGATACGGGATTAGGTGTGGCTACTTAATCCCGTATCGCTACTCCCGTACCCCCAGTCTCACTTCCTATGAAACTACAACGCACTGGTCTATGGCATCATCCTGATTTTACGCGCCTCTGGGCTGGTCAGACGATCTCGGCGCTTGGTTCGCAGATTGGCGGAACGGCGCTGACCTTTACGGCGATCTTGACCTTGCAGGCCACCCCGCTGCAATTAGGCTGGCTGGAAACGGCCCGCGCGCTGCCGGTATTATTGCTTGGTCTGCTGGCCGGTGTATGGGTGGATCGGCTACGGCGTCGCCCGGTGCTGATGGTGGCTGATCTGGGGCGCGCCTTGCTGCTGGCAACCATTCCTGTGGCGGCGCTGCTTGGCATTTTACACATGGCGCAATTGTACGTGGTGGCCGCGTTGGTCGGCGCGCTGGCCCTGTTTTTCGACGTAGCCTATCCGGCCTATCTGCCGTCGTTGGTGAAACCAGATGAACTGGTCGAAGGCAACAGTAAACTCAGCATGACGAGCGCGGTGGCCGAGATTGGTGGCCCTGGTCTGGGCGGCGCACTGGTGCAATTGATCACACCCCCGTTGGCCATCCTCTTTGATGCGTGCTCGTTTCTGATCTCGGCGCTGTCGCTTGGCCTCATTCGCAGTCAAGAATTAGCGCCCGTGCGCCATACCACGCCAGATGCCGAAAGACCAGCGGGCATTATTCATGAAATGGCTGAAGGGGTACGCGTTATCTTGGGGGATCCAATCCTGCGGGCGCTATTGGGGTGCGCCGCAACTACCAGCCTGACCAGTGGCATCATCGGTACGCTGTACGCTTTGTATATGGTGCAAGAACTGGGATTGTCACCACTCTGGATGGGAATTGTGATTGGCGTGGGTGGGGTGAGCGCGTTGATTGGCGCCTTCCTGGCCGAACCAGTGACTCGCCGTTTTGGGATTGGCCCGGCAATGATTGGCGCCCGTTTGCTGGCGATGGCGACCTCTTCTTTGATGGTGCTGGCCTGGGGACCACCGCTGGTTATCTTGCCACTGTTGCTGATCTCGCAAGCTGCCGACGCCACCTGGTCTATTTATGGGATCAACGAAACGAGCTTGCGCCAAGCCATCACGCCCCATTATTTGCTGGGGCGCGTCAATGCCAGTGAACGGTTTCTGACCGGCATTATCTTTCCGGTGGGGGCACTGCTTGGTGGATTGCTAGGGCAGACGATTGGGCTACGCGCGGCCATTACGATCGGGCTGTTGATCGGTGCACTGGCTACGCTCTGGCTGGTCTTTTCCCCTGTGCGCAAGTTGGAGAAAATTTAACATGGCTGAACAAAGCGAAACCGACATCACTGAACACGAGATCACGGCCATCAGCGAGCCAGAACTGGAGCTCCCGCGCCAGCGCATCCGTGTGGTCTATGAAAAAGGGGAAGCGATCAAATTTATCTCGCACCAAGATGAATTTCGCCTTTGGGAGCGCACATTACGCCGCGCCAGCTTGCCGTTGCTCTATAAACTGGGCTTCAACCCGCAACCGTTTATTCAATTTGCCTCGCCGCTGGGCGTGGGCATCACCGGCGCGCGCGAATTGGTCGATATTACCCTCAGTCCACCGCAGTTGTTGGCCGAGATCGAAGAACAATTGCGCCAAAAATTGCCGCCTGGCGTCACCTTGCACGCGCTGACCGAGGTGCCGCTGAGAACCGATGCCCTCCAAACCCTCTTGATTGGCGCTGATTATACGATCCTGATCTATGCCGAACCCGATGAACTGGCTGCCGACTTACTGCCGCAGCGCATTGCGGCGTTTCTTGCACAAATCGAAATCCCGCGTGAGCGCGAGCGTAAAGGTGAGAAGTATATTTATAATCTGCGCCCGTTGGTCTTTGAATTGCGCTACGAGGGGTATGATGCCGCCAGCGAAGAACATCGCATCTTCTTGCGTGTGCAACAGCGCGACGGCGCAACCGGTCGCCCCGACGAAGTGGTCGCCGCGCTCGATCTGGCCGATTTTGCCCGCACATTGCGCCGTGAACGGCTCTATCGCCACGATCAACCCGAAGATGTCGCAATCTTCGCCGCCTATGCGGTGATCAGCCAGCAAGAGATCACCATCCAGCCCACCGCCCCACGCAAAGCCAAACGCTGGCACGAAAAACGCCCTGCCAAAACGAACAAGCCGGCAGCCACCGGTCGCTCGATCGGCGAGCGAGCCGGTGATGAGTTTGGGTGACCCTGGCTGCTTTACCTTGTGAGTGAACCCTCGAGCCTAGCATTAAATTCATTGAGAATAGGATAAAAAATACAAATAAAATGGCAATGGAGCGCATCTGAATTCTACTACTCTCCATTTGTGAGTTGGAATGTGGCAAGCAACTGAAAGAAGATCGCCTTGGCTTCTGGAGAGGACTCCACAGCGCCTAGATCATGAACCAACGCAAAGTTATATACTTTTTTGTTATAAGGCAGTAAGATATGAAAATCCGTACTACCTGGTAATATACTTGTCTTATAGGCAGTCACTTTGGCCACATTTATTTGTTCTAAAGTATTAGCGGCTTTTACATCAAGTGCTCGACCGTTAATCCGTTGATAAATTGCTTCAACAATTACTTCTATTTCCAAATTTTGTGGATTAGGTTCGACTCGAATGTGCATCTCTTGGTATGCTTTCACATTTGGGATAATGAAAGTGATAGATGTCGTGTTATAGGCTTCCCCTTTACTTTTGCTAGAACTTACAACAAAGTTGGCTGGATATTGAATCGAGTAGCCTGCCTCTGGATCGGTAAACGTAAGCCAGTCGCTATGAGTGATGGCTTGTGATGCCGAAATTACCTGACTTGTCGATACGACAGTACTTGCCGTCAAACCGACCATGGAACTCACTACAGGCGCCGCTACCGGTACAGTCATCATCGGTGCAGAGCGTCTGCTCACAAGGAGAGCAAAGGCGACGAGCAAAAGCAGCAAACCCAGTCCGGTACCAAGACTTAGCCATTTGGAACGCATCATGTGATCTCCTTTCTCAATTCACAATTTATGTTGAATCCCTACTATTCCATCCTAAACTATCGCTATCTCACAGGTATCTCACGGGAAACGTGTAGACAAGCTAGCATAGTAGGGTTAGGTAAAAAATACTTGTTATCGGGTTCAATCGTTTCTAATCAAAGCCAGTATCGTGAGTCTTTTAGCCGGTTATGGCACGGCTTCCGCTGCCACCTTTACGGACACAGGCGGTAGGAAACGAAGATGACCCACCGCAAAGTTGATGAGGAACGCCCACGCGCTTTGATGACGGAAGGCCAGAGTGATCGCCACTGATGACTTATCTGCTGTCCAGTGTAGGCGGGGCGAGGTCGAGTGGCAAGGTCAGCGTGTGCGCTGTTTCGGTGTTCAAGGCGCGGTCGGTGGATTGATAGATGAGGGTCTGCGCACCGGCCTGATTCACCGGAAACGGCCCGCCATAGCTGCGCCAGCCCGGTTCGCCATTCACGCGGTATTGCGTTTGAAAGACGCCCGCGCCTTCATCCACCGCGCTCAAGGTCACCATCACGGGCCGCGTATACCAGCCATTCACCGGCAGGGCATCCAAGGTATAAGTCGTCGTGGGGGGTGTGAGGTCCACTTGCACCGTAGTCTGCTGTACGGCACTGTCATTGCCCGCCTGGTCCACGGAGCGCCAGGTGAAGTTATGGGCTCACGTCGTTGCCAGGGTCATCACCGCCGGACTGTCCACCCAGGTGGCGTCCGTGGTTTGTTGGGCAAAACCGGCGAGGCCAGATAACGCGTCGCTGCCGGTGAGTGTGACCTGCACGGGTGTATTGTACCAGCCATTCAGCAGTTGGTTGCCATCGACTGCTGGCGCGACCACTTGCGGCGGCGTGCGGTCAATGCGAATCTGC
>JAPLGZ010000812.1 GCA_026389895.1 Chloroflexota bacterium | reverse complement strand
TACACGATTTTCCGCCAGAAAGGCAGCGCAGTTATAAAGGCGGCCGTCCACCATGAAAGGCAGGCCAACCACAATCGCCATCTGATAACGAGCTGTTGCTTCAGCCAACAATTGGAGCGCCGTGCGCGTCTCTGCCAGCAAGAATGCTTGATAAAAGAGATCTGCACAGGTATAACCTGTGACTGCTAACTCAGGGAAGAGGGCCAACTGGCAACCCTGTTGCGCGGCTTGGGCCATTGCCTCAATGATCTTCTCCGTATTAAATTTTACATCGGCCACGCGCAGCTCTGGGGAGATGACGGCTGTGCGTAGAAACCCCAAATTGTTGAGCGAACCCAGGCCAGTATTCATGATACCCTTTTCTGTAATTGCTTATCGAGCGGAAAGATGAGGCGATCTGGCCCCGTTAAAAATTAACCCTTAGAAAATTAGCACTTGAAAAATCGACGCTTGAAAAATCAAAGGGTGTGGGAAAGCTCCCACACCCTTAGTTACCAACGTTTCGTGTTACTAACGTTTAGCAGCAGTTCTCAGTGAAAGCTCGCCTAAGCGATAGGTTACCGATAACTGTTTACCACTGATCGCCGATGAATGCTGGTCGATTAGTAGTCTCGGCGTCCACCACCGCCGCCGCTGCCGCCACGACGATCTCCCCAAAGGAACGTTCGCGGGGTGGGCGGGCTTCGCTTACGGTAATGTTGCGGCCACTTACTTCGCGATTGTTCAACTTTTGGATTGCTTCTTGCGCAGCTGCTTCTGTTTCCATTTCGACAAAGCCGAAGCCCTTCGATTGACCGCTGTCGCGATCGGTAATCAGCGCGACCGAAGCGACCGGGCCAATTTCTGAAAACAGTGTATGAAGTTGATCCTCGGTTGTCGCGTAGTTCAAGTTGCCCACATATAGTTTCTTGGTCATGAATATCCCTTTCCAGATAATCCAGCGTTCCTGCTCTATTGTAGTGATAGAGCCGAGTTGAGTAAAACAACATATAGGGCTAAAGACATTCACGACCGGGCGAGAAACGACCATCTCTACAGAAACTGAGGAAAAGGGCTGATGGCCATTGACAAACCGAACAGAGAGCTGCTTTAACCTATTATATCAGTATACCATATCTGTCCGGGTTTAATCAAATTTCTATCTAGATCACTCCTTTGGGCAATCAAATCTTTCTGGCCATAATTCCCTTGACCAATCCTGTAAATGCGGTACAATGATAGCGATAGTTAATCCATCCGCGGCGCGCAGGGTCTTAGTGTCGACAAAATAATGGTGAATTACGGCTCCTTTTGGTAGAAATGCATCTCCCAATATATCCATAAGATATATCCATAAATGTATCTTTATGTATCTTTTGGCTGGGACTGTTGAGGCTGTACTTACGCGTTGATTGGCCTCTGCGCCGCGTTTTATCTTGTGTTTTCATGCGATATCGGCCACTGGCGCCACATGGTTGGCGCGCTTGTGGCGTTGACGATAGGCTGGTAAAGATCACCGAATTTATGGAGAGAAAATCTTTTGATTGACATTGCCCAACTGAAAACCATCGATCAAGTGCAGAACCTATTGGCCAGTTGCCATTATGTATGTGACCGCAGCCTGGCAACCACGATCTTTTTGGCTTTGAAATTACAACGACCACTCTTCTTAGAAGGTGAAGCTGGGGTTGGGAAGACTGAAATCGCCAAAGTGCTCGCGCTTTTGCTCGCCAGACCTTTAATTCGTCTGCAATGTTATGAAGGGTTGGATGTGAATACGGCCGTCTATGAATGGAACTACACCCAACAGATGCTGCAAATTCGCCTGCTCGAAGCCGCCGGTGACGTGCAGATCGAGAGCGCACGGCGCGAGTTATTCAGCCCGCAATTTTTGCTAAAGCGACCACTCTTGCAAGCGCTCGAATCCGTTGATGGCCTGGCGCCCGTGCTTCTGATCGATGAATTGGATCGCGCGGATGAGGAATTTGAGGCTTTTTTGCTCGAGGTGCTTTCCGATTTCCAGATCACGGTGCCAGAATTGGGGACGATTAAGGCGACAACGCCACCAATTGCGATTATCACGTCGAATCGGACGCGCGAAATTCATGATGCGCTCAAGCGGCGCTGTCTCTATCACTGGATTGATTATCCTTCTTTCGAAAAAGAATATGGCATCGTGCTGGTCAAAGCACCCCACGCGCCCGAAAAATTGGCCAGACAAGTCGTTACGTTTGTGCAGGAATTGCGCCGCGAGGAGCTTTATAAATTACCGGGTGTCGCCGAGACACTGGATTGGATCGCCGCGTTGGTCGCGCTGGATCAAGAAACGTTAACCGAGGAGATTGTCAATGATACCTTGGGCGCGCTGCTCAAATATCGCGACGATATTCAGCAAGTCCAGCGCAGTGCCGTGCGCCCAATCCTCGAACGCGTGCAGGTGATGGTGTAAGCTAAGAAACGGTTGAAATGCTAACGCGTAGGGCCTGGCTGAACCCGGTAGTAGGAAAGAGGATCAAGGGGAAAATGATGTCAGATGCAACACCCGAAGTGTTAACCCGTGCGGCAACTGTTACGCTGCGAGAAATTACGAAAGAGACCCTGCGCCCTGTTTTGCATTTGAATGTGGCCGAAAACCAGAAAAATTTTGTAGCCACCAATGCGCAGTCAATTGCCGAAGCCTATTTTTCGCGTGAGAATGCCTGGTTTCGCGCCGTTTTTGCCGATGAAACGCCGGTCGGGTTTTTGATGCTCTATGATGAGCCCGCTGAGCCGGTCTATTTCTTATGGCGCTTTATGATCGATGCCCGGTATCAAGGGTTTGGCTTTGGTAAACGCGCCATAGCACTGTTGGTTGCCCATGTCAAAACGCGCCCCCATGCCACCGAACTTGGCGTTAGTTGTGTCCCTGGTGATGGCAGCCCCTGTCCTTTTTACGAAAAGTTGGGGTTCGTTTACACTGGGGAAAAGCATGATAACGAGTTGATTCTGAAATTGAAGTTATAAGATGCTCGAACAAGGCAACTTACTCCGCAACTGTGTGCTCTTTGGGCGGCTGTTGCGTGCACTGGGGGTGGAGATTACGCCCACCCAGATCCTCGATCTGGTCGAAAGTTTGAATTATATTGAGATCGGCAATCGTCAAGACTTTAAGCAGAGCGCGCGCGCTGTATTGATCAGTCGTCAGGAGCAGTTGGCGCTCTTTGACGAAGCCTTTGACCTCTTCTGGCAGGCGCGGGCGGCGAATGAATTGACCGATCTCGACCTGGGCAAGTTGTTGCGCAAGCGGCGTAAACCGCAAACCCAGCAGGTGGTCTACCGTTCCAGCCAGCCCAATGGCACAGAGAGCGATCAGGTGCCTGAGCCACAAATTGAGCGCATTTACACCTATAGTAACCAGGAGCTATTGCGGCAGAAGGATTTTGCCCACCTGGATCACGATGAATTGCACGCCGTTAAACGCTTGATGGCAAAAACCGTTTGGAACCTGGAACCCAGGCGCACCCGGCGCACCGTACGCGCCGCCCGTGGCCGCCAGATCGATCTGCGCCATACCATGCGCCAGAACTTACGGCATGGCGGTGAATTTTTACGTCTGGCGCGGCGTGAGCGCAAATTTAAGCGTCGGCCCATTGTGGTCATTTGCGATATCAGCGGCTCGATGGAGCGCTATTCACGCGTGCTGCTGCAATTTATCTATGTGGTGACCAGCCGCTTGGACCGTGTGGAATCGTTTGTCTTTGGCACTCGCTTGACCCGCATCACCCGGCAATTGCGCACGCGCAATATCGATCAAGCCCTGCGCGATGCCAGCGCAACCATTGTTGACTGGGCCGGTGGCACACGGATCGGTGAATCGATTCGCACCTTTAATGTCGAGTGGGCGCGCCGGGTGCTCAACCAAGGCGCGGTTGTCCTGATCATCAGCGATGGGTGGGAGCGGGGTGATGTGGAATTGTTAGCCCGTGAAATGGATCGCTTGCACCGCAGTTGTCATCAATTGATCTGGCTCAATCCGCTGCTCGGGGATGTGGATTACGAGCCCTTAGTGCGCGGCATCCAGGCTGCGCTGCCGCATATTGATAATTTTTTGCCGGTGCATAACCTGGCGAGCCTGGAGCAGCTGGCCGCGCTGTTGGCCGCGCAAACGTAACTGCTCATGTTCTTTGGTTTCTTCGCGTCAGCTCTTTCGCCTGTCTTGCCTACCATGCGCCAAATAGTTAAATCTTTCGAGCCTAAGGGTAGCATTGTATGATTGTTCTTGATGGTGCCTATGGGGAAGGCGGTGGCCAAATTCTCCGTACTGCGTTGGTGCTCAGCTTGTTGACTGATCAGCCTTTTCGCATAGAGAATATCCGGCGCGGGCGACCTAACCCTGGCCTGAAAGCGCAACATTTGCATATCATCAACGCACTTTTGCAAATGAGCGATTCACAGGTGGAGGGTCTGCAATTGGGAGCGCTCAGCCTCTCTTTTTCGCCCGGCCAGTTGCGCGGCGGCGTCTATGCCCAAGACATTGGCACTGCCGGGGCGATCCCACTCTTTTTGCAAACGATGCTGCCCGCCGCGATGTTTGCCGATAGCTCGACAACTTTCACCATCACAGGCGGCACGGACGTGCGCGGGGCGATGACGATCGACTTCTGGCTGACGGTGCTGTTGCCTTTTCTCCAGCCCTATGCACACCGGCTGGAGCTTCAGGTGAAGCAACACGGCTTTTATCCGGCCGGTGGCGGCGAAGTAAAGCTGCGCGTCGCCCCACGATTGGGCCAAAGTAATTGGCGCGACCACGCGGCTGAATGCCCACCGCTCACCATCCTGGAACGCGGTGCATGGCAACGAATTCGCCTCTTCTCGGTCGCAGCTCAAGAACTAAGTGGCCGGCGCGTCGCCGAACGGCAGGCCACTGGCTTTCGGCGCACAGTGACCGTCGACAAGCCAGCCATTAACATAAGTTAGGTGGATGCCTTTTCGCCCGGCTCTTCTGTGACCGCTGTTGCCGACTACGAACATACTCGGCTGGGCGCCGATGCCTTGGGCGAAAAGACTAAACCCGCCGAAACAGTCGGTCAGGAAGCAGCGACGCGTTTACAGGGCGAAATGAGCGCAACCGGCGTCGTCGATCTCCATACAGCCGATAATTTGATGGTCTGGGTTGCGCTCTTTGGTGGCAGTTATACCTTTGCCCAGGTGACCGGGCATATTGAAACCAATGCCTGGACGATTGACCAATTCTTGCCCGGCGCGCTGAAGATTGAAGAGAACCAAGTGTTTAGGCCCACTTGAGATTTAGGCCCACTTGAGAGAAGTGAAGCGGCTATCTGTTTATGGACCGTTGTCGGTTTTTCTGGGCTGCGGGCTATTGAGGACCTGGGATTTCAGGCTAAATTAACGCAGGCTGCGCTGGCTTAGGTGCTTCAATGCCAGCCACATAGAGATAATCATTGCGCTGCCACGTAAAGCCAAGCTTTTCGGCTACTCGCTTACTGGCTAGATTGTCTGGCGAGGTGCTCCAACAGGGTGTGTGGCCGCGCGCTTGAATCTCTTCACAAAGCGCGCCCGCACAAGCCCCACTGAGCCCGTAGCCGCGAAACTGCGGCTCAGTCGCCACCCCAATATCTTCATAGTGATCACCTAGAAAGAAAATATTGGCAACGGCAGCAAGTTGGTCATTCGCGAATGCGCCCCAGGCATAGCCGCTGGCGGCCAAACCGTCGGGGCCACCCCAAGTTTTACTGATCCAACTGGATTCGTCGCTAAGTTTTTGTAATGCTTGCGCATCGGTTGGGCCAAGCTGGCGAACCGTGAAATTGGTGGGCAATGAAAATTGTGGCTTCCCTACCAATGCGTAAATAATGCGATCCCGTGCCACCAAATCTGGAAATGCAGCGCGTAACAACGGAACAAAATTGTCTGCCGCTTCGACAAAGCCAGGCGCATGAATTCGCAAATCGTCCGGTTGTAGCGCCGTTGGATCACCGCTGAGCGCCATGTTTTGCGCCGTCTCCACCAGGACGGCGCGCGGATCGGGCCAGCGATCCACAAAACCGCGCCCGTGGCCGGTCTGGATCACATGTAGACCGATCAGTGGGCCAGGCCGGTCGGGGAGAAACCAAGCATTGAGGGTTGCCAGTTGTGCTGGCGTAAGTAGGCGCATCAGCGATGATTTGCCCTCATGGCGACGAACGTAGAGCCAACAGGGTGGTTTTACGGTCAATCTTGCGGGTGGGCGTTTCGGCAAACTGGGGTAAATAATAGAAATTGCGCGGCACTTCATATTTTGTCAGCAACGGCTGTAAGCTTTCGCGCAACGCTCTCTCTAGCTGTTCACCCAACGGCGCCCCTTCGAGCACAGCAACGACGCGTTCCCCCAGCCGTTCATCGGGCAATGGCCCAACAAAGAACCGCCGTTGGCTGGCCGCTTGTGGGGCCACTGCATGCAGCGCCTTTTCCAGAGCAATTTCTACTTTTTCCACTTGCACCTTCACGCCACCGCTGTTGATGACATTATCCCAACGACCCAACCAAATAAAGCTGCCATCCTGCCGCAACTCAACGATGTCGTTTGTCTGCACCACCTGGTCTTGTGTGATCTCTGAGCGAATGTTGAGGCAACCACGCCCATCCACCGCCAATTTTACGCCAGCCAACGGCGTAAAAGCCTCGCTGGCCTGGGGGCCATTCAAACGACGCAGGGCGATATGGGTAATAGTTTCGGTCATCCCATAGGTGTGATAGATTGGCGCCGTAATGACTTGTAGTTGTTCCTGTAACGCCGGGCTCACTGGACCACCGCCGATCAAGATCGCCTGCATCCGGTTCAAAATGGTGCGGTAGTGGGGTGGTCCATTCAAGAGCGTTTGTAGCTGTAAGGGAATCACGGCCGTAAAATCAAAATGAACATCGGGCGACAAATCGCGCAGTGGATCGCTGGCTGGTTCGACCACCGTCATGGCTAGCCCGAGCACGAAGCCGCGCACCAGCATCATGCGCCCTGCAATGTAACGCGTCGGCATGCAGATCAACGCCTGTTGGCCTGGGTGCAAGCCGAGTGCCTCACCGGTGCGGCGGGCGCTGGCAACCATCTGCTCGCGGGGCAGCGTGATCGGTTTGGGCGTGCCAGTGGAGCCAGATGTATTGATGACAAAGCTGGTTGCACCGGTGAGCCACTGGTGGCAAAAACGTAACACATCCCGCGTGTTTTCGCTTATGGGGCTAGCTTCCGTCGCCTCTGACCAGTGACGGAGTTGATCATTCGTATAGTAGTGGCCCTCAACCTGGAGCGTTGCTGTGGAGATGTTCGTTGGCGCCATGATCGAATCAGTTCTGTATGAATGCGTAGCTGCTTTACAAAATTATCCTGGGGTCGATCACTGTCAGATCCCACTGTCCGGTTGGGTCAAGCGAAAGCAAAGGCCCCTCCAGACGTAACGGAGCTGGGATGTTATTGGTAAATAGCTGGCCCGTGCCCAACCCGTGAACGCGTTGGTTGTCCAATCTGCTGGTCCACTGGCAGAGCGCATTGAGGCCAAGATTAGATTCAAGCATCGAGTTGATCCACCAGGCGCAACCCAGGCTTTCTGCTAGTCTAATCCATTCTTCGCTAATTGCCAACCCACCCAGTAGGGCCGGTTTGATGATCAGATGTTGTGGACGAATGGTCTCGACGAGCGCCCGCCGCGCGGCGGGTTCGCGCACACCGATCAGTTCTTCGTCCAGCGCAATCGGAATTGGCGATGTCGCGCAGATGGCGGCCATTGCCTGGGCTTGCCCGGCGCGAAGGGGTTGTTCTAGAAAATGAATATCGAATTTAGCCAGTTGGTGTAAATTTTCCAGTGCATTCTCCGGTGTAAACGCGCCATTGGCATCGAGCCGCAACGTCACCTTGTCGGCTGGGTAATGCTGGCGAATCGTTGCCAGCATAGCACATTCGTCGGCCAATGGCAGCGCGCCCACCTTCAGTTTGATCACTCGAAAACCCTGGGCCAGCTTGGATTCGATTTGCTGCAACACGTTAGCAGGCGTGTCCATCCAGATCAGCCCGTGGGTGGCTAAGGGGGCTTCCCCGCGGCTGAACGGTGTAGAAAATAGGCGTTGTTGGCCACCGGTGTACAGATCACGCTGCGCCATCTCTAAGCCAAAAATGAGCGAGGGAAAAGCCGTGAGGTCAAGGGCTTCAACCGGTTGACCGCGGTTGATCAAGCCACAAATGTGGGTCACTTGGGCCAGAAAATCAGGTCGGTCGTCTACACTCAAACCGGGCAGTGGCCCACATTCGCCCCAACCCCCAATCCCTGGCTGCTCGCTATCTGTGGCGCGCAAAAAAACGACTGCCCTGGTGTGTAACGATCCACGTGAGGTCGCCGCCGGGCGCTTAAATTGGAGTGAATAGGGATGAGCGGTGATGTGTAGCATAACAATGCCGGGCGGCGAATTGCCCGAATTTTACGAATTAGTGCGTTGCACTGGTTAGTTCGGCTACGAATTACCCTACAGCTCATAACCAGTGCGATGCACTCGTGCAACGTGGCGAGTTGCCTAGTCTTAATTTGGTTGACTATAGCGAACCAGTCACTGGAAATTTCGCAAAATTTAGATAATTCGTGGCGAAAGTGCGTCTAGAGCACGACAGGTGACCACAAGGGCACGCCTCTACATCGAGCAAAATTCTGGCTCTCAAGGTGATTTCAGTATAACGGGCTCGATTACGGAAATTTCTGAAATTTAGAGAAATCTGGTTTGCGTTTTTCCAGGAATGCCTGTTTGCCTTCTTGCGCTTCTTCGGAAAGATAATAGAGCAGAGTGGCATTGCCAGCTAATTCTTGGATGCCAGCCTGGCCATCTAGTTCGGCATTAAATGACGATTTGAGCATGCGAATCGCCAGCGGACTTTTTTCCATAATTTTGCGACACCACTCAATCGTTGTGGCTTCAAGCTGCTCTACCGGTACCACCTTGTTGACCAAACCCATGTCGAGCGCATCTTTTGCATCATACTGGTCACACAAAAACCAGATTTCGCGCGCCTTTTTCTGGCCGACAATCCGCGCCAGGTAAGACGCGCCAAAGCCACCATCAAAGCTGCCAACCTTGGGACCCGTCTGGCCAAAACGGGCATTTTCGGCGGCGATGGTCAGATCGCAGATCACGTGCAATACATGTCCGCCCCCAATCGCATAGCCAGCCACCATCGCGATCACCGCTTTAGGAATGGAGCGAATCATTTTTTGCAAATCGAGCACATTGAGGCGCGGCACTTTATCGGTGCCCACATAACCACCTTCGCCGCGCACACTCTGATCGCCACCGCTGCAGAAAGCCTGGGTGCCCGCGCCCGTCAAGATAATGGTCTGGATATCCGGGTTTTCGCGACAAATGTGCATGGCGTCGATCATCTCTTCCACCGTCAACGGTGTAAAAGCGTTGCGTTTATGGGGGCGGTTGATCGTGATCTTGGCAATGCCCTCGTAAAATTCAAACAAGATCTCTTCGTAAGACTTAATTGTTTCCCACTGCACTGCTGCGCTCATACCCAACTCCTCTCTCTAAATGGATCGATCATTCCGCTACAAGCGCACGGAACTGCTCGAATACTTGCGTATTAATCTGCATGTCAGTTTCAATTTCTAAAATGGCTGCTCGGGCGCGCGGCGCAAAAAAATCGGCCAGCGCGGCTGTCAAATCAGTTCGTTTGTCCACAAAATAATAATCGCACTGATGATCCTCGGCTGTGCGCCGGGCAGTGAGCGGTTGGGGTGTTAAAAAATAAGTTCTTAACTCATCGGGTGCGAGTTGGTTTGGCCCGTCGATGATCTGAAAAATGCCGCCCCCATGATTATTTAAGATCACAACGCGCAAATTCTTGGGGAGGTCTGGTTGCCAAAGCCCATTGCGGTCATAAAAAAAGGCGAGATCGCCAGTGATCAAGGTGGTCAGGGCAGAACTGGCCAGCGCCGCGCCAACGGTGGTGCTTACCGTGCCGTCAATGCCGCTTGTGCCGCGGTTGGCATTAATTTGTGCCAGGGCGCGGCCTGGGATATGACCGATGAAGTTCGCATAGCGAATGGGCATGCTATTGCCAATTTGTAAATGGCTATCCGCCGGTAGCGCTTGCATCACTTGCTGCACCGCCTGGAATTCACCAAAAGGCGCTGTTTGTAGAAACTTAGTCAACTTGGCCGCGGTCTGCTCTTCCAACGCTTGCCAGAACGCACCATAGTCACCCCTGCTGCTTGGTTGGATGCGTTGTTGCAGCGCCGGGAAAAAGTCAACAGGGCGCATGGGAATCACGTGGGTTAAACATTGCAACGTATCAACCGGATTGCCTTCCAATTGCAGATGCCACTGGGCGCGCGGTGGATGCAGACGCAACAAGCCGCGCAAATATTTCGAAATATATTGCCCACCAAAGGTGATCACCAGATCTGGTTGCAATTGCTCGATCATCGCAGCATTGCGTGTGCCCAGGATCATGTCGGAATGATAAAGCTGCGTTCCATCGGGATAAAGATTGGCGGTAATATCCCCAATCACAGCTACGGTGGGGTCGGCGCTGAGCGCACGCAAACTGGCCTGCAAAGTTGGATTGGCCGCGTGCATCCCGCCAATGATCAACTTCCGGCGCGCACGCTGCCATAGGCTAATCAATTCCGTCCAGGCTGGCTCGGTGAGCTGGAAGTGGTGGGCCATGGTTTGGATAATTGGCGGCGCAGGTTGCTCCGTGACGGGCGTATAAAGTGGTTCGCGTAGTGGCACGTTGATATGAACCGGCCCAGGCGTTGGTGCTTGACAATGATCGATCGCCTGCGCCAAAATGCGCGTCGCAAACCAGCGCGCATCCGGATGATTAAATTCCACCGGCAGTTCATAACTGCCACGGCAATGGGGTTCATAGAGACCGGTCTGATGGATGGCCTGATTATCTTGTTGGTCGATCCATTCGGGTGGGCGGTCGGCGGTAAAGACTAAGAGCGGGATCTGTTGATAAAATGCCTCGGTGACAGCCGGCCCATAGTTGAGCGTAGCCGTGCCCGATGTACAAAGTAACCCGACCGGTTGACCCAATTGTTGGGCCATCCCCAGGGCGACATAGGCTGCTGACCGTTCATCATAAACGATGCGACAGGCAATTTGTGGATGGCGGCTGAGCGCAATTGTCAGGGGGGCGGAGCGCGAACCTGGCGAGATGATAAAATGCTGTACACCTTTTTCGGCGCAAATTTGGGCGCAAAGTTGCGCTATCGCACCAGCGGACGATGGCGCTGGCCCGGTTGTCTGCGCGCGCGGCGGCGTCTCTTGCATCCCCATGTTAGCTCTCTCGCGTGGCATAGCGTGATACGAGCGCCGCGTGTTTGGCCGTTTGCGTGTTGGTTGTATGCAGCACATTAAGCAACGTCTCGGACTTGAGCGCCGTTTCACGCCATTCCGCGGCTGGCTGCGATTCACCAGTGATGCCGGCGCCAATGTAGAGGTTGGCCGTCTGTTTTTGCAATTGCATACAGCGCAGATTGACGTATAAACTGGATTGCCCGCCAATATGCACCGGGCCTAAAAAGCCACTATAAAAGCTGCGATCATACTGTTCATGGGCCAAAATGAAAGAGAGCGCTTTATCTTTGGGCATGCCACAAACGGCCGAAGTTGGATGCAACTGGTGCAACACCTGGTTGGCTAAGGTCAAGATCTCTTCTTGCGGCCGTTTTACCTGGAATGTGGTGCGCAGATGGACGACATTCCCGGCGGCGGTTGTTTCCGGTCCCACTTCTTGTAGATCCGTAATGCCTGCTTTGTAGAAGAAGCTACGAATATAGTCGCTGACTAAGGCTTGTTCTTCCACTTCTTTATGGCCCCATTGCACCAAATTGAGTGGCTGGTTGGTAGGGTGGGCCTGGGTGCCGGCCAGTGCCATCGTGCTCAATTGTTCATGGTCAAGTGCAAGCAACAGCTCTGGGCTGGCCCCCATCCAAGTGCCGACATCGGGAATCGCAACGAGTGAGACAAAGGCATGGGGATAACGGTTGCACAATTGTTCGAAGGTGACCAAAGGATCAAAATTTGCCGGCAGCGGTGTCTCCATCATGCGCGAGACGACCACTTTTCGGATCTGAATGGCGCGAATAAAATCAATCGCCGATTTAACGAGGGCAGAGAATTCCGCCTCGGTGGCCATCATGTTACGCTGGACGGCGAAAGGCAGGGTGTACCAACTCGGTTGCGCCTTTAGCTCCCGCCTAAGTAGATCCTGATAGGTCTGCAAAAAGCGCCGGTGATGCTCCACTTGCCGCACCGTATAATTGGCTGCCCGGTAACTATGTAACCCCGTTGCGTTCAAATGCAGGTCGGCTTGCAAGCAGAGGGTGGCGCTGTTTTGTTCTTTGACAAACGGCGAAAAAACGAACATAGGTCGATTGTCATGAAAATCGATCGCTGCTGGCTGTGGTTCACTGGTGAGATCGACAATGGCCTGGTAGCTTCGCCCCCTTGGTTGGCGCCAAAGGGCGACGGGTAGCCGATTGGCCAGGGCTGCCTGGTAGAAGGCGGCAATACGATGACTGTTTGTCTGTTTTACATCTGCACGAATTGACTTTGACCGAACCACTGATTGTGTGACCACGCTCGTTTACGCTCTTTATCGTCTTAACTGATCAGCTTACATAGCTAGCATCATAGAATAGCTATGATGTTTGTGAAATAAAACTCAATCTACACTTATTATAACGCATCACCGCCGAAATGATTGTACTATAGCTCTCAAAAGTTTGATCGACGGTCTGCTCTCCAGTTACTCTACGCCCACTTAGGGCGCTGGGTTGCTTGCAGATTGCTGACCTTTTGGGGCGGCGTTTTTGGTTACATCGAGTAGCATAATGGTTAGACGGCTGATGCAAACTAATTTTTGGTGGTCATCCTCAATTTTGATCTCCCAGACGTGCGTCCGGCTGCCCAGATGGATGGGGCGGGCCGTGCCAACTACATACCCTGTCGTCACGGCGCGCAAGTGATTGGCATTAATCTCTAGGCCAACCGGCTGCTGTTGGCTTGCATCCAGACAACAGGCCGAGGCCATGCTGCCCAGTGACTCGGCCAGCGCCACTGATGCACCGCCATGCAACAGCCCAAACGGCTGAACGGTGCGCTGATCGACTGGCATGCGCGCCTGAAGATAATCGGCGCCGAGGCCGGTAAATTCGATGCCTAGATGAGAAACCAGCGTATTTTTACATATTTGATTGATCTGATGCAAGTCGTATTGCGCATTAATTGCTAGCATAGGCGGATGGCTCTAATTTCTGCATGGACTTGAAATATGTTCGTTTATTCACAAATAGAAAAGAAATATCACATCAGCTTGCCGCTGTCAAAATGCGTCTGTCGCCAAATCATGCTATAATTCAACGGTTACACATTGCCGTGCCAAAGCAATCTGTTGTTTTGCCTGGAAGCCCATGTGAAAATTAAAACGAAGATGCTTATGAACGATAACTTTTATTATGGACGCCGCCAGATCATCAAATATGACAAAACTGGCCAGCCAAGTTACACCTATTTGCCTTTAACCGAAGCTGATTTTTTGGACCCGCAGCCGGGTGACGAATTTGCCCACGGCGACCAACATGATCAGGATGTTCGCCGACTACGACGCATTTTTCAGCATCTCTATCGCTACAATCCGTTGATTGGGGTTTTTAGCCAGCTCAAACTTGATTCGCATGTAGAAGGCGAGCCCCAGCCCGCGCCTGATCTCATGGTCGTCCCCAATATAACTGAACCGGATCGTCCGCGTACAGTATTGGATGTAGTGGCAGAAGAGACACGCCCACGTTTTGTCTTGGAAGTCTGTTCGCCGCGATTGGCTGCGCTAGATTTAGCCAGGAAAGCCGCCATTTACCAACAGGCTGGTGTGGCTGAGTATTTTATTGTGGATGCCGGGCTTCGTGAAACTGCTTCATCGCCAGTAGATAAAAATACGGCTGCCTGTCATTATACGATAACCGGCTATCGCTTGGAACAAGGTGCATACGTTGCATTAACGCCAGAGGCTGATGGCCGCATTTTCAGCAAGACCAACAAAGTCTGGATCGGTGCAACCCCGGCCGGGGATGATTTTATCGTGGTCGATCAGCGCACCGGCGAACCGGTCGTGCCCGATGCCGAGTACGAAGATTCCCCAGCCGCCGCCCATGCCGAATCGACTTTTCGTGCGCAGTCAATTGCCTCACAGCTCGATTTTCTGCGTCCGTGAAACAACGAATGCGGAAAACAACGAATAATACAAATACTTACCACAGAACCCAATAGAAACAATCTGTGCTTGATGTTTCATTCGTTGTTTCCTGAATTCGTTGTTACATTCATCCCAAAGGAGTTCTCTAATGCGTGAAGTATTACCCGATATTGAGCGGTGGCACGCCGCCGGCAAACAGGTGGCGCTGGCCACGGTCGTTAAAGTTTATGGATCGGCGCCTCGCCCGTTAGGCGCTAAAATGGCCATCTCAGAGGCGGGCGAAATGGCTGGTTCGGTCAGTGGTGGTTGTGTGGAAGGAGCGGTGGTGCAAGAAGCACTGGATGTGCTCAAGACGGGCCAGGCGCGCCTGATCGAATATGGCATCGCCGACGAATTGGCCATGACTGTCGGCCTCGCCTGTGGCGGCAATATTCAGGTCTTTGTCGAGCCGGTGAACTGGTAACTACTGCCAATAAACCTTGGGTTTAGCCGCCGCGCATGCTATAATTTGATCACATTTCTTTATCCTTACACGTATAGGTGCGATTCGTATGTCGACACAAACCTCAGCTCCACCCGCCCGCATTACCAACAGTGACGTCGCCGTTGCGCTCGTTGCGATGGCCGATATCTTGCAGATTTTGGATGCCAATCGCTTCCGCGTGATCGCCTTCCAAAATGCCGCAGAGACGATTAAGGAACTCGGCCAGGATATCAACGCCGTGCGCGCAGAAGGCAAGTTGCAGAAGTTGCCGAATGTTGGCAAAGGGATTGCCGACATGATCGAGGAATTGCTGGCCACCGGCGTTAGTTCGGAACTTGAGAAGTTAAAAGAGCAGGTGCCTTTGGGCGTGGTGGAGATGATGCAGGTGCCCGACATGGGGCCGAAAAAAGCGCGCCGCCTGTGGGAAGAGTTGAACATCACAAGCATTGATGAATTGCGCGTTGCGGCCGAAGCGGGCAAATTGCGGGTGCTCAAGGGCTTTGGCGAAAAGAGCGAACAGAAGATTTTAAAGGGCATCGATCTTTTCTCGCGCCGGGGTGAAGGCCGCACGCCGATTGGCGCGGCGCGGCCCTTGGCATTGAGTTTGGTCAATGGGCTACGCGCGGCATTGCCCGCCGATGTAATTCAACGCCTGGAGATCGGTGGGAGCCTGCGGCGTTGGAAAGAGACGATTGGCGACTTGGATTTCCTCTGTGTCAGCGACCAACCGGCGGCAGTGATGGCGGCTTTCCAACAGTTGCCACAAGTGCGCGACGTGACCCACGCAGGCGATACAAAATCAAGCGTCATTCTGCACAATGGCTTGCAGGCCGATTTACGCGTGGTCGAAGCGAAGGCTTGGGGCGCGGCCGTCCAATATTTCACCGGCGGCAAAGAGCACAACGTGGCCATTCGCGATTTGGCTTTGCGCCAGGGCTGGAGTCTTAATGAATATTGTTTGACGGCCACCGGCCAGGGCAAAGCACCGGCTGGCGAACAACGCTTTTTTGCCGAGGAAGCAGAGTTATATCAATTCTTGGGGCTCGATTGGATGCCGGCAGAAATGCGTGAGAATCGCGGCGAGATTGAAGCGGCACGCCAACACAAATTGCCCAAACTCATTGAATTGAGCGATATTCGCGGCGAATTGCATGGGCATAGCACATGGAGCGATGGCACGGCGAGCATTGCCGATATGGCGGAAATTGCCCGCCAACGTGGCTATCAATACTGGAACGTCAGCGATCACAGTGTTGGTCTGGGCATGGTCGGTGGGCTAGATGGCGAACGGCTGCGCCAACAAGCGCTTGAGATTGCCGCGTTAAACCAACGCTACGCTGATGAAGGCGTTGATTTTCACTTGTTGCGCGGCACCGAAGTCGAAATTTTGTCGGACGGCGTCCTCGGGTTGCCGGACGATGTGTTGGCAGGATTAGATGTGGTGGTGGCGAGCATCCATAGCGGACTGCGCCAGGAGCGCGATACAATTACAGCGCGCTGTTTAAAGGCTGTGCGTAACCCCCATGTTGATATTTTAGGCCATCCGACCGGCCGTTTGATCGGCGAGCGTCTGCCTTCTGAATTAGATGTCGAGCAGGTGTTGCTGGCCTGTTGCGAGACTGGCACTGTGGTTGAAATCAATGCGCATCCGAGCCGGCTGGATCTGAGTGATGTCTATGCCCGGCGGGCCGTTGAGTTGGGTTGCAAGCTTGCCATCAACAGTGACGCCCACGAAGTACACGGGATGGAGGTCATGGACTATGGCATTGCGACCGCTCGTCGTGCCTGGCTAACCGCTGCGGATGTTGTGAATACACGGCCATTAAAGGAAATGTTGACCTTATTGAAACCGGGCGTGTAAAGCGACCGCTCCCGCACTCGGAGGGGACTATTCATCCAACGGGCGCATAGCGCCATCAGGGACAATCGAAGCAACTTATTCTATCCGGCCCATGGCTCCTTCCCAGCGGAAGGGCGGCCGCTTTCATCACCGTATTTTGGAGAGAATACCAATGGCGAAACCCAAAGAAAGACCTGACGCAAAAGCCCAAGCTACACCACCGCCTGCGCCGCAAAGTTCGCCAGAGGTTGTTGTCGCGCCGATCGCAACTGCGCCGCTAGAAACTCAGGTAGAAACCAAACCTTCCCCCAGCGCAAGTTCACCCAGATGGTTGATCGCCCTTCTCTTGCTTGGCTTATTAGCCATTCTTTTCTGGGTGCTCTACCGGGGCTTCGGGGGCCGCGAACCAGTGCTGACCAATTCGGCGCTCACAACGCCGAACGTGGGCGGCATGGTTGTGGAATCAACCGCGGCTATCACGGGGACTGCTCCTGGGGCTGGCAATACGACCGCGCCCAGTGTTGAACCGACGAAGCCGGCCGGCTTACAACCGGGCCAGACTGTCGCGGCGAGTAGCACCGGCGAATTACGCCTCTATAGTGATGCAAGCACCACTTCTCCGATTCGAGATGTCTATGCGGCTGGGGCGCTCTTTACCGTCTTAGAGCCAAGCGGCCAATATACAGAATACCCTGTGCTCGTAAACGACCAGCAATGGTATCGTGTGCGCGCCGCCGATGGATTGGTTGGTTGGGCGATGCTGGACGCCTTTGCCGCGCCGTAAGCCACGACAATCGCTTAATAAAATGCGCCTCACCCCCACCAGGGTTATCTGAATCCAAGGGTAGCGTTTAGGTGACCCTGGGTAGATTGACTGCCCTTTGCCCTTTTGCTGAAACAGGCCCCTCATTCAGGAATGGGGACAGGGTGAGGCTAAATCATGATCAATTTCTCTAAACGTATGACTGAACTTTCAAACTTCCCAACCGAAGAATTAGCCGAAGAATTAAATAGTAGTGATGCGAATAGCGTGCGCGAGCGCATCCAAGAATTGCGCACCACCATTCGTTATCACCAGCACCGGTATTATGTGCTTGATGATCCGATTCTGAGTGATAGCGAATTTGATACGCTTTTTCGTGAGTTGCAGGCCTTAGAAAACGCTCACCCCGAATTGCGCAGCGATGATAGCCCCACGGTGCGTGTCGGCGGTGTTTTGAGTGAGCGTTTTGAAAAAGTTCGCCATCCGACGCCTTTGCTCAGCTTGGCCAACGCCTTTAGCGAGACGGATTTACACGCCTGGCGCGAGCGTGTCAAACGTTTTTTACCAGAAAAGCGCCGGTCGGAACTTGCGTATGGCGTGGAGCCTAAATTTGATGGATTGACCGTTGTCCTCCACTACGAGAATGGCCGTTTTGTGCTGGGCGCAACACGTGGGGATGGCGAATATGGCGAAAATATCACGCCAAATTTACGCACAGTGCGCCGCTTGCCGCTAGAAATTTCCAGCGGGTCCCATCCTGTTGATGGCGCGGCGCAGGCTCCACAAAAAGCGCTGCCACCGTCCCGCCTGGTGGTGCGTGGTGAGGTCTATGTCGATAAGGCTGATTTTACCCTTTTTAACGAGAAGCAGGTGGCCGCCGAAGAGCGTATCTATGCCAACCCACGCAATTTTGCGGCTGGCAGCCTGCGCCAACTAGACAGCGCGATTTCTGCAACGCGACCACTCAAGCTTTGGGTCTATCAGATTTTGATCTTGGAGGGTGAAGCCAATCCGCCCACGACCCAGCGCGAAAGTCTGGCCTATCTTGCGCAATTGGGATTGCCGGTCTGTCCCGATGTGCGCCATTTCGAAGATAATAATTTTGAAGAGCTGATGCGCTATCTCAATGAATTTGGTGACCGGCGCTTTGATCTGCCCTATGAGATCGACGGGCTTGTGCTTAAAGTCGATGCGTTACCTTTGCAAAACTTGCTTGGTTATACTGGCAAGGATCCCCGCTGGGCCATTGCATATAAATGGGCCGGCGTTGAAGCCGTAACAACTTTGCTCGATATTGTCGTTAATGTCGGGCGCACCGGTGTAATCACCCCTAATGCTGTGCTCAAACCTGTCCAGATCACGGGCGTCACGGTGCGCAATGCAACCTTGCACAACGAAGACTACATTCGTGATCTGGACATTCGGATTGGCGATCAGGTGGTTGTCAAGCGGGCGGGCGAGGTCATCCCCAAAGTGTTGCGGCCACTTATGGAAATGCGCCAGGGCAACGAACAGCCTTGGCAGATGCCTGCAACTTGCCCTGTTTGCGCGCAGCCGTTGGTGCGCGCCCCAGACGAAGCCGCCACCTATTGCGTGAATAGCGCCTGTCCCGCGCAATTGGTGCGGGCCGTCGAACATTTTGTGGCGCGTTGGGCGATGGACATTGACAGTTTTGGTTTCAAGCAAGCTGAATTGTTTGTCCAGAAGGGCTACATTAAAGATCTGGCGGACATTTATCACTTGCCCTGGGATGAAATTTTGCAACTGGAAGGTTACAAAGAAAAGCGCGTGGAAAAGTTGCGCGCTGGTGTCGAAGCCAGCAAGGATCGCCCGATCCATCGCCTGTTGATGGGGCTAGGGATTCGTTTTGTTGGCGGCACAGTGGCCGAGCTCTTGATGCAGCGCTACGCCAGCCTTGAAACGTTAATGCAAGCCTCCACCGCCGATTTGAGTGACATCGAAGGCATTGGACCGCGCATTGCGGAGAGTGTTGTCAAATATTTTTCGTTGGAACCCAATCGAGCGCTCATTCAGAAGTTTGCCGCGGCGGGCGTCCGCGTGGCCGAAGAACGCGCTGTGATGGCGCCATCCGCTGCGCAACCGTTTGCGGGGCTCACCTTTGTCGTCACCGGCACGTTGCCCACCTTCACGCGTGACGAGGCCCAGGATTTTATCAAAGCGCATGGGGGCAAGGTGGCCAGCAGCGTGAGCAGCAAGACAAATTATGTGGTGGTTGGTGAGAATGCAGGCAGCAAATTAACCAAAGCGGAGGCCTTGGCTGTGCCCGTTTTATCCGAAGCGGCGTTGCGCACGCTGGCCAGCGCAGAAGAGTAGATGGATTACTGATATGAGCACCGATACGCTTAGCTATTGCAACGCCGCCGGTTTGGCGACTACGGTTGATGCATTGCGCAACGGCCAACATAGCCTTTCACTTTATTTAGATCAGATCGGCAGACGAATTGCGCAAGTTGAACCCCACATCCAGGCTCTGTTGCCCGAGCCAGATCGCCTGGCGCGATTGCGCGCTGATGCCAATGATTTGCGCACCCGACACCTGAACCCAACGACGCGGCCATCGCTCTATGGTACGTTGGTCGGCGTCAAAGATATTTTCCATGTAGATGGTTTTGTCACCCGTGCGGGTTCGCAAATTCCGCCTGAACTGTTCGCTGGGCCAGAAGCTATTTGTGTCCAGCAACTGCGCGCCGCCGGGGCCCTCATTCTGGGAAAAACAGTGAGCACCGAATTTGCCTATTTTGAACCAGGCCCAACGCACAATCCACATAACCTGGCACATACACCGGGCGGCTCCAGCAGCGGGTCGGCGGCGGCGGTGGCGGCTGGCTTGTGTACCCTGGCATTAGGCACGCAGACCATCGGCTCTGTGATCCGGCCTGCGGCCTTTTGTGGCATTGTGGGTTTTAAGCCAAGCTACGACCGGATTGCAACGCAGGGTATCGTCTATTTCTCGCGCACGGTTGATCATGTGGGGCTCTTTACTCAAGATGTTGCCGGGATGGCGTTAGCGGCCTCGGTGCTCTGTCGCGATTGGCAGGCCCCCTCGCGCTCCGAACAATTGCCCGTGTTGGCCGTGCCGGAAGGTCCCTATCTGGAGCAGACAGAACCAGAAGCCCTCCTCGAATTTAAACGGCAGCTTTACGTATTGGCCGAAGCTGGTTATACCGTAAAACGGGTGGCGGCCTTGCTGGATATCGGGCAGTTGAACCAGTTGCATCGTCGTCTGTGCTTTGCTGAGTTTGCCCAAGAGCATGCCGAAATTTATGAGAAATTTGCCGCGCTCTACCGTCCACGCACCCGCGAAGCGATTGAGATTGGCAAAACGATCGGCGCAGATGAACTCGCGAGCGCACGCGTCCATTGTGGCCAGTTGCGCGCTGAACTGCAAGCCCAAATGGACGAGATCGGCTGTGACCTCTGGATTTGTCCAGCCGCCACTGGCCCCGCGCCCACTGGAATCCACACGACGGGCGATCCCAACATGAATCTGCCCTGGACCCATGCTGGGTTGCCGGCCGTCACCGTGCCAGCCGGGCGGGCTGCCAATCATTTGCCTTTAGGGCTCCAAATGATTGCCCGCTTTGGCGATGATGAGCGCTTGCTAGGATGGGCGCAGGGTATTAATGATGCTTTGAGGTAGATAGCCGAAGAAACTACGATTTTTGATTTACGATTTACGAAGTTTCGCCGTTAGCGAAGTTACCTCGTAAATCGTAACTGATGGTACGCAGCAAGAAGCGTTACACAGCGGCCGAGCCAACTTTCCCTGTGCTGGTTGCAACGCACTAGCAACCCCACCCGCGCCCTAAAGGCGGGTGCCCATTGGGCGCTCTCCCCTGGTAAGGGAGCGGACTGGTTGGTGGAAGGTAGAACCAGATAATTCTGTTCACCAAACGGCTCCCTCCCTTACCAGGGGAGGGCGGGGGAGGGGTTGCTGTTGCCTTACGTTCTATGCCGCTTTTTCCTAGCGTCGGCATACCATGAGATCGTAAATCAACGCTCTACTGAGCGACATAATCGTAAATGTCGTTTTTACGTTTCCTTGCGAACTGGTTCACCCAGCGTTTGCAGCAGACGATTCGCCCACGCAAACATCGCCACGACGTGGGTGAGATCGAGAATCTCTAGATCGCTCAGACCCACTGCGCGTAGTGATGAGAGATCGGCGGCGGTCATTTCGTTTGGCGCGCGGGTCAACTTGACTGAATAATCGACAATCGCTCGTGAACGTGGATCGAGTGTTGTGTCCACGCCTTCGTCAAAAATCCGCTGAACAACTTCGGGATGTTTGGTGAGTTGAGCATACCGCTGGGCATGGACCGAGGCGCAATAGACGCAGCCATTAATGCGCGAGACGGCCACACTTGCCAACTCGCGGTCGGCGCGGGCCAGCCCTTTTGGCCCATACATCACCGCGTTGAAAAGCCGCGAGCGCTCGCGCAAAGCATCAACATCGTGGATCAGGAGCAAATAATAGGGTGACGTTTTGGCGGTTGGCGTGCTCTCTTCGAGCACCGCGATCTGTTCTGGCGTTGCGGCTGCCAGATCAATGGTCTCCAGCCAGGCGTTCCAATCCACCGGCTCGATGGTAAAACTCGGTTGCACTGTTGTCATTTTGCCTCCGCCAACAACTGTAGACCAACCAGCGTTCGTACTTGAAAACTTAAAAAGGCGATCAATTGCGCAATTGTGACAATGTCGCGCACGCTCAAGCCATGCGCCTGTAATGTTGCCACCTCTTGTGGCGTGGCTGCCCGTGGCTCGTTGGTCAACAGATCGACATGGTGCAGGATGGCGGCTTCGCGCTCAGTGAGCCCGCTACCGGCGGGAAAATGCTCGACTGCCGCGACCGTAGTGGCCGGCACATCTAATGCGGCAAGCTGCTCGCGATAGTGCTGAATCAGCGGCGTACTGGCGTTGAGAATGGCTACCCGCAGCGCGATGAGTTCCCGCTCCGCCTTGCTCACGCCCGCCAACTCGGCTGGCGCTAGCAAGGCATCATAGCTGCCCTGTGTATAACGCGTAACATCGGCGCGACGGGTGCGCAGTTCGGCAAGCGCAGACTCCGGTTGAATGTTGGCGAGTTGATCGAGCACATCCGGCTGCGTGGCGTCGGTCACGGGCTCTGGTGACTTGGGCATATGCTTTCTTTCCTTATCCATTTCTTCTCATCAATCTCTTCTCTTATCAATACCCCTGCGCAATCAATGAACCCATGCGGTGCACAGGTTCATTGA
>JAPLGZ010000625.1 GCA_026389895.1 Chloroflexota bacterium | reverse complement strand
AAAACCGGCGGCTGGCACGCCAAAAATGGAGCCAAATCCGCCGCTGATGCCCGCCATGATCATCAAACGCCGGTCGGGCGCGCCAAGTCGCAGCCCGCGCTGCCAAGTATCCGCAAGACTGGCGCCCATTTGAATGGCTGTGCCTTCGCGCCCGGCCGATCCGCCAAAAAGATGGGTAATGATCGTCCCCAGCAGCACAAGCGGCGCCATTCGTAAAGGGATCTTCGACCGGTCATTGTTGACCTCGTCAATAACCAAATTGTTACCGAGCGCCGCGGCGCCGCCAAACTTTGCATAGACCCAACCGACCGCACAACCAGCCAGTGGCAACAGATAGAGTAACCACGGTTGATGCAGGCGCGTTTGGGTGGCCCAGGCCAGCGAAATTAGGAAAACGGCCGAAGCGGTCCCCGCGAGGCCGCCAACCGCACTGCCTAATAGCGTCCACTTCGCGGCAGTTTTAAGAAAAGCCAGAAAGTCGCCCGCATTAAAATGAAACAATTCATTGATTGCATGATAGCTGTGTTGGCGAAATGCCCGCTGTTTGGCCCGACTGACGGCCTGTTGGGCGCGCGCGCGCGCCAGGTCGCTAAACTTTTCTGCCGACTGTTTTTTAGAATTTGTTCCCCCAGCGGATGAACGCGATGTGCGATCCATCTTTTGCCATTCCCCCTTACTCTGGACAAGCATGAACCAACGTTTTTGTAACGAATTAGAGCCATTCGCGCAATGAATTGATGGCAAAAATCAAAATTTAACCGCACAGAGGTATGCGCTAGATCAGCCAACAATTATACCGGCAACCGGTTGTCACCCACTTTTTCTGCTTCAAATAATGGCAATCAAATGATGACAAAAAAGGCTTCTATATGACAGTGCAACCTAGCTTGCGCTGTCATATAGAAGCCATCATCCTGGTTGACCAGGCAATAAGCGGGCCTCATCACTTGCCGGTTTGAAAATTCAGGCGAATGTCCGGCGATTATCCCTGATTCTACTGGTTTTCGACGCAATCTAGCGGTGTTTTTGCTTCCAATGGATGCGAGTTTTTGATGAATCTTCTGCGCTCGTTCAGGCTGACTGTGCCTCTAGTACATATTGCGCAAGCTCGCGTACAGCGGGTAATTCGATCAAGCTGATTGCCATCAAATGACCGCGTTCGAAAATGGCACTTGCACGACAACACGCAAGCGCATCCGCTATTTTTTCCGCTGGCAGTTGAATGCCAACGGTGCAATGCGGAATCCACTGGCCTGGCCGGTAATAGGGATAGGCGATCAGCGCATTGTCCGCTAACTGCTGATGAAAATCGCGATGCAGTTCAAGCAAGGCAAGGGTGACTACCGGGGCTAGATAGACAACCCCTTCGGCACTTGGAAACGTGCCAATCGCATCCAGCGCAATGGGCAGTGGCGCATGCTGCTGGGCGAATATTTTGGTCAGCTGTTGCAACTGATCTGGTTGCGGCGTGTCAACCACCGCCAAGCTGATGTGGGGCTCAACGCCAACTGCTGCACCGCCACAAGTCGTGTGAATGGTCTCCCAGAGTCTCCTGATTTTTGCGCTCAATGCGGGATCGAAATAAAGCTCCACCGCATAGCCGACATAGCCCATTGCTGCGTCTCCTTGCTAAAAAACTGTTTGAAAAGGTGTGGCCTGGCAGAGAGCGGCACGGCCAAGCCAAACAAAGTCGCGCGTGATTTCAATCACCGCAGATGGCTGCGGGCGTATCAGACTCTGGCGTTTCAATTGTGCCAGAGCGGCAGATCGATGTCTGCATAATTTTCTACTGTGGCGCCCGAAGATGCGAGCGATTTTTGGATGGCCGCGGAAATTTGTTGCAGCGTAAATGGTTTTTGCAACCAGTCGATCAGGCCAGACTTGATCAGATCCTCACGCTGTGTGTCGGGTGTATAACCTGTCATGATAATCATCTTGACGTGAGGCGCTTGCTTGATAAGCTGATAATACAGATTCATCCCGTCCATCACGGGCATGATCATGTCGCTTAAGACTAAGGCGATGGTATTCGCATGTTTTTCAAAGAGCATGAGCGCTTCTTGACCATGCTTGGCCAGGAGGACCTTATAATTTAGCGCCTGCAAAATCTCTGAGATCACCCCTCTGGTGACATATTCATCTTCGACGACGAGAATCGTTTCGCCATGTCCGATACTCTGTCCATCGGCTGTCGGCGCTTCCACTTTGTCCGGGGCGACGCTCAAAGCTGGCAGAAAGATCGTGAACTTTGTGCCATGGTCGACTTGGCTAGTTACATGAATAAAACCGTTATGTTGCTTAATAATGCCATGAACTTGTGCTAAGCCAAGTCCGGCGCTTTTACCGGAGACTTTGGTGCTGAAAAATGGTTCGAAGATCCGCGCTAGATCTTTGCGGAGAATCCCTACGCCTGTATCTGCGAACACAATTCGGATCCACTGGCCAGGTGCTATACCTGGCACTGGTAGTGGCTGGCGTGGTTCGATCGTCTGGCATGATGCTTGGATCGTCAGCGTTCCACCATTGGGCATGGCATCACGGGCGTTGATTGCCAGATTCATGAAGACCTGTTCTAACCGCATGAGATCGGCATGGACGCGGATCTCATGTCGATCACATTGCAGTTGAATCAGAATATTTTCTGGCAATGTACGTTTGAGCAAGGCGGTGAACGATTTCAAGAATTGGTTTAGTTCCAGTGGATGCGGCTCCATAATGGATTGGCGGCTGAAATCCATAATCTGCGCGATTAGTCTGGCTGCATGATAGGCTTGATTATTAATGATCTGCAAGCGTTCCGCCACTGAATGAGCGAGATCGGGTGATTTGAGCAATAATTGCGCATAGAGTGTAATTACCGACAAAATATTATTAAAATCGTGGGCGATGCCAGCGGCTAGTTGTCCGACAACGGCCAGGCGATCTTGTTGTCGGAGCTGTTCTTCTGCTTGTTTGCGTTCGGTAATATTAATATGAGAAACTACCACTCCTCCAAAACTGCTTGGCATAGGGGTGACATGTAGGAGATACCAGTGATCCTTCACGAGGGAATGACAAGGATACTCCAATGTAAATTGAGCCTGTTGCCCAGACAACACCCCTTCGATGCCAACAAGGGCGGCTTGGGCTAGCTGACGCGTTTCACCCTGCGCCTGCCGACAGATCTCCAGATAATTGACCCCAACGCCCGTCTGGGTCGTTAGTGGGGCGCCATTCTCTTTGGCAAAGCGTTCCCAGGCTTCATTCACCCGAATAATGTTGCCCTGGCGGTCGAGCACCGCCAGATGATTGGTCACAGAATTTAAGATCGTACGATTCAATGTTTCGCTGTACAGCAAGGCCATTTCGGCTTGTTTTCGCTGTTGGCGGTTTTTTACCTGTTCCAGTGCACGCGCTACTGCTGAATTTAAGCGAGCCAAGCGATCTTTGAGCAGGTAGTCTTCTGCGCCTTCTTGCACACATTTGACGGCTATTTCCTCACTAATCGAGTTGGTGACCACAATGAAGGCGATCTCTAAATTTCGTTCCTGTAAAAGATGCAAGGCACGCAAAGCATTAAATTGTGGCAAATTATAATCCGCCAGGATAATATCAGGCGGCCAATCGAGGGCTGCTAAATAACCCGTCTCAGTCTCGACTTGGCGCCACTCCAGGCTGTATGCAGCTTTCTGTAATTCGTGTAATACTAGTTCAACATCGTCGGCGCGATCCTCAAGGATTAAAACGCGTAAGGGAATCGTCATAGGCCTAGTCTCTCCTTCAAAACAATCCACAGAAGCCTCACTTAACGCACTGGTGGCTGATTGATCAACAACCAATAGAGTCCAAGCTGTTGCACGGACTCAGCAAATTGCGTAAAATCGATCGGTTTTGTTACATAACTATTGACCCCAAACTGATAGCTCTCCACAATGTCTTGTTCGGTGCGTGACGATGTCAGCACGACTACTGGGGTTAGCTGGGTGCGTGGATCAGATTTTATCTGGCGTAGAACTTCCAGCCCGTCGACTTTGGGTAATTTTAAATCGAGGATCACTAACTTGGGGCGGTTATAGATGTTCCGGTGGGCATATGAACCGGTCGCAAAGATAAATTCCAGGGCCGCGGCGCCATCGCGCACGACATGGATCTGATTCGCCAGGTTATTTTGGGCCAGGGCATACAAGGTCAACTCTTCATCGTCGGGATTGTCTTCGACTAATAGAATTTCAATGGCGTTTTCCAAATTTAGGGTGTCGGACATTCGTATGCTCTCTTTGCGGCTTCTAAAAATCTGTTTCGGCCTAGTGATGCCTTCCATCGTTGTATACGCTGAACGGCTGATGCGTTTTGGTTTTTTAACTTGGTCGCGTGCCGTGTGCGCGCTTGATGGCGGGCGCCCAGTGGGCGTGGCTCATGCCGAAGTCTCTGTGTAGTCGCGCTAGCTGGATCGGAAATGTTGGCCTGATGTAGCGAGCAGGCACCAGCGTGCCTACGGGTTCATCGTCACTGGTTTGCCAGATCTGGGCCCAGGGTGAAATAAAAGCTTGCGCCTTTGTCCACTTCCGCCTGGGCCCAGATCTGCCCACCATGACGATGAATAATCCGTTGGACGGTAGCCAACCCAACGCCTGTCCCCTCATATTCATCATGCGAATGCAAGCGCTGAAAGACACCAAATAATTTATCTACATATCGCATATCGAAACCTACGCCGTTATCGCGCACAAAATAGACAAGCTCGGGCGGGGAGCCATCGTCATGTGGCAGCGTTTGCCAACCAATTTCAATTTTGGTTTGGGGCTGTTTGCGCGTGTACTTGAAGGCATTCGCTAGCAGATTGGCGAAAACCTGTTTGAGTAGGTGGGGATCGGCCTGGCAGGTGGGCAAATCGGCCAGCGCAATTTCAAGAAGCCGCCCCTCTTGTTCCAAACCCAGATCAACGAGCACCTGCTCGACAAGCGCCACCGTCGCGACCGTTTGCTTCTGCAGTGGCTGGCGCCATAACCGCGAGAAAGCCAGCAGATCATCAATTAGTTGGCCCATCTGCTGGGCATTATGGCGAATGCGTTGTAAGTAGTGGCGTGGTTTTTCTGCAAGTTCAGGCCCATAC
>JAPLGZ010000892.1 GCA_026389895.1 Chloroflexota bacterium | reverse complement strand
CTTCCTTCATCAAGGTGTCCTCGCCAGGGAGATCAACTTTATCCAAAAGCCGTTTACGCCAGCGCAGCTAGCAGCCAAGGTGCGGGCCGTGCTGGATGGTTAGACCGATTGTAAAAATCTGTAACGAGCGCGGCACAGATGCGGTGAATAAAACCCAAGCGGTCAATTAAGCTTTATCCCTTTTAGCATAACCTATTTCAACGATACTGTTAGGGACTATAGCTATCGAAGAGGAATTCTCATTAGTAAGTTGACGGAAATTCCTGGGGAAGATCAATGGCTGAGTTATGAAAACCTAGCGAGGTCTGCCCCTATGGGCGACTTCGCTAGGTTCTTATTTTCTTGACTCCCACATTGGGCCTAGTGTCAGCATTGTTCTTGCTCTACTGAATAAATTTGATTGGGGTGTATAAATAGGTCATTTGTTACACGGAAGTTCTTCAATCGGTGGCGCGTGAAGTTCACTGATAAAAAACTGAGCTAGTTCTATCTTAATCTAGATCTAGACGCTCTATCTGGCTCTATGGTTAATTCTTTTGGTTGGTGCTATTTTATATCTGCCTCGCGATTTTTAATTTGGGCTCTAGATTCCTAGGTAAAGACGCCAGGCAAACAAGTGCGGTTTGATGGGATTGTAGGTCAATGAATCTCAACGATCTGCCGAATGCCAAAATGCAATTGACCACTGCGTTGTTCAAATGGGCAACAGAACTTCTGTAGGCCAGATTGATTGGCAGCGCAGACCTGGAACCACAAGGAGACGCGTATGCGTACTTTATATGATGCCCTGGTAAGTTTAGTGCCGGCTCACGACCCCGAGATGCTTGAAGGCTATCAGCGCTACGAGGCGCTACTCACCACTATTTTAACCCCCGAGCAAATGGCGACCTACGCAACGGCTATCCAGCAAACCGGCGAGATTCGGATTTTTGAGGAGTTGACCTCTGAGGAGTTAGCTCGGCTCTCACCGGAAGAACAGGCTATAGCCGTGGCCGTCAGGGCAGATGAAAATATCTCTATGGAAAATCGTCGTGTCGTCGCTCTTCTCAATCAACGAGGCGAGCATGCCGTTGCCCCCGACCTGAATGGACCTCGTACAAATTTTTAAGCAGGTCACTGGCGTCAGGGGATGGACCAACGAATGATGCTTACCTCGTGCTCGCTAATTAGAGGGTATGCGCCTTTACTGTTTATATCTATACAAGTATATAATAGCAAAAGTGTGATTTTCGACGGGCCTGTTTAGCCTCTCTGGTTGTAAATCGCTGGCATGAGAGCTAGTCAACAGATCATGATCTGTTTGAATGGGGTTACACATCAAAGAGCGCTTGGTGATACAAACAGCTGACCAAGCGCTCCTTGGTTAGGAAATTCACACACCGCAAATATAGCCGGATCGCGCGCAAAAAAGCTGGCTTGCCGATACAATTCCATAGGGGAGTCGTGTAATGGCTAAAGTCGTGGCAACACCCTCCGCAGGCATCTGGGAAAATCCCTTCATTCTATGATGAAAGAGCCATTTCTGGGGCATCGTTGCGCGTTTTAGATCAGAGGCAGTAGGTGTAATGCTAGAGCGTAGCTCCATTTCATGGTACACAAATGAGCACCGCTCTAACAAATACATATCACAATTAACTGCCCTATTCCCCTTATGCACGTACCTATAAGAAAAAGCGCTTATACAGAGTGCCTTGCTTATCAAGCATGCTGGCGAAAGTTTGTGTTTTTGCTCTCTGTTTTGTGCAACAGCGACGCCTACCAGGGCATCTGTAATCAGTTTTATTCTAGTTGGAGAAACCCTGGTTGCTGCATAGAATAGTCATCGAGCGACAAACGTATTATGTCCCAATAAAATGGTCGGGTGCACGTGAGAAAACGTCAGCATTTGAGGTGTGTTCCCGGAAGGGTTGGTCGGTTTGCTCTGGGTAAAGCGTCGGAGCTTGATATGGATAGGGTCAGACATGGCTGATTCTACAGCGCTTGTCGATGGTTTTAATTTTTTATTGGTGGGTACTTTGAACAGGATGGGCAAGTAGCTAGTATGACCTTTTATCTGAAGGTGAGGAGAGAGACTGTATGGCATCAACCGTAAGCACGGCAAAAGCAACCAGGCACGCATTCTTCCATTGGTTATTGCAGGGACAAAATAGGCCATCAACGCCCACAAAAGGTCACGCACATCAGACTCACTCTTGGTGGCAAGTGATGTGCCTCACCGGCGTCGATTATTTTTCCACGCTCGGCTATCAGCCTGGTATCGCTGCCTTAGCCGCTGGCGCACTCTCCCCTTTCGCTACGCTAGTCCTCGTAGCCCTCACCTTGGGCGGTGCGTTGCCGATCTATCATCGTGTGGCTACGGAAAGCCCGCATGGCGAAGGCTCAATTGCCATGCTCGAGCATCTTTTGTCGTGGTGGCAGGGCAAACTATTTGTGCTCTGTCTGCTAGGGTTCGTGGCGACAGATTTCATCATCACAATTACCCTGTCGGCGGCTGATGCCACGGCCCATATTCGTGAAAATCCTTTTGCCCCTGCATTCTTTGCCCAGCACAACATCTCGATCACACTTTTCTTGATTGCCTTGCTGGGGGCGGTCTTTTTGCGCGGGTTTGGCGAAGCGATTGGCATTGCCGTGGTGCTCGTCTCCGTCTACTTACTACTGAATATTGTCGTGATCGGTGTGAGTCTCGGTCAAGTTATCACCCATCCTACGCTGCTTTCCGACTGGAAAACCGCGTTGTTCGTCAGTCACGGGAATCCCCTGCTGATGTTAGGGGTGTCGCTGCTCCTCTTTCCCAAACTGGCCTTAGGTCTATCGGGGTTTGAGACTGGCGTGGCAGTGATGCCTCTGGTGCAAGGGGCCAAGGATGACACAGAGGCGATGCCCGTTGGGCGGATCCGCAATACGCGTAAACTACTGACAAGTGCGGCTTGTCTGATGAGTGTTTTCCTGATTACAAGTAGCCTTGTCACAACCTTGCTGATTCCTGCCGCCGCCTTTGAGCCTGGTGGGCCAGCCAATGGGCGGGCGCTGGCTTACTTGGCGCACACCTATCTGGGCGAGTGGTTTGGCACCGCCTACGATATCAGCACCATCGCCATTCTCTGGTTTGCGGGGGCCTCGGCGATGGCTGGTTTGCTTAATATTGTGCCACGCTACCTGCCGCGCTACGGCATGGCGCCCAACTGGGCCCGCGCAACGCGCCCGCTGGTATTGGTCTTTATCGCCATTGCCTTTGTCGTTACCATCATCTTTCGCGCCGATGTAGATGCCCAAGGCGGCGCTTATGCCACTGGCGTGTTAGTCTTGATGAGTTCGGCAGCTTTGGCGGTAACGTTGGTTAATAAGCGAAATCGAGCTCGCCTAAGCACGGGTCTGTTTGCGCTCATCACACTGCTCTTTATTTACACGACGTTGGTCAACATCTATGAACGACCTGAAGGCGTCAAAATCGCCAGCTTTTTTATTGGCACGATAATCTTTACGTCGTTAATCTCGCGGGTCTGGCGATCCACAGAAGTGCGAACAGAACGCTATGTACTGGATGAGACCGCCCTGCGTTTTCTTGAGCAAGCCAAGCGTCGTAAAGGTCCGATCCGCTTAATTGCACACCGGATGCATGTGGGGGATGAGCGGGAATATCGCCTCAAAGAGCAGGCGGTGCGCGCCGATACACACCTGCCGGATGACGCGGTCTTTTTCCTCGAAGTCAGGGTGCGCGATTCGTCAGATTTCTCTGATGTGCTCCATATCCATGGCGCAGTGGTGGGGCCCTACCAGATCTTTCGCGCCGATGCACCGGCGGTGCCCAATGCGATTGCGGCCATTGCCCTCTATTTGCGCGACCATACGACCAAAATTCCTCACCTTTATTTTGGTTGGGCCGAAGGCAATCCCCTGCGCTATTTAATGCGCTTTATTCTCTTTGGCGAGGGCGATATTGCCCCGTTGACGCGCGAAGTCCTTCGGCAGGCTGAGCCAAATCCCGAATGGCGGCCAGCCGTCCATGTCAGTGGCTAAAGGTTCGCCTGATCATCCCTTGCCTTAAAACGAAAAGACCAGCCGAGCCTCGGCTGGTCTTTTCGTTTTAAGGTGGATTCCACCTTCTGGGTCGCGGAATCCGATTGCTTA
>JAPLGZ010000808.1 GCA_026389895.1 Chloroflexota bacterium | reverse complement strand
ATTCTGGTGGCTGGGTCAGCGAAAACTGGGTAACTTCAAGCAGCCCAGACGCGGCATTGAACTGGTGGATGAATGACTGGATTCATCGAGTCAACATCTTAAATCCAAACTGGCGCGACATCGGGGTTGGCGTTGGGCAGGATCCGAATGGCGGCACCATTTTTGTCACCGATTTTACCGCCGGTAGTAACGGTGAAATGCCCGCAGATGTTGGTCCCGTCGATAATGACACTGTAACCGCCGAACCACTGTCCGTACCAACCGGTGGCATTGATTACACCATTCAACCCGGCGATACTTTGCTAGCGATTGCCTATCGCTATGGGTTAGATTGGGTTGTCATTGCCGAAAGCAATAAACTTAGTGAAGACACCTTGCTACAAATTGGCCAAACCCTCCATCTTCCTGGTGTCGAATCAGTCGGTGGGCCGGTTGACGAGACAAGTGATGAGCAAGCGGAAGAAACAGTCGATGCCGCATCAACAGCCAGCGATGAGGCGTCAGAGCCATCCGCAAATCAGACAGGCAATGGGTTTACCCGCTTGTACACCGTGCAACCTGGCAACACCTTGGTAGATATTGCCGCTATTTATGACATTACCTGGGAAGAGTTGGCCGCCGCCAATAATTTAAACGATAACAGTACACTCGCCATTGGTCAGGAATTGCGCATTCCAGGCGAAATTCCTGTAGCCTCATCGCCAGCCACCGAGAATAAACCGGCCAGCGACAATAAAGCTGCGGCCAAGGACGATGCCCCAGCCGCTGAAACAGCCACAGATGTTCCTGAATTTTATGAATTGCAAGAAGGGGACACGATTATCAGCGTTGCCGTCCAGTATCATCTGGATTGGGAAGACATTCTTAGTCTGAATAATATCGGCGATAATACGCTTTTACAACTGGGTCAAAAGATCCGCCTTCGTTAAAACAACATTTAAGCATAAAAAAAGCGGGGCGCCGTCGCGACGGTGCCCCGCTTTTTTTATGCTTGACGATATTACATAACGCCGGTTACGCCCGATTGGTATTCCTTCACTCGATACGCGTGCCACATAAATCTGACATAGCCCCAACTATCCATCAATTCCAAGCAAGTTGACTGCGTGTGCCCCAGTAAATTTCTGGTGCTTCCCGCAATGTAGCCAATGTCTGGGCCGCTTCCGCATCCCAGGCAACCTGGTGCGCGGCCAAGTTGGCCTGAAGTTGCTCTACATTTGTTGCACCGCTCAGGGCAACATCTACCCAGGGTTGAGCCAGTACAGCAGCCAACGCCAAAGCATCCACCGTTGTCTGCAAGCGCGCCGCCTGTTGTGTAAGCAACGTTAATTTTTCTGCAAAAGCAGGCTGGTGATTCCGCAGGGTCAAACGGCCATTCGCCAGCGTTTCTTTAATGATGACCCCCATTCCAACTGCGTGGGCCTGTTGCAAAGCCGATTCGACAGATGTTTCCAACAAATTCCAGGTGGCCTGCACACAATCAAAAATTCGCACCCCATCCATGCGAACCTCAAGCGCTCGACGCAGAACGTCAGCCTGATTAGCGCCACTAAGTGATAGGCCGATGACAATGCCCTGGCTTTTCAAGCGCAACAACTCATCCAACACCGCCCGATTCGCTAAAACTCCACTTTCCAACGTTGCCGAGTGAACTTGATAGAGTTGTAGATAAGACGAAGCTTGCGACCCAAAATTTGCGGCGAGCGTCCGCTGGCTTTCTTGCCATTGGCGCTGTAAGACGGGCAGGGAGTGGTCCTTCACTTCGTGACGTTCAGCCTGCACCTGCCAATTAGCCGTGTACGTATAGCCCCATTTCGACCCAATCGTGACGGTGGCTGGTGCAATCTGGCGCGCCCGCATCCACGAACCTAGAAATTCTTCTGCCCGTCCATACGAACGAGCGGCATCGAAATAACGAATGCCGGCCTGCCAGGCGACATCTAATACGTGCCATGCCTGACGTTCCATGGCGACTATGTCGTAAGCGCTCTGCGCCAGGTCATCCGCATGCCCCAAATTGATATAACCAGGCCGGCCAAGCGCCGCCAAACCTAGACCGATCGAGGAAACCGCAAGTCCAGTTGAACCAAGGGTCGGCAAAGTACCCTCCTCTCTACAGAATCAAGAAATCAGCCCCGTTTAAAGTTGCTTATACGCAGCGGCAAGCGTGGCTCTGCGCACCGAATGGTATATGCAAAAATGCTTAGTTCGGCTGCTCGTTTATGACAAAGTATCAGAGTCAACTCCCACAACGAACGACAATCCACCTAAATCTATATCCTTAAACTATATCTATGTCTATAGAAACGTTCTAGAAAGCTGTGTACCCTAAGTGTACATTCAAACCTAGCAATGGAGGAAAGCAATCGTATGGCAAAAAAATCAAATTATCAAAATAATACGCATAGGCCGAACAACCCAGAGGCTGATCTCGTGGCTCTGAGTGAGCAACCAATGGAAAAGCCTACTTTGCCCCAAGCCGAAACTGGGTTGATGCCCGAAGATGATCCGAGTTTCGAGTCAGTTGGCGCCTTTGATCAACCAGAAGTGACACCGATCGAGCCGAGCGTTGGATTTAATTTACAAGATAAAAACGGAACTGGGCAAGCAACCAGAGAAGCCGGGAGACAGACCATGCAATCTCAACCTGAATCAACACCGCAGCAAAGTTATGGACAAGCAGCGATGAGCAAGGCGCAGTCGGCGAATTTAATGTCCCATAGTGGTTATGGGCAAAGCAGCTATGCAGCATCCCCGTTATTTAACCTGGGTAACCTCAAACAGTGGTTTGCATTCTTGGGTGGTGTTTATCTGGCCATTTACGGCCTTAGCCGATCATTAGGCAGCCTGACAGTGGCGGGCGCTGGGATGGGCTTGGTCTATTATGCCGTGACGGGCCGCTGGCCGCTGGCAGGTCAGATCAGCGGTCTAAAAACCAACCAAACGGCCGCCAACTCGGTGAGTGGGGTAGGGGCATTAAACGCCATTCTCAATGCCGGCGAATCAACGAACACCAAAAACATTCTTGTCAAAGCACCCATCGAGCAGGTTTATCAGACTTGGGCTAATTTTGAGAATTTCCCGAATTTTATGCACCATATCAAACAGGTGGATAAGACAGGGGATCGCACCAGCCACTGGGTGATGGAAGGGCCGCTCAACACGAAGATCGAGTGGGACGCCGAGACAACACGGTTGGACGAAAACAAACGAATTGCCTGGAATAGTATTACTGGCGATATCAAAACCAGCGGTCAGGTGACGTTTAATGAGCTGCCCGACAAGCAAGTCGAAGTCACAGTAATGCTTAAATATGTGCCGCCCGCCGGTCTAGCGGGTGAAATCATTGCGGAACTCTTTAGCAATCCAGAAGGCAAGTTACTTGAAGATTTGCGCAATTTCAAACGTTACATTGAAACCCAAGCACAACCAGCTTAGGTTCTTAACGAGGCTCTCTAACAATTAACAAAAAAGCGGTGCTAATTTAATTGCACCGCTTTTTCTATACAAATGCTCAAAAAAATCCCCTAGGTTAAATCAAAAGGCAACGAACAGCATCTCTGTCGTCCGTTGCCTTTTGGTGGCATGTCCCTCATAAATCTATATCTTGCCCTTTGAAGTGGCAAAGACAACGATCCCTTTATGAGCTACTTAGACTAAGCGTGGCGTACTTTCTGCTTAACCACAACCGGTTTGGCAGGTAATGCAACGGGTGTCATCACTGATTTCTTAGCTTGTTCTACATTGCGTGTAATGCTATAAAAACCAATCGCAATCACCATCAACATAAATACTGACATAGTAGCCTCCGATTTTAAAAGCAATAAAAACAACAGATTAGCTGATACTTAATTTAGCAGCGAACAAGCACGAAAGCTATGTATCTAGCTATAGACTAGGCATCTAGATTAGGTAATATCTTTGGATGCGCCACAATTCGCTTGTTAAGCCGAATTTTAAGCCCAAAATTCAGCCGATGGGCGTGCTAAGAACCTGCTGTTACGTTTTTGGCGTTTGCAGTACTTACCTAAATAGTGATAACATGGTAATAATTGTTAGTTTGAGGCAAGGCAGATAAGGACTAATGGCGCATTTCTTTCTGGATTTGCTGCCTTGTTGAAGGCTGGCCTCCCCGTTTTATTCCGAAAAGAATATTAAAAGCGACAAAACAAAATTAACCTCAGGAGGAATCCATGATTCGTAAAATTGGTTGGAGTGTGCTCTTCATCGCATTTGCTTTTGTCGGTCTGTGCGCAACTATTTTTTGGCGCGCAGATATGAGCATGGCCCATCTGGCCAGCAATGCGGCGGCAAGTGCACAGGTGATGACAGGTCACTCTGGCATAGCAATTGCGCAGGCAGCTGCTATTACTGACACCGATTCTATTACCCAGACAGAGGCCCTCAGTGACACCGATGCGGCGACTGAGACCAATACGATCACTGAAACAGATGTATCTACCGAGACCAATGCCACCTCTGAGACCGAAGCGATTACAGAGACTGAAGCGATTACAACAGAAGAGCCTGTCTCAGTGACAGCACCAATCACCCGTGCGGCCCCAGCCTCGGCCAGGCTGATCGGCGCTGTTGGCACCATCGATCTAACGACTAAATATCAAGTGGTGTTGGATGCTAGCGGTAAAATCAGCGATGTAAACGTCGAAGTTGGCGATAAGGTTTCCGAAGGAGATCTGCTCGTAGCCTTGGATACAACTGACTTGCAGGCTGGCGTCAAAAAAGCCGAAATGAGCTTGGAAACCGCGCGTCTGGCCTTTGAAGAGCTTTCGAAGGGTGTGGATCCGAGTGATATTGCGCTGGCAGAAGCACAGCTGATGCAGGCGAGCGAAACACTCACCAAGACCATGCAGGGTCCCACAGATGACGAATTCAAGGCGGCAGAAAGCAGTTCGGCGGCGGCTTGGGCGGCATACAATGACCTAAAAGCCGGCCCAACAGCCAGCAAGAAAATCCAGGCTCAGGCCGCTTTGAAACAAGCGCAACTCACTTTGCAAGAAGCGCAACGGGCCTATGACAAGATCTCTTGGCAACCCGATGCAGGCACTTCTTCTGAGGGCGCCACGCTCCAAAAAGCGACCATTGATTATGAAGCTGCGCAGGCTGCGTATGATGATCTGATCAAGCCAGCGACAACGGCGGATTTACAATCAGCGTTAAGCGCCGCCTATTCGGCCCAAAATGCACTTCAATTGCTCAAAGATAAGCCAACTGCTGGCGATGTGGGTGAAGCCAAAGCCAATGTAGCTGTCGCGCAAGCGACCTTGGAGAAGACCAAACAAGGCCCCACCAAAGCGGATCTGCGCACTTCCGAAATTGCTGTGGAGTCAGCCCTGATCGATCTGGAACAAGCCCGCAAAGATTTGAATAACGCGCAGTTGAAGGCGCCGCTTTCCGGTACAATTCTGGCCATTAATGTGGAGCCAGGCCAAGTTTCTAGCAGCGGTGATGTGGCTGTTGTTATGGCCGACACCAGCAAGATTAAGCTAGTGGTGAATGTTGAGCAGAAGGACATCAGCCAAATTAAAGTTGGTCAGGAAGCGGAAATCTCGATCTATGCGCTGCCCGGCGAGAGTTTCAAGGGCGTTGTCGAGAAAATTGCCCCGATGAGTAGTTCAACGCAAAGTTTTGTGGGTTTCCCAGTAACGTTACGCTTTACAGACTCCGACATGTCAGCCGTCATTCCAGGCATGACAGCCTCGGCCACCTTTACAGGAAACGTAGCCAGTCGCTAGGCTACGTTTTGCTGACCAGCTGAGAATTTGGGCGAGCGCGCGATGGCGCGCTCGTCCAAACCATTTCCCACCTTTGATTTACTTATATAAGGCAAACGAAACCCAAGCAATGAATCACAAAAAGAAATTGTATGCGTGGGTTGTTACACCCACGGAACATCCGGTGAATTTTCTGCTTTTGCTGGCTACGGCTGGGCTCATAACCCTATTAGCCATGCCCATACAGCCAAGCTTCGCGGACGCTAGCAATCCAGCAACGCCCACCGCAGTGGTGATTAATGCTGTGACTGGCGCAGGTGGTGCAACCATTTGGAGCAAAGATGGCGCCGCCATCCAGATATTGAAGCCTGGCGCCAACCTCATCGTCACGAGTCGATCCACCGATTCACAATGGCTCTATGTGCAAACCGATGATGGCGCGACTGGTTGGACGGCAACCAACAGCGTAATCGCCGCCAACGTAGCTGGTCTGTCGGCGCAGTCGATCACCCTTACCCCAATCACACCAACGGCTGCGCCAACTGTCGCGCCGACCGCCACAACGGCAGCACCGACAAAAGTGCCGGCAGGGGCAACACCGGCGACAACCCAGGCGGCAGCAACAATTGTCACGTCACAATCCGCCCCCGCGGGAACAACCAACGGGCTAACCCTCCAGGTTGCTACAACCGGCACGGCGCTCAATGTGCGCGGTGGTCCAGGCACCAATTATCCAGTTGTTGGCCGAGCCCAGCCAGGTGAAACCTTAGTCGCACTTGGCCGTAATGCTGCGGCCGATTGGGTGCAAATTCAGACGCAGGCCACCGCCTATGGTTTTGGGTGGGTTGCAGCGCGGTTGGTTGTGGCCAGTGCAACGTTGACCGACTTACCGGTTGCGACCAGTGTGATCGATGCCCCCAAAAGCGATACCAGTGCTGTGCCAGCGCAATCCGCAGCCCAACCGGCGGCCAACCAACCGGTGGCAACGAGCACAGGTCCGACCGGTTTAAGTGGTAAGTTAGTGATCCAAGAGAGTTGGGGCGGTTCGATCTACTTGTACGATCTAAGCACGGGCAATCTCCGGCTGCTGACTGGCGGCTTTGATCCTGCGCTCAGTCCCGACGGTAGCAAAATTGTCTTTACGCGGATCAGCAGCGAAAATGGCGTCTACATCATCAATAGTGATGGTACGGATGAGCATAAAATCTTCAGTGGCCGCCAAGGACTCTTTTCACCAAAATGGAGCCCAGATGGACAGTGGATTGTCTTTGTCCGCACCGATAGCTTTTGGGAATGTCGCGATCAGAGCGAGGATTACGGGCGCTACCACTGCGAACCAGATGCGCCGGGCCTGATCACATACGATCTAATCAAAGAATATCGCCCCCAAATTGCCCGCATCGATATCAACGGTGGCAATTATCGGGATGTTGCAGCATTGGACACAGTCAGCGCACCCGATTGGAACAGCGCGGGCATTGTTTACAGTTCTGCCGCCGGGATCCAGGCGACCACGGATAAAGTGCAAGACGCCAACCGCAAAATAGCCTTTGACGAATTCAAAAAGTATTATATGGATCCAGATTGGCAACCAGGCGGCGGCCGCATTATCTTCCAACGGCGCGATGCCAGTCGCTGGGATCTGTATGGGGTCAATCCAGACGGTTCGGGCTTTGCAGCGTTTACACGTCCAGCTACAGCATTGGTAGATTCACAGCCCAGCAATGTTTCCGCCGCGTGGAGTCCAGACGGACAACATATCGTCTTCCTCAGTAATCGCACGCCGACAAATGAAGCAGGTTCATGGGGCGTCTGGGTAATGAACGCCGACGGCAGCAATCAGCACCCACTGCCGATCAAGCTAGCATTTGAATATAATTATGTAGCAGAACAAATGTTGGATTGGGGCCCATAAATTTATAGGGCATGTTTTGCAGGAATTAGGGATACGGAATAGGGGATTAGGATGTGTAATAGAGCGCACCTAATCCCCTATTCCGTATCCCTAATCTTCTCCTCAATAAAAAGCGGGGCGCGCTTGTGCTTCCAAGCGTTGGGGTTGACCAGAGCGAATTGATTCGATGCACGCTTCGGCGGCCAGCAAAGAAGTATAACCATCCCAAGTGTTAGGCCCAGTCGGTTGACCACCATGTTGGATACTATTGATCCACTGTTGTAGCTCCGTAATATAGGCGAGGTCAAAACGCTGTAGCCAATCTTCTTCAATCGTCTGCGTCAGGGCCAGTTGATTACGAATCAGCGCCGGCGCTGTAAAGCCGGTCAAGGCCGTGCCTTGTGTACCGACCACCTCCACACCGACTTCGTAGCCATAAGTGGCATTGACATAAACCTCGATCGTTGCCAGAGAACCGCCACTCATTGTCAGCTGGACAATTTGTAAATCCCACACATCTTTGCCCAAGGCCGGGTTTGTATTGGCGCCACGCACATAGACTTCTTCAATCTCTTCTCCTAATAACCAGCGCGCCGAATCTAAATCATGAATGGTAGAACCGGTGACAATCTCGGCACTGGTGGTATTAGGATCGGGGGCAATGTTGCGATGCCAGCCTTTGAACAAAACTGGGCGGCCAATCTTGCCCGTTTCGATGGCGCGCTTGACTCCGACATGTTGTGGATCATAATGGCGCATAAAGCCCACTTGAACGAATTTGCGGCCAAGTTTGAGTTCGGCGGCGATAATTTGTTGGGCGTCGGCGGCAGTCACGGCCAAAGGTTTTTCACATAACACCTGCTTTTGCTGGCGCAGACATTCCAATACAAAACCAGCGTGCGTCCGATCGGGCGATGCAATTAGTACGGCATCCACCGTAGCCGTCTCAATTAATTGATGGGCGTCTGTGAAGACTTGGGCGTCATCACACTCGGCGGCCACTTGTTGGGCGCGCGCGCCATCCGCATCCATAACCGCCACCACTTTGGCTCCGGCAATTTTTTCATGCAAATTACGGGCATGGCGACCACCCATACCACCCGCGCCGATCACACCGACGGCGATTGTTTGCGAAGCCTTACTCATTCAAATCACTCCTCTTATCATAGAAACGTGTTTGGTTTGTTTAATAGTTAGTCTGGGCTGGAAAGTCGGATAGTGTGAGGTAAAGCGACGCGGATTTTCACAGATAACGGGGCGATGCGCCCTTGGCTACCGTGTAAAAAACCGCTGAATCCGCGCCTATTTTCTTGCTGACGCATCCCCGGAATCAGGCGATTTTTGATAGGTCAGCGAGCAAGGCTTGCAATTTTTCCCGGTCTACGCCAGATTCAGGATACATTGAGACTTCGCGCAACGATAGGTCCATGGCCAAATCGAGTTGTGGATGGGTGGTTGCACCAGGGACGTGGCGCTCAAGAATTTCCCGGGCAGTCGAATTAGCGAGCACTTGGCGTAGCGTTGAATGAATCGTAAATGACATCGTTGTCTCCTTATAATATATAGGTAGACGATGGGGGGCAGTGCGGTAAACAGCGCAGGTTGGCCAGAATAATATCGGCCTTACCGCTGTACCACAAGTCATCATCTCTTTAGGGCGGCCTGATGATAAATTCAAATTTCAGCCGCCGCGTGCGAAAATTATACCATGAATGGCAGCGCTGAAGCTAGGGAATAAGACGCCTAGGCGCAGCATCAAGCGCGCGCTTTTTTGCGTGACAACGGTCGGCATACAGGTAAAAACAAGCAGAAAGCCTTTTAACGACGCCGCGCATTTGGGGAAGGCAACGCTAGCAAATCAGCGAGGATAATTTGTGGGAATGCTTAGGATGCAGGGTGGTTTGGATAAAATGGCGAGCCTTAGGATCTGTAGAGAGTAACAGACACGCGCTTACCGCTATTTAAAAGTGGGTGGTTATCAGCGATGCCCGGAAATTCTCAAACAGACAGAGGCCGGCCATAAGTCTCAAAGATTGCCCCATTTAGCTAGGTAAGAAAGGTTTAGCTGTTATTGCAGCGCCTGCAATTGCGGAAACAGATCTTTGATTCCTATGGCCGCGACCCCAAAGACACCGGGCAGCACTGGATATTTACTTATTGTTCTCCTTCTCTTTTTTCGCTTTACGCTTTTCCTTCAGATTAAGCTTGGGCTTTTTCTTCTGTTCCTTACCACCTTTATCTTTACCGCCCTTATCACCCATATCAGTTTCTCCTTGTTAAAATGAGTTTTACTCGACTATCACGCCGAAAACATTTACCGCCACAACGCAGAAACAAACTTCAATTATTTCAATGCGGCGGGCATTCGAATTATACACTAAAGTTTGTGGGAGAGAAATTAGATACAAAACAACAATTGGCTGTCAGGCTAGCGTAGGCGGTGCCTACACCAGCCTGACTTTGGGTCGATGACAACTCAATCGTGGAGAAAACTATCCAGTGGAAAACAGAAGCTAAGCCGGAGATTGTCATCTAGGGTAAGCCGAACGAGCGCCACTGAGGTCGGCGGTTCTATCAAGGAATACAATTTTATTAATAGCTTATTGGGCTGGCCGATCAGCGGGCTTCGACATATCAGGCACATCTTCGCCAAGGGCGGTTGCCAAATCAATCTGATGTTCCTGCTCCTGCATCAGGATCTCGCGGATATGTTCGGCCATGGCATATTCACCAAGCGCTTCACATTGGCGCACCCGTTCCCGATAATTGCGTACGGTTTCATTCTCGTTATCGAGATCAAAACGCAGCATGTCCTTGGCATCTTCGGATGTCTTCACGGCTTTAGGAACATTCGTCGGCATGCCCCCCAAATAATCGATCTGCTTGGCGATGGTAAGCGCATGTTGCAATTCTTCCTGAGCATGGGTTTCAAGCTCTTTGGCAATATTCATATATATTGCGCCTTTGATCGCCTGCGAATAGATCACATAGGCAATAATCGCTTGATATTCACGCGCCAGATCTTCGTTCAAAAGCTCAATCAACTGCTCACGAGTTACATTCATGATGACACTTTCTTTCAAGTTAGAGGAAATGGATTATAGTTATCATTGATAGATTTCTAACAAAGTGACCTCAATGGGATTATGGCAGGTGAGGTTATATAATTCTATGGAGCAATATATAAATTTCAGATACATTTTCAGATATATTTTTAAAGCGAAACCGAAAATTTTAGCTGTTTCCAAGTTCGCTTATGATTCGGCGATGCAATAGATTATTATGTTCAAATATCTACTCAGAGCCAGCACTTCACTTGCAAAGAAATGAATTGTCTCCACCACAGGGCAGGACACAAAACACAACTATGGCAGAAACTATCCCAACCATTCACACTGAACGTTTAGACTTAATCCTAATGACCCCCGCCTTCCTGGAAATAGCGATTCGCGGGGAGCAAGCAAAAGCAGCGCAATTGCTGGGCGTGAACATCCCAGCCGACTGGTGGCCAGTCGACGGTTATATCCCATTGCGCCTGGAACAAGCGCTCCGCAACCCGGCGCTCCAGCCGTGGCTCGGGCGGGCCATTGTCCTTCGTTCCTCACAAACAATGGTGGGCTCGATTGCTTTTCATATGGCGACTGAGCCGGCAGAAGTGCGTCCACTTGGGCCGGGTGGCGTAGAATTGGGCTATACTATCTTTCCACAATTCCGCCGCCAAGGCTATGCGAAGGAGGCTTGTCAAGCCCTGATGAATTGGGCGCAACAGCACCAGGTAACGCGTTTTATACTTTCGATCAGCCCTACAAACCAACCCTCCTTGCAAATTGCCAAGCATTTTGGTTTTGTCAAGATCGGGTCCCAGATCGATGAAGAAGATGGGCTTGAAGATATTTATGAACGACGCTATGACCCGTTAGATTCCTGAGGAGTTACTCTGTCGATTCCAGAACTGGCTAGCTCGTGCGGGAAAGTTCATTGAGGCCAATCAAAACTGCGGGGTAACCTATAGTGGGCAAAAAATAGCCGGCCTGTCTTATGATAGACAGGCCGGCTATTTGCATACCCAGGTGGAGTTATTCATCGCTGGGTCGAACTAAGCAAAGCTCAAAAATGATGGATAAGCCAAGTTTTGAGTAACACAAGTCTGATCAAACGGATAAACGTTTGATCAGAGCAACTTTGAAGTTTTCATCGTAACGCCGCACGGTGATCTTCTCATCATCTTTACGGCGAGCGATGATCTCAGAAATTTGGTCAACCTCCCCGCTTGGGATCAGCCACTCGGTGATGATCAAAATCATCCCAGCCGCGGGATCATATTCCAACGCTTGGAAAGGGCGGAGATTAGCACAAATTTTTGCGATCTTGCTCGATAGATTAGATTGATTTTCTGCAATAGCAGCCATAATGTCGTTTTCGCTGTAAATGGATCGGATTAGCGTTATTTGAATTGCTTGACGATCAATCGTTTGATCGGATCTCTTTTACGATCAAAAGTGCTTTTAGTTGATCACCAATAGCCTGAATCATGCGAGTAATGCTGATTTGTTCAACGTGCGATAAATTCTTCTGGAGCATTGATCTTAGAAGATTGCGTAGACAGCGATTATTTTCAATTACACGAGTTGGTGTAATTGTCACATCGCCCAGCATCTGATCTAATAAGTCAAGCTGATCAATCGTTAACAACATTGCTTCCGATATAAAGCTGACAAATTCAGGTAGCTGGTCTACTTCAATTCCTCCAGAAAGGAGAGAATAAAACTTATCGGTCTCCTCGATCGCTTGCCGAATACACCGCAAATCTTTATCTTTGCCAGGCTTTGGCCGGTCCGACATATAGAAGCCTCTTTGACAGTGCGCTTGTTGCAGAGACAGGGAAGAGAAGCCTCTATTTTATCGTGTCAATCTATATCGATCAAACAGCAGAAAGATATAGGGGTGATATAGCCCAGCCTTAGCCAAAGATCATTGATTTATAAGGCAATTCTGACTTTCAACGCACGATTAATCCAGTTATACAGGTGTATTTGACTCCATCGCCTACTACATGCCTCAAATTATCGCTAAATACAGGCTAAATCTATCCTTTTACAGCTATCTAAAATCATTGATGCCTGGCATCCCGATGATCAATTTCGTCCGAAGTTATATGGACCACTAACTCAAATTTATACAAATCTCATCCATGTGAGAAGCTATTACGCAATATAAATTACAATATTATTGTGCTTCTAATGAAGATGATTGTCAATGGTACTAGTGTCCTATTCTCAGCCTCAACTATAAAGTGTTACTCATTTTTACATCGATCTAAATTAAGGCTAAATTATGGCTTTTTTACGGCTAACCAATTCTTTCAGAAAAACTGAAACGGAAAGCCTATCTACACCTGGCTAGGCCCGTCACGAGAGGGGAATCCTTATAATAAAGCACTTTTTTCCGCCACAATGCAATCAACATTCCCTTCTCGAAAAAGGCGTATAGGTTCAAATTCATCAACTTGATAGGCTTTTTATGGCCCTTCTAGCTGTACATATATTGCACAGGTTTCGGAATAAATTCAGTATTGTTTCAGGTGTAGACGGAATAACTGAAATCGATTCCAGTTATTCCGTCTACACCTGAAACAATACTGAAACGCAGGCGAATAGGGAAGTATAATAAAGTAGCGCAATTTATCGATAGACGCGACTATAGGCCATAAGTACGGGGTGATATCAGCAAAATAACTTTATCCATTCGATTAAAAATATGATATACCTGAATCGAAATTACACGTTTATGCCTTTAAAGCAAGGATGAGAGATGACGAAGCGCTACAAATAGAACAATGCCGAAACCGATCGTTCTTTAGACGCCAAGGTGCAAAGCGCAAGCTAGCCTGTAAAATACGGGCAAATCAGACCTAGCTTTAAAGCGATAATTCCGTGTGGTATTCTAGGCTAAAAGCAATCAACTGTCATGCGATCAGCGTATTCAGCAGAGATTCGGCGATAGCCCCAGTCTCTGTCCTGTCCGCAATCTGAGTGCTCTATGCACCAAACAAAAAGGATCTTTTCTATGTCAAGTTCGCCACTAGCCATCACACGCTTCTTGTTGATTACCACATTGGCCATCTCATTATCATGGCCCCAAACAGCAGTTTTCTCAGCCAGTGATTTTATGAACAGGCCGTCCCAGCAAGTTGGGCAACGCTTATCGGCGCCAACGATTGTTGGTGGGCGCGACGCAAATCTGGGGGAATATCCTTGGCAAGTGTTATTAACGCAAGGCTGTGGTGGTTCGCTGATCGCGGCACAGTGGGTGTTAACGGCCGCGCACTGTGTCATCGAAAATAATCATATTGATACCAACTTTACGATTTATTTGGGTATTCACGACATCAGCAACCCAGACGCCAATATACAAAGCGCCAGCCCTATTCAGGTAATTCCACATCCAGATTATGCCGACAACACCCACGATAATGACCTAGCCCTCATCAAGCTCGCTTCGCCAGTCACATTGAACAATCGAGTGGCTGTTATTGGTTTAGCCTCGAATGAAGATAGCGCGCTCTTCAATGTAGGGAAATTGGCCACCGTTACGGGCTGGGGCGTACTATATGAAGGTGGCCCAGCGCCAGACATCCTACAGACCGTAACGATTCCGATTGTTTCCAATCAAACGTGCAATAGTGCCTATCAAGATGGCATTACGGCGAACATGCTCTGCGCTGGGTATGCAGAAGGGGGCAAAGATGCTTGCCAAGGGGATAGTGGTGGACCTTTAATTGTGGCCGATGACCACGGTAGTTGGAAACAGGCTGGGATTGTTAGCTTTGGCGTCGGTTGCGCTGAACCAAATTATTATGGCGTCTATACACGTCTATCGCGCTACAGTACGTGGATCAGTGCGCAGATCGGTGGGCCTGTGGTCACCCCCACACCCACCACGATGCCGACGCCAGTCCCCACAGCCATACCGACAGCAACGCCAGAGCGTCTCCCCGTTACACTTACATTAACCGCCGACAGTGGTGTCACGGGCATCTTTCTAGATTGGAATCCAGCAGCATTGACCAAGGTCGCTGGCTATCGTGTATTACGCACCACAGCTGCGTTGTCAACAACCGTGCTCACAGACCAAAGGCTCGATACAGATTATGCCGATGAGGCAGAAACGGCTGGAAACCAACTGACCTCAGGTGGGCAATATTGTTACACGGTCGAAGCATTGGATAGCCAAGCCAACATTGTCACAAGCTCCAATCTGGCCTGCGCCATTTTCGGCCAACTCCACCTAGCCACAGTCGATACGCAAGTGAAACAAGGGGAAGCCGTCACGATGCCCGTGGCTGTTCGTAACGCGACGGATCTGCGCATCGGCCAGAGCGCGATCGTGGTCAACTATGACGCGAATTTGCTTAGCTATCAAGCCGTCACGTCCACCGTGCTGACGCTTGGCTATCGTTGGACAGTCAGCAACACCGCAGCGGGGCAACTTGAAGTTCACGCGCGGCCCGAGGAACCCGCCACCCCGCCAACACTTTATGGGAATGGCGCCTTGTTTGCTTTAACTTTTAATGCCACAGGCCAAGCAGAACAACAGAGCCCGTTGGATCTGCAAGCCTATGATCCCCTATCCCAAACTGGCTCTACCATCACCGCCCTTAGTTCAGAAAATCTATTTTTCGACGCACCCTTAAGGTTGCAAGGCAGCGTCGTGCGCATTACCGATCAGCCGGTCTATTTTCGCGGGGATGTCAACGGCGATGGGTCACTCTCCCCCGCAGACGTTGACCGCATGCAGCAGTTGCTGGTTGATAGCCAAATCCCGATCAGCACAGTAGTGGCCGCGGGCGATGTGAATAGCAACGGACAACTCGATGCGGGCGATACAGCACTGCTGGCCTATCGGGTGGCGCATGACGCCTGGCCACCGTTGCCAGCCATTAATCTAAGCGGCCAAACCACTCGAATAGCCCAGGCAAATTCGCTGTTACAACTCACATCGATTAGTGCAAAGGCCGGTGACGTAGTCACAACAACCTTGCAGGTGACAACGGAAAACGCGCTAATCGCTGGTGAATTTAGCATCGTCTATGATCCGAAAATCGTTGAAGAGATTGTGTCGGTTCGCAGCCCACTTACCAACGCCCAGGTCGGCTTGAATACGACGCATGCGGGTTTATTGCCCTTGACGCTGGTAACGACTACACCGATTAGCGGCCAGCAAACGTTGTTAACGATTATCTTCAAACTACGCGCCGATGCCCCAGGCGGCGCCAGTCCTTTGCAATTGGCAGACGCCGCCTTATACGATCTGAATGGACGTAATCTCGTCCGTTCTTTTGCTAATCAAACCTTGACTCGCCAAAACGCCACCATCCAAGTGCAAGCAGTGAGCCGCACCCTCTATTTACCGATGATCCGGCGCTAGTCGAGTGTAGTCAAAGTGAATAGACTCGGCTTAGTTTTCGCCAGTAAAAGACTGGGGTAAAAAGGCGAGAGGGGGATGTCGTGCGACATCCCCCTCTCGCCTTTTTAGGTAGTGCCTGCGTGTTGCTAAACCCACATTTGCCTAGATAATAGGCAGATTCAAAAATTTCCGTTATAATTTTGTTTTGCCACAATTTTAATCAAGTACGTAGATAACTCATTATGGCTAATCCAGTCAATCGGGACCGCATAAAACCGCCCACAATGCACGACGTAGCAAAACTGGCGGGCGTTTCGCAAAGTACAGTCTCGCGCGTGTTGAGCACGACGCCATCGCCCATATCGATCAGCGAACCGACGCGCCAAAAAATCTTGGATGCGGCAGAGCAACTGCGGTATCGGCCTAACTGGACGGCTCGCAGTCTACGCACCCTGCACACACAAATGATCGCCGTCTTGATCGCCGACATTTCGAATGGGTTTTACCACCCGATGGTGCGCGCGATCCAAGATGTCGCCCGTTTACATCACTATGACGTACTGATCGCCAACAGTGATCACAATTATGAAAATGAACGAGGGTTTTGTGAAGCAATTTTGCGCCGGCCCGTCGATGGGATTGTGATGGTGCCTTACTATCTCGATCTGCCAGAAATTGATCGGCTGATCAAATCGACCAGCGCCCATATTGTTGTGCTCGGCAACCATATTACTCACCCAGCCATCGATTATGTATGGCTCGATGATGAACAAGCTACCTTCGAAGCGATCAACTGGTTGCTTAGCCAGCGCGAGAAACGCCGCATCGGTTTTATTGGGGTTTCCGATCAATTGCCGCCCGGACCGCGCCGCTGGCACGGCTTCAAACGGGCTTTAGATTTGGCGGGCTTAACAGTTGACCCTGACTTAGTGGCCACTGGCGATTTTAGCATCGAAAGTGGGGCGCAGGCGATGCAACAATTACTGAAACGCACATGCCCTCCTTTTGCAGTCTATGCCTGTAATGATCTAATGGCGATTGGCGCCATCACCAAGGCCCAGGAAATGGGCTATGCTGTTCCGCAGGATATCGCAGTGATTGGCTTTGATGATATCCCAGAAGCGCAAATGATCACGCCTAAGTTGACCACCATTGCGCAACCGGCCCGCGAAATTGGCAAAACATTAGCCCAATTGCTGTTCGATCGCATTGAAAATCAGACCACGATGGCGCCCCGCACCATTACCGTCAAGCACAATTTAATTATACGCGACTCAGCCTAGCCGCTTGCTGATCGCTTGTCCACAAGCCATCGCGAGGAACTACCAATACCAGTAGCAGTGGATTTATCGGTTAATTTTTCATAAATTCATTGGCCTGCTTGACAGAAACTTCAAACAGTGATAATTTATGCATACGATTGCATTGCCTATTGATTCGCAATTTATGGAGTAAATCAGGTGACGCAATCAGTAAATGTAAACGCTAGTGGCATGAATAAGAAAGACAAATAATTTGTTTGTTCTGCTTGCCCAAATTAGTGTATACTATTTCCATTCAGAGTACGCCCAAACCAAAATTCCCGAACTCCCCAAATCCATTGAGCGGGAAGCATTGGTAAGACCCTGTTTATTTGTATAACCGCATCTAGAGCTATCCGAAACGCACTTATGGGCTGAAATTTTCTGCGCCTAAGCCGGAAACCGCTCAAACCGAATGATCAGCAATGGTTAATCGGTAAGGGCCTGGCCACGCCACATTTTTCCGCCCATCCTGGCTGAACTTTAGCCTTTTTTCGCGGTTGGAGTAAAGCCAGGCGCCAGCAGTGATTAGCCATCGCTTGCACAAAATAGCGCAACTGCGCACAAAAGATGCGTCGACTGCTCTTTTCAGGCCATTTCTAAACCGTTAGCCCGCCTGATCCCTGCTGACAGTCAGTGCTACACCGCTTTCTTTGATATATCCTGCTCCGGCGTCGCCATTACGCTCCCAAGGCGCGACGTCGGCTCATTCGTTCGGGGCTATAGACTTCTCATCACAAGTAGCCTTATTTTCAATTTTTCACCCCTATCCAAGTTACAGGAGGAAATTCGATGCGCAAGATTTCAAATCTGATTACCGATCACAAACTGTCTCGACGTCAGTTTTTGATCAGCAGCGGTACAGTGCTTTCCGTTGCCGTTTTGGCCGCCTGTGCACCGGCTGGACAGGCACCGGCAGCAGCCCCGGCAGACGCACCAGCGGCGGGTGCCGCCGCAGCCGTGCCCACCCCAACCGTCGGTATTAATGAATATGGGAAAGCCGATAAACCAGTGCTGCTTTGGCACGGTTTAGGCGGGGCCGATGGGGCAACCTTTGCCAAAATGCTAGAACAATATGCCAAGGAAAATGAAGGGGTTGCCGTCCGCTCAGAAACCTATGCCTGGGACGTCTTCTTCCAGAAATTTCCCACCGCGGTGGCCGCCGGCACCCCGCCCGACTGGGTGATCTTCCATGCCGCTGAAGTGCCGCAAATGGCCGGCCAAGGTCTGATGACACCGCTTGATGACATCTTCTTCAGTGGCGACATCCCCAAAGAAGACTTCAGCCCAGCGATCATGAGTGTGATCAGCAGCGAAGGCAAGGCGATGGCCGTGCCGTTTGATAACCACGGCTGGCTCCAGTATGTGAACACCAAAGTCATCAAGGATGCGGGTCTTGATCCGGAAAAACTGCCGACCAATGGTGCCGAGTTCCTTGATTTTGCCTTAAAGGTCACCACCGACGAAGCCGGTAAACACCCGAATGACGCTGGCTTTAATGCGGACAAGACCAAAGTGTGGGCGATCGATCAATCGTGGCCCCGCTTCACCATTCCGTCCACGCTCTGGCAATTTGGGGGCGGCACGGTCAGCGAAGATCAGAAAAAGTCACTACTCGACAGCGAGCAATCGATGGCAGCGATTCAATATTGGCATGATCTGATGTACAAGCACAAAGTTGTCCGCCCACAGGTGCCTGGCATGGCCGGTGCCTATGATATCTATAAGACCAATTCGTTGGCGATTATGTGGGACGGCACCTGGTCATTGAACTTCTTCAACGACAATCCAGATATTGCGCCGCCGACGAGTTATGCGACGGGGCTGCTCTCTATGGCGCCGGATGGCAAACAGGCCGTCAAGATCGATTCACACATTATGTCGATTCCGACCGGTGTAAAAGAGGATGGCATTGAGCGCGCCAAGAAATTGATCAAGTGGTTATCAGACAATGGCAAGACCTGGGCTACTTCTGGGCAGATCCCCGCGCGCCTCTCGGTGCAAAAGGATCCGGCAGTCCAGGGCATCTGGTCAGTCAAGGCCGCCGCCGAAGCGTTTAATGCCTTTGGCCACACCGAAGTGCCGCACAAAGCCTTTATCGAAATTCAAACGGCTTGGGAGACCGCCGTCAGCGGCGCTTTGACCAACACAACGCCAGTTGATCAGGCATTGAAAGAGGGTGCCAAGCAGATTCAAGATATTCTTGATCGGCCATAATCGAAAGTAAGTGATGCTGCGATGGCAAGCAGCCAGATAGGCAGGTACCTATTGATCTGCTTGCCATCGCTTACTCTTTTTATTGCGCTTTTTACGGATGGCCCTATGAACCTCGCCGAATCTCAAACACTCGCACGGAGTCAGGCAAAGTCAAGTCAAAGCTGGAAACGGTTGCGCAAACAACTGCCCAATTATTTATTTGTCCTGCCCCATTTCGTTTTATTCGCGATCTTCCTGATCTGGCCGATTATCCGTGGTTTACAGATCAGTCTCTATGATTGGAAGATCATGGCAAAGACGCAACGCTTTATCGGCGTTGCCAATTACAGCGCGCTCTTCGCCGATAGTCGGTGGTGGAAAGTCCTCAACAACACGCTTTACTTTGCCATCTTGACTGTAACTATCAATGTGGTGCTGTCGCTCTTCGTCGCTGCGGCCTTAAAGCGCGGTTTTCGCGGGCGCGATTTCTTTCGCGTCCTATTCTATGGCCCAGGCATTATGTCGGTTTCGGTGCTCGGCATTATTGCGCTGCGCATATGGGACCAACAACGCGGCGTGTTGAATTATTTCATTGTCGATTACTTCAACGGGCCGCGCATCAACTGGCTGGGGCTGGCAAGTTTAGTCATTCCCACCTTATCAATTACCACGGTTTGGTGGACTTTTGGTTTCCCCATGTTAGTCTTTCTGGCCGGTCTCCAGAATATTCCAGAACCATTGTACGAAGCGGCTAAAATTGACGGTGCTAACACCTGGCAAAGTTTCCGACGCATCACCCTGCCACTAATCTCACCGACGATGTTGTTTGTGGTGGTGACGCAGTTTATCGGCCATATGCAGGTCTTTGCCCAGCCATTTGCGATTACCGGCGGGGGGCCAGGCAATGAATAACGCTCGGTGGTGATGTATTTGTACGAAAACGCCTGGAAATTTTTCCGCTTTGGTTATGCTTCGACGATGGCTGTCGCACTGGCCGCGATCATGATCGTGATCACCGTCATTCAATTTACGTTATTGCGCAATCGCACGGAATATTAGTAAATCGTTATCGCCTACGCAGGCCGGACATGCACGCATTACGATTTATCAATTATTTTTATACAGAATGAGGAGACTCACTTGGCTGCATCCGCCCTTTCACGCCCATCGCGCCGTCGCTGGAAATTCCCAAAGGAGACGCTTATTTTTTGGCTGGTGCTCACCCCACTAGCCATTGCGGTGATCTTGCCACTTTTTTACATGACGGCGATGGCTTTCACCCCCGAACAAGATCAGCTCGTCTGGCCGATTCAGTGGATCCCTCAGCATCCGACCGCGATTAATTTTCAGCACATCTTTTCGGATGCAACTTTACCGGTGGCGCGCTGGTTTATGAATAGCGTTTTGGTGGCCAGCGTTGGCATGCTGATCGTGCTATTTTTATCATCACTCAGCGCGTATGCCTTTGCGCGACTGGAATTTCCTGGCCGCAGTGCGATCTTCTCACTCTTGCTGGTCAGCTTAATGATCCCTGGTGCCGTCACCCTGATCCCTTCCTTTCTATTATTGCGCGATCTTCAGTTGCTAGATACCTATCACGCCATCTGGTGGCCGGGCGCAGCCTCTGTGGGCGGGATTTTCCTGTTGCGCCAACACTTTTTTGCCATCCCGAAAGATCTGGAAGATGCGGCGAATGTCGATGGGGCTGGTCGGTTTCGCATTTACTGGCAAATTTGTCTACCCTTGGTACGCTCGGCGATGATTGCGCTGGCAATTTTTACCTTCCTGGGCTTTTGGAATGACCTTTTCTGGCCGTTGATCGTCTTAAGTGATCGAGCCAATCTCACCTTACCAATCGGCTTGCTTGTGCTAAGCCAAGGCAGTTATATCCAGCGGGGTCTCGCCTTTGCTGGCGCCTTTATTGGCTCGGCGCCACCATTAGTTTTCTATGCGGTTTTCCAGCGCCAGATCATTCAAGGTATTACGACCGCCGGTCTGGCTGGCCGGTAAGGCGGGGTTCAAGCCAATCGTGGAACAATGCACGGCTTCAAGGACGCGCAAATTGTTTGAAGCTAGGACGCACAGTACTATGGCTACAGCAATTAGTGTTATTCACAATGACAAATTGAGTATGGTTCATGACTTCAGATATCGATCCTAGGACAAGCGCCGCCGATTTTCTTTGCGCGCTGCGCGTTACATCCAGACAAGTGGCAGCACTGCCAGCGGCGATCCGCCCCGCCGATCTTACAGCAGCTTATCAAATCCAAGATCGTTTAGTCAACCAGTTGTTACAGAAACAGGGTGGACAACGCATTGGTTATAAAATTGCCTGCACCAACGAAATTGCGCAAAGGCAACTCCAAATCGAGGCCCCACTCTTTGGTCAGTTGCTCTCCTCTTCGACCTACACCAGCCCCACCACGCTCGCACCAGACGATTTTCTGGTGCGAATTATCGAGATGGAATTTGCTTTTCAGATGGCGCAAGATGTGCCAATCTCCGCAGTGCCCTACACCCAAGAATCCATTGCGGCCTTTGTCGGCGTTGTGTTGCCAGGCATTGAGATTGTCAGCCACCGCTTTGAAGACTGGGCCAAGGTAGGCGCGCCATCCGTTGCTGCAGACAACGCGATTCATGGTGCGTGGATTCATGGCACGCCCTCGGCAGATTGGCGTTCATTGGATCTTGCCCAACACAAAGCCAACTTAACCGTGAATGGGAGAACGGTACGTCACGGCCAAGGGTCGGCAGTGTTAGGCCATCCATTGAATGTGGTGGCCTGGTTGGCGAATGAATTGCCCCACTATGGCAAACAGCTCAAGCGGGGTGACTTCATTACAACTGGCGTCGTTTCGGAAATCTATCTGGCGCAACCAGGCGACCAGTTACGCGCTGATTTTGGCGGTTTAGGGGTAGTTGAAGTAGCCTTCACGAATCCATGATTAGACGTAAAAGCGGACAGATAGCGTGGCAAAGAGACAACTTTCACAATGAATGACGCGCTGTTTTAAATTGATTTACCCCCAACCTGGCCAGTTTTCGCGCCCAGTGCGGCGGACGAAGGACGGTTCGGGCCAGGGTAATCTTCCTAATTTTCATCGATAAGCCTTTAGAAAGTAAATAACAAAATGACCAATCAGTCTGCACAAATTTATCTGGACAATAACCGCACGATCAGCGAAATCTCGCCTTTGCTTTTTGGCGGCTTTGTTGAACATATGGGCCGCTGTGTCTATGAGGGCATCTACGACCCGGCCTCCCCGCTAGCCGATGAACAAGGTTTCCGGCGTGACGTACTCGAATCACTACGCGAACAAAATTACACCACTATTCGCTATCCTGGTGGTAACTTTCTCAGTGGCTACAACTGGTTAGATGGCGTCGGCCCTAAAGCGAATCGCCCACGCCGGCGAGACTTGGCCTGGCAATCCGTTGAAACCAACCAATTTGGCACCAACGAATTTGTTGAATTCTGCAAATTGCTCAACGCAGAGCCCATGTTGGGTGTCAACATGGGCACCGGCACCATTGAAAGCGCCGCTAGCTTGGTCGAATATTGCAACGCCCCCACTGGCACCTACTACGCCGACCTGCGAGCGACACACGGCTACCGCGAGCCACATCATGTGAAATATTGGTGCGTCGGCAACGAAATGGATGGTCCTTGGCAGATCGGGCACTTGGACATGGATGAATATGGCCGCAAAGCGCGCGAAGCTGCCAAGATGATGAAGTGGCACGATCCCTCGATTAAGCTGGTGTTGTGCGGTTCTTCGAACGATAGCATGCCAACTTATCCAGAGTGGGATCGCGTCGCCTTGGAGACTTGTTGGGACCAGGTCGATTATCTGTCGATCCATTATTATGCTGGTAATCGTGATAACGATACATCGAGTTATCTGGCCAGTGCTGCGGCCTTTGAAACCTATGTCGATACGCTTTCTGGCACCTTACGTTATGTGAAGGCCAAACGGCGTAGCAACAAGGATGTCTATTTGTCGTGGGATGAGTGGCAGGTCTGGTATAAAGACCGCTCGGGTCGTGGGCAGTGGACAGAAGCGCCCCATTTGAGCGAAGAAATTTACAACTTGGAAGATGCTTTGGTCGTAGCCCAGTGGCTGAATGTCTTTTTGCGCAAGAGTGATGTGCTCAAAATTGCCTGCGTAGCGCAAATCGTAAACGTGATCTCCTGGTTGCACACTAAACGTGATGGCTTGCTCAAACAATCGTCGTTCTATCCGTTTATGCTGATGAGCAAACTAGCACGCGGGCAGGCTCTTGATGTGCTGGTGCGCGCGCCCAAGCACGAAACCTCCAAATATGGCGACCAGTCATTGCTCGATGTTTCTGCTAGCTATGAGGAAGCGACCGGCGCCACCGGGGTTTTTATTGTCAATCGCAGCGAGACCGAAACACTAAACACCGAACTGATCTGGCAGAGCATTGCGCCACAACAGGTTAGCGAAGCCTGGCAGCTTGCTGGAACGGATGTCAAGGCGGCGAACACATGGGAACAGCCGAATAATATTACCGCGCAACCAATCAAGACCGCAGCGATCGCCAACGGTACATTAGCGATCACATTGCCCCCCCTGTCTTTTACGGCGTTAAGCATGAAATAAGCGTTCAAGTTACTTGATCCAAAAGAAAGCTAGCCGACAAGGCGGCGAAGAGGATTCTTCGCCACCTTGTCGGCTAGGCTCAGGTGATCTGACAAAACAGCTACCCAACTTTTATGCGTATGCAGGCAGTTGGTCGTAGTGGATATGTTGCCGCGTGCGATTTTTTACATCGCACGCGGCAACATATGGCAGGGCAAGCGACTATCGGGTAACCAAGGGCAAGTAGAGTTTTTGGTTACTTAAGGCAATGACGGGTGTGGCAGTCGCCGTCGGGACAGGCGTCGCCTTCGCTTGAGGCGTTGGTGTTACAATCGGCTGGAGAGTGGCCGTGGCAGTAGGTGTCGCCGTACCAGTTGTACAATTTGCGCCTCCCGGTGACGGTGCAACCTGGCGATAAGCCGTTGTAACACGTGCCCCGCCACTGCCATCTGGGCAGCGAGCACTTGCCTGCGTGGCGCCGGCGTTATTCGTGTCTTCATCCACCTGCGCTTGACCGGCGTTGAGCAAAGGTGATAAGCCAGCATCAACCGTTTTGCCAAAGTCATAGACGATGGCATCGACCAAATTGACGGTCGTGAGCGCCGTGCCACTGGGGAAAACAGCCGTGCATGCAGAGGCGACATAGAGGGCGGCGGCATCTGGGCCATTTTGGATGGTGCTGTTCGCAATGGTCAGCCCAACATTAGAGACGCCAGCATTGCCGATCACAAAATAGCCATTAGCATCCAGACTGTAGCCATCCAAATCTTCGGCCAGATAGGAACTATCGTTTGTCCCATTCAGCAGGACTAAGCATAAGCCGTTGAGTGAAGTGTTCGGCGGACCGTATAGCTCAACAAATTCTGCCGTGTCGCTGCCTGGGGTGTCGGCATCCACTTCATTGATCAGCACAGCAGATCCAGCGGCCGGCGCCAAATTGACAGTCACGCTGGCCGTATTATTGGCCGGCGTACTGTCGTTGGCCGCGGTTACATCCGCTGAATTGGTCAACGTAGGGCCGGCAGCGTTCAAGGCCACCAATGTGCGGGCCGTAATCGTGACCACGCCACCGGCGTTGAGGGTTGTCACCGTCCCCGTTAGCTCGGTGCTACCCGTGACGACTTTTGCGCCTGTCCCTTTTTGCACGTGAATGGCAGCACTCGTCAAGCTCAGCCCCGCCGGCAAAAGATCGCGCACCGCCACACTTTGCGCAGCGCCAGGCCCCACATTATTGATAACAATGGTATAGGTGAACAATTGACCAGCCGATACGGCACTGACCGAACTGGATTTACTAATTTGTAAATCCGCCACGCCGGGCGTCACGACAGGCGTTTGGGTAGCAACCGGCGCTGGGGTTGCGGTCGCGGCGGCACAATTATTGGCTGTGCCCGGCGAAACAGTCACCTGACGATAGGTGGCCGTGTTGCGTGCGCCACCGCTGCCATCGGCGCAACGGGCGTTTGATTGACTGCCAGCATTGCCGCCGCCACCTTCATCCACCTGCGCCTGACCAGCATTCAGCAACGGCAATAAACCAACATCATCAGGATCACCATTGCCATAGACGATGGCATCGACGAGATTCGTCGTTGTTACCAGGCTGTTGTTCGGGAAGGTTGTGAGGCAGGCCGCGGCCTCATAGAGCGCAACAGCATCTGGGCCATTTTGAAGTGTATTGTTCGCAAAAGTTAAAGCCGGGGCAGGAATGACGCCTGGGTTGCCAAACACGAAGAAACCATTGGCATCCAGACTATAGCCATCGAGATCTTGGGTTAAGTAGGATTTATCGGTCGACCCATTAAAAAAGAGAATGCAGAGGCCATCGAGCGGCGTAGAGGGTGGGCCATACAACTCGACAAATTCGGCAGTATCGGTGCTAGGCGAGTCGGCATCCACTTCATTGATCAGCACAGATGAGGCTGCGGGAACAGCAAAGATGGAACGCTTAGCGCTACGCACAACTGGGGCAGCGCTCACAATGTAGGAGGTCAAGAGTAGAGCCGAAACACATACCATGAAGATTAGCGGGTAAGCGCGGAGGCGCTTAAATGACGTTACCATAAATCTCCTGTCATTAAAGTGTGCATTGGGGAACTATATTAAATTGGATTTGGGCGCCCACTCTATTATGAAGGAGAGAATGATATTTGTCATCTGCAGAAAGACGTATCATCCTTGTGTTTATCTGATACAATTAACATAGTTTTCTTCTTAAAGTCTGTTTTAAAAATTGTAACCCCTCTCTTAGACAAAATGATCAGCAAAGCTAGAAATAATTGGCGATTAACTTCAGTTCAGGGATAATGGCTAACGGCTTCATACTGAGGATTAGCAGGCTCGCTCACGATGGACATCATCTATTGACCATTCAAATAAAAATTTCAGGGGGATTTATGGCAAACAAAATTCGGTGGGGACTTTTATCCACAGCCAATATCAACAAAGCCTTAATTGACCCAATTCGCGCCGCAGAACGTAGTGAGTTGGTGGCGGTTGCCAGTCGCGATGCGGCCAAAGCAACCGCGTACGCTCAAGAGTATGGCATCCCGAAAGCCTATGGCAGTTATGAAGCGTTGCTAGCCGACCCAGATGTCGATGTCATTTATAATCCTTTGCCGAACACTATGCACAGTGAGTGGACCATTAAAGCCGCAGAGGCGGGCAAACATGTTTTGTGCGAAAAGCCTTTAGTGACGACGCTGGCTGAATTTGACCAGGTTGCCACGGCAGCGCAACGCCATCAGGTGACGATCTTCGAGGCGTTCATGTATCTGCACCATCCCCAAACACGCAAAGTGCAAGCCATGATTGCCGCGGGTGAATTAGGTAATGTCGGTGTCTATCCCAATAGCCTTTCGCTGGTTATGGCCCAGGCTGCCGGCGCGGGAGAGAGTCCCAAAACAGTCTGGGCCGACAAAATTGTCGGCGAAACAGGTGTGGATGTTGCGATGCGCGCCCAGCTCGTCTTTGCTAATAATCTGGTGGCGCAGATTTCCTCAGGGTTGCGCACCCCTTTCCGCGAGGCCGCCCACATTATCGGCGATAAGGGGTCGATTCAGTTGATCGAGCCGTGGAAACCAGGCATCAATGGTCAAGAGAGTCGCTGTATTGTCACCACAATCGATGGCAGCACAACAACGATCATCACGCCGGCGGTGAACCCTTATCTGTGTGAAGTGACGGCCATGGAACAATGTATTCTAGACGGCGCGGCACCCGTTGTGCCGTTAAGCCTCAGCCGAAATTTTCTGCGTAGTGCCCTGGCTATTCATCAAGCGGCGAAGACGAATCAGTTGGTACAGCTATAAATTGAGCGCACAAAGCACGTAGCCAAACTTTGTACACAGAGGTGGAAGGCCAGGCAGGGCTGGCCCTTCCACCTCTGGAAGAGTTTATACATGCATAACTTTACACCTCTCCGCAGGGTGCCCCTGTTTTCGATCATGGCTGCTCGAACGTTTCCCCATGCTTGATGCGAATTGTTGCCGTCCCAATACCGTTGTGATTTTTAGAGCCAGGCTTCGCTATCTGCTATAATGAGGAAGTAAAGTTAAATGTACTATTTTTAGAATTACGATTTTAATGTAAATTATGAACTGGAAACCGGCCCATCCGGCCTTTCGCGCTTTACTAAATGCATTTTTGCAACAGACAACCCCGGTTTATATCGTGGGCGGTGTGGTGCGCGACTTTTTGCTGGGTAAAGCCCATCAATTGACCGATTTAGACCTGGTGCTCGGACAAGCCGCGCTGCCTACGGCCCAACGCGTGGCAGACCAGTTAGGCTGGAATTTTTACGCGCTTGATCCCGCTCGCGATGTGGCGCGGCTGGTTTTTTCTTCCACCAATGGCGAACCACTCGTCTGTGATGTGGCAAGCATGCGCGGCGATTCGATTGAGGCGGACTTGTGGGTACGCGATTTTACGATCAATGCAATGGCGTTTGCCCTGGATAGTGCTGACCAACCGCGCTTGATCGATGTATGGAACGGGCAGCGCGATCTGGCGCAACGGGTGTTGCGCCGAGTTTCTGCGGCCAGTTTGGCGGAAGATTCCGTCCGCCTGTTGCGGGCGGTGCGCTTTGCCAATCAATTGAACTTTACCCTAGATGAGGAGACGCGGCTGCAGATCAAGCGCTTGAGCGCCACCCTCAGGTTAACGAGCCCCGAGCGTGTTCGTGACGAACTTTGGAAGATGTTGCTCACCGACCAGGCTGCGCAAGCCATTGATGATCTGCATAAGCTCGGCCTGCTAGGTTATGTGCTGCCCGAAATCGCTGGCCTGATCGACATCGAACAGTCCTATCCGCATTATCAGGATGTCTACCAGCACACGCTCCAGACAATTCGTAAAGCGGTGCAAATTCGCAATTGGATCAAAGGCCAACCGCCATCCGCCACAGAGCCAGCCCCTCCACTCTGGCAAAAGGCGTTAGAACCGTGGCATGTTCACTTGCGTCATCATTTTGCCAACCCGATGGCAGTTGGCCATCCACGCGCCGATTGGTTGGTCTGGCATGCGCTCTTCCACGATGTGGGCAAGCCGGCAACACGCACCGCCGAAGTGCAGCCGGGCGGCAGCGTGCGCTATCGTTTTTTTGAACATGACCGTGTCGGCGCCGAAATGGCAACGCAACGACTGACCGCGTTCCACTTTAGTCGCCCCGAGATTGCCCTCGCGCGCGCCGTGATCGAAGGACACATGCGGCCCCATCTCCTCGACGCTTCATTTGTGGGGCAGCCGCTTGGTCGGCGCGCTCGTTATCGTTTTTTCCGCGACGTGGGCGGCAAACAGTTCGAGCAACCGGCGGGCGTCGACACCGCGCTGCTGGCGATGGCTGATTATCAGGCGATCTACAAGGCTACCCCTCCACCCAACTGGAACGGCTATCTGAAACATGTCACCGACTTATTAGCATTCGCCTTTACAGAGCATGGGTGGACGGAAGTCCAGAAGAAGCCACTTTTGGATGGGTACACGTTGATGGCGCGCTTTAATTTAACACCAGGACGCCAGGTCGGCCAGCTCTTGGAACAATTGCTTGAAGCACAAGCGGCTGGTGAAATTCAAACCGCAGAAGAAGCTTTACAATTAGCCTCTTCATGGCTACACGAAAATCCCAACTAAGCCCTGATGGCAAAATTATTCTGCCCGTATGTGGGCACCTTAGACAATAAAGATAACCAAGCGCCACCCGTTGATTATCCAAGCTTCGAAAATCACTGTTTGGCCACCGACGACAATAATTCTTTGTTGCTAACTGACCAAGCCACTTTTTGCTTGTCTAACGGTTATCGGTATTGTGCGCGCTATCAAGTGGCCGCGGCTAGCGACGCCGGGGAGCCTGAGACCCATTTTACGCCTACCCAAACCTGGGCCGCGGCGCCCGTGGTAGCGGATCAGTCGCCGGATCTGGGTGCATTGGGCTTAGAGGATGAAACACCCAACCATCGCCGGATGTGGGGCTGGGTGGGCGCAGGCATCATCTTTTTGAGCGTCTTTTTATGTGGGGGGGTCTTTGCAGCCTATACCGGTTGGCAGATGGTGAGCCAGGGCGTTGTCGGCCAATCAACAACACGGGTGAATACATTGGCCAACGTTGCCACCGTGCCGCCGCCCGTCTATATTGTGCTGACAGCCACTAGTATTCCGCCAGTAATCACCCCAGTGCCAGCCCTGCCGAGCACAAACATTGGTGTAGCACCCGTCGCGAATAGCACAGCGCCGACCACCACTTTCCCAGTAGCGGTGACGCCCACAGCCGTTACAGGGGAGCAGCCGGCCATTACCTTGGCCCCCGCAGCGGGTCAAAATGGCGATCAAGCGCTTACGCTATTGCCAACATTGCCGCCTGGGGATCAAGCCGCGCCCCCCGTAGGATTAGATCAAGAAATCCCCACCCGCCGCCCGACGCCCATTATTGATGTGCCAACGAGTACACCTATCGTGTTGGAAGCATCGGCGACACCGCTACCGACACCAACCCCACCGCGCGGCACACCCGTTGTCCAATTTGGGTCGCTGGAGCAGCAGGTGATGATCAATAGCTGCACCGGAATTCGCTGGCATGTCGAGAATGTGCAGTCGGTCTATTATGAAAATCAGCCGGTTCAGGGCGATGGTGAACAGGAAGAATGTATCGAAAAGCATCTAAAGACGTACAAACTGGCCGTCACTCTATTTGATGGCACCACCCAGATTTACACGACCACCGTGATGCCGCTCTTTCCGACTTCTACGGTAACACCCACGCCCAGTTTTACGCCGGAGATTATCCCAACCGAAACCTGGACACCCGTACCGCCCACAGACACACCCACCCCCAATATACGGTATGCCACGACCCTCGCGGTGAAGGATGGCGAACACCATACCTGTTCGGTTGGTCAGTGTGAGATTGGCCTCTTGGTCACCAACAGCGGGGACACATCTGATAATATTTCGGTGATTCTTGTGCAAGCCGGAGACTGGTCTGCCCAACTCTGCCGGGCGGATGGAATCTGTTCGAATAACAGCCTGCCTTTGAACGGGATGGGACCGAGCAATACGGCCTACGTCAATTTTAGCGTGACCATCCCAGCCGAAGCCGTCGGGCAGACGGCTTCCTATAGTTTTCGCGCCATTAGTAATGGCTCCAACGGCGCCATTACATCGAGTGACGTTATCGTCACGATCGAAGCTCAATAATGCGTTTATCCTTATGAATTTTCTACTCATCTTTGCCGTTATCGCGCTGCTCATTGGCCTAAATGCATTTTTTGTCGCCGCTGAATTTTCAACGGTTAGCTCTCGAAGAGCGCGGCTGGCGCAATTAGCGGATGAAGGCAATCCGACGGCGCGCCAGTTGCTCGCGATCCTAGAAGATCCCCAGAAGTTGGATATGTACATCTCTTCTTGCCAATTAGGGATTACGATTGCCAGCCTTTCCTTAGGTTTTTATGGGCAATCGAACATTATGGCTGGCCTAGCGCCCCAATTGGCGCGGTTGGATGGGCGGATGCAGGTCATTGTGCAATCGGTGCTCGCAGCGGCTATCCTGATCGTTCTGACCATGCTCCAAGTGATTCTGGGTGAACTGATTCCCAAAAATGTCGGTCTGCGCTATCCAGAAAGGTTGTCGATCGCGACCGCCGGCCCGATGGCCTGGGCGCGCACGATCTTTCGCCCTTTGATTTGGGTCTTGAATGGCACAGCCCGTGGCATTGTGCGCTTGCTTGGCGTGCAGGCAGTCAATGAACATGCCCACATCCACTCGCC
>JAPLGZ010000170.1 GCA_026389895.1 Chloroflexota bacterium | reverse complement strand
CTGCCAGCCGAGACGGTCAAGCAGATGCAACTGCAAGCCAAGCAAATGACCGGGGCGGCGACTTTTGCGGCGATCAAGCGCTTTAACGCCACCATTCAAGATTTAAAAGGCGGTTACCATCCCCAGTTGCCACTGGAATTGGCCTTGATTGAGTCGATTCAAGGCGAAAGCTTGGCCGCACCCGCCCAGCTAGCAGCCCCGGTAATGGCACCGGCCACGAACGTGCCAGTCGCGGCGCCATTACCGCAAGTAACCGTGGCAAGCCCACCGCCCACGGCGCCGGCTACACCAGTGGTGACATCGCCTGTGCCAGCAGAAGCGACCATAGCAAAGGCCGTTGAACCAGTTCCAGCAGCCATTGAGCCACCGCCACTTGATGGCGCAGCGATCCAGAAATTGAACACGCGTTGGAAAGAGTTTATGGTCGTTGTGCGTAGCCAGTGTGGCGTGCAGGTGCAGGCCGCCCTCAAAGCCGTCAAGGATATCGCCGTTGGCGAGCAGACCGTGGCCCTGGCCTTTGGCGCCAACGAGTTTTCGCGCGACATGGTTGCCCGCCCCGATACGTTGCCAAAAGTGGCGGCGATTTTATCCACCTTTGTGGGGCGCTCCGTGATTTTAGAGTGCCAGGTGGGTGAACAAGCCAAATTAGCCCGCATGATCAACATGAGCCCTAGCCAGCAACAGTTAGATGGTCCTGATCCACTAGTCGAGTACGCACTCAGCGATTTAGGGGCAGAAGTGGTATAATAGAAGCATACGTAGCCTGCGTAAAACTGCTGACGGATGGCATAATCAGCTTGTTTCGTCTCGCACGATAGACCAAGTTTTGCGTGGGTTTAGCCGAGCATTCATGGAAAGGAACGAACAATGTCTAAAATCAAAAAGAATCGCAGCGGCGGTGGTCGGCCATTACCTGGCGGCGGCCTGCCAGGCATGGGTGGTGGCGGCAACATGAATAATCTGATGGGTCAGATGCGCAAGTTGCAAGAGGAGATGGAAAAAACGCAGGAAGCACTGGCCGATGAAGAAGTAACAGCCACAGCTGGAGGTGGCGTCGTGACCGTGGTTGCGACTGGCGCCCAAGAAATCCGTTCGATCACGATTAAACCGGAAGCCGTCAACGCCGAGGATGTCGAACTTTTGCAAGACATGGTGTTGATTGCCGTCAATGACGCCCTGCAAAAAAGCAAGGCGCTCTCCGAAGCACGGCTTGGCTCACTGACCGGTGGGCTGGGTCTGCCACCCGGATTGGGGTTATGATTGGTTGGCAAGTGAAGAACAGGCCAAGTTGATGAAAGCTGGAGATATCGAGTCGCCAGCTTTCATCAACTTGCCATCCTACCTTGTCACCCTCTATTTTATTTGCTCTAGACTGAATCTTTTATGCAACCTTTAGCCGAACCGATTAGTAAATTAATTGAAGCGTTTAGCCAATTGCCTGGGATTGGTCCCAAGACAGCTAGCCGGCTCACCTATTTCTTGTTGCGCGCCGATGCTGCAGTCGCCACCAATTTGGCCAATGCCTTGCAAGAACTCAAGGAAAACACGCTCTTTTGCAGCATCTGTCACAACATCGCCGACCGCGATCCCTGCCCGATCTGCACCGACCAACAGCGCGATCAATTGCTCATTTGTGTGGTGGAAGAGCCGCTGGATGTCCAGGCGATCGAGCGCACGCGTGAATATCACGGCGTCTATCATGTGTTGCACGGCTCCATATCGCCCATGGCGGGGGTGGGGCCAGATGATCTGAAGATCGCCTCGCTGTTGCGGCGCGTGCAAGCGGCCACGGCCAACAGTCAGACAACAGTGCGCGAAATTCTGTTGGCGACCAACCCGAACCTAGAAGGCGAAGCGACGGCCATGTACATCTCACGGCTGCTCAAACCACTGAACGTGCGGGTGACACGGCTGGCGCGCGGGTTGCCAGTGGGCGGCGATCTGGAATATGCCGACGAGGTGACGCTCGGGCGCGCCTTGATGGGGCGCAGTGACATGTAGGGTCTTGTTGCTGTGGCACAGGAGCGTTGAGCTTACCGGCCAACAGCTTTGTGCCACAGAGAAGCCTGACAGAGGCAAATTTGACGACCAATATTCACCAACGCTTTGCGCAAGATCAGCAGAAAATTACATCCCCGCTACGAAGCGTAGATTGGTTACGCCAGTTTGAAACACCACTGGCGCGCTCTTCAATCTCACCTGCGGAGTGGCGCGCCTTGGGCGAATTTCTGCCTGAACTGCAAACGCGCTATGGTGACGTAGTCGAGGACGTCATCCTCTATGGTTCAGCGGCGCGCGGGGAGGAACGAATTGAGTCAGATGTAGATCTGTTGCTCTTACTCAATCGGGGGCTCAGCCAGGCAGAACGGGAAATGATTTATAAGCTTGCTTGGGATGCGGCTGGAATGCACGATTGCGTTTTAAGCCCTTTGTTCATGTCGCCTGATGAGCAGCAATGGCATCGCCGTGGCAGTTCACTGTGGCGTAATATTCAACGCGATGGGATTGGGTTATGGAAAAAAGCTTCAGATGTAGTACAGCTTGATACGAATTTTGAATACAGAAAAAGTCCTGCGTCTGGAGACTATGTGATGACTGCTGCGCAATATGATGAAATCCGACTTTATCTGGAAAACAGCGCCGAAGATTTGGCAGCAGCAGATTTACTGATTCGCTCAGGGATGGAGCGGTTAGCTATTTCGCATTGTTATTATGCTATATTTTACGCAGCATCTGCCTTATTACTTACGAAAGGCATGACGCGAGCTAAGCATAGCGGTGTTGAATCAGCCTTACATCAATATTTTATCAATACAGGCATATTATCGGATAAATTGGGTGAAATTTATAAAAATCTTCACAAAGAACGTGAATTGACTGATTATAGAGCCTCTTATATCCCGACTGAAGGTCTTCCTGAACAGCGTTTAGAACAAGCGCAGGAATTCGTTGAGGCTGTCCGAAATTATTTAACACAGCATGGGTATCTGAACGAAGCTCAATGATTACAACATCATCAAAACTGCAAACCCTTAAAAAAGCTTGGGAAGATAAGACCTTGGCGCCCCAAGTCAAACGCTTTGGCGAACGGCATCCACGCTTCACGACCAGCAGCGACACACTAGAGGTAGCCCCCCTCTATACGCCAGAGGAGGTTCAAGGTGACGCGGCTTCGTATGAGGCGCGTTATTTGGAACAACTGGGCTTTCCCGGTGAATATCCTTTTACGCGCGGGGTCCAACCCAACATGTATCGCGGCCGCTTATGGACGATGCGCCAATATGCCGGTTTTGGCACTGCCGCTGAAAGCAATCAACGCTATCGTTATCTGCTGGCTCAAGGCCAGACGGGGCTTTCCGTCGCGTTTGATCTGCCAACGCAGATTGGCTATGACGCAGATCACGATTTTGCCGAAGGTGAAGTCGGTAAAGTGGGCGTCTGTATCAGCAGTCTGCGCGACATGGAAATTTTGCTCAATGGCCTGCCGCTGGACAAAGTAAGTATCAGTATGACGATCAACGCGCCGGCGGCCATTCTGCTGGCGATGGTGATTGCGGTGGGCAAACAGCAGGGTGTGCCGGTCAATCAACTGCGCGGCACGGTGCAGAATGACATTCTCAAAGAATATATTGCGCGCGGCACCTATATTTTTCCGCCTAAGCCTTCCATGCGCCTGATTACGGATATTTTTCGCTATTGCACGGCCGAAGTGCCCAAGTGGAACACGATTTCGATCAGCGGTTATCACATGCGCGAAGCGGGCAGCACAGCGATCCAGGAAGTGGCCTTTACCCTGGCAGATGGCATTGAATATGTGCAGCAAGCGCTCCAAGCGGGGCTGAATGTGGACACATTTGCCCGCCAACTTAGCTTCTTTTTTAACGCCCATAATAATTTTCTAGAAGAAGTCGCCAAATTCCGCGCCGCCCGCCGCCTCTGGGCCAAGATCATGCGCCAACGTTTTGGTGCGCAAGATCCAGAAAGTTGGCGTTTGCGCTTTCACACGCAGACGGGCGGCAGCACTCTGACAGCACAACAACCAGACAACAATATTATTCGCGTGACGGTGCAGGCATTGTCTGCTGTCTTGGGCGGCACCCAAAGTTTGCACACGAACGGCAAGGATGAAGCGTTGGCGCTGCCAACGGAGAAAGCAGTAGAAATTGCCCTGCGCACCCAGCAGATCCTGGCCTATGAAAGTGGTGTGGCCGACACGGTTGATCCGTTGGGTGGTTCGTATGCGATCGAGGCCCTCACCGACGAGATCGAACGTCAGGCCAGCGCTTATATTGCCCAGATTGATGCATTAGGCGGCGCGCTCAAAGCGGTGGAAGAAGGGTTTATCCAGCGAGAGATTCAAGACGCGGCCTATAAAACTCAACGCGCCATCGAAAAAAATGAACAGATCGTGGTCGGCGTCAATCGCTTTCAGACCGAGGAAAAAACCCTGGCCGATCTGCTACGCGTGAACGAGAATGTGCGCGTCGAGCAAATGGCCGCGCTGAAAAAATTGCGCGCCGAGCGTGACAATGGGCGCGTGCAAGCTGTGTTACAGCGCATCGAACAGGCTGCTCAAACACCCAATGCAACACTCATGCCATTGTTTATTGAAGCGGTGGAAGCCTACGCAACGCTGGGCGAAATTTGTGATACATTGCGCGGTGTCTTTGGTGAATATGCGCCGGAAAGCTGGGTATAGGCGATGTCTGAACTCGAATTAAAAAACTTGCTGGGCATTCTGCGCGAATCTTTCCAAGCCATTTTTGGTGAACAATTTGACCGGATGTTGCTCTTCGGTTCACGCGCCCGTGGCGATGCCCGCGCAGATTCTGATATTGATCTGTTGGTGGTGTTACGTGATGAGTTTGATTATGGCATGGCGATCGCCCATACATCGGAAATAGTGGCCCGCTTGTCGCTGGAAAATGATCTGGTGATTTCCCGATCATTTGTTGCAAAGAAACGGTTTGAACAAGAGAAAAGCCCGTTCCTACTAAATGTGCAACGCGAAGGTATGCTCGTGTGACTGAGCAAATTCAAGGATTATTGCAAAAAGCACAAAATAGCATCCAGGCGGCGATGCTTTTATATCGAGAGAATTATTACGATTTTGCAGCTTCGCGTGGTTATTATGCCATGTTCTATACAGCCGAGGCTTTGCTCCTGAGTAAAGAATTGTCCTTCTCTAGCCATAGTGCTGTGCTTGCCGCTTTTGGTCGGGAATTTGCTAAATCGGGCATCATCAACACCAAGTTTCATCGTTATCTACTTGATGCAGAAGATTTACGCCATAGTGGTGATTATGATATTAATCCACCCATTGCAGCCGATCAGGTATTAAACATCTTAGCCTGGGCTGAGGAGTTTCTGCAGGTAGCCAAACAACATTTAGCGTAAAGTACAACCTAACTTATGTTCAAACGAATCGACCATATTGGTATTGTTGTCAATAACCTCGATGAAAGTTTAAAAACCTATTGTGATCAGTTGGGTTTCACTTTGGTGGAGCGCGTCGCCATTCCCGAACAGTTGGTGGAAGCGGCTTTTTTGGATGCGAACAACGGCACCATTGAATTGATCGCCCCTACAGATGCGACAAGCGGCACAGCCCGCTTTCTGCAAAATCGTGGCGAAGGGACACATCATATCTGCTTTGAGGTGGATGATATCGAAGTCGCCTTGGCGGAACTGCGCGCCCAAGGGTTACGTTTGATCGACGAAAGACCACGCCAAGGGGTGCATGGTCTGGTTGCTTTTGTTCATCCCAAAGCAACCCACGGCACGATGATTGAATTGTTGCAAAAGCAGGCGCATTAGCGTACTGTGTGTTGAGAAAGCGTGCCATATCTGTAAGGAAATTTTATGAGTGAAGGATTAACCGCCGAAACGAGCCGCGAATTTCTCAAAGCCGTGATCGATCCGGAAATTTATCAAAATATTGTTGACTTGGGCCTTGTCTATGGCATTGATGTACATGACGACAGCGTGGTCGATGTAACCATGACGCTCACCACACCCCACTGCCCAATGGGGCCACAGATTATTGCTGATGTGGAAAATACGCTCCTGGAAAAAGGCGCCAGCGCGGTCAACGTCAACATCGTCTGGGAGCCGGCCTGGACGCCACACGCCATGACAGATGATCTTAAACGTCAACTGGGCATCGTCGAAGAGCCGGAAGAGGAGCTAGCGTTACTCTATGAACCACCGCCGCTTCCACCACCAGCCAAGAAGAAGGGTCTAATCAGCCGTATTCTAGGGTTTTAAGGAGGCCTCACCCCCTCTCCTGAATCAAAGGTCTGAGTTCAGGAGAGGGGGTGAGGCTCCCGCATTATCAATCGTTTTTATTCACCACAGATTGCGGCAGCATGGCGAGC
>JAPLGZ010000092.1 GCA_026389895.1 Chloroflexota bacterium | reverse complement strand
TGCACTTGGACATTGGAACTTTCTGGGTCAATGGGGCGCGGGTTATAGAGCCGTACGGTGCGCACGCTGATCTGTACCGGAAAAGCCAGTTGCACCCATTGACCATTGGCGGGTTGGCTGGGATCGCTTGCCCAATAACGCCCCATGGAACCTTTCATGACCAATCGGTCGGTCAATCCTTCCACTAGCTCGGGGGCACGCGCCGACGAAACCGTTACAACTGCACTGGGCGCGACATTCGTCCATTGCGCATCTGCGGGGTTAATCGGCACTGGCAACAGGCTATGCCCGGTATGGCAACCGACACAGCGCACGGTGTCGCCTGGGCGACCATAGTTCATGCCCGCCACATGGGCCGCGCCATCCTGCCGCTGTACATTGGTGCTGTTGATGGTGAAAGGTACGCTGCCATCGGCCGAGCGCAGTTCTTCGAAGAGCGGCAAATTGGCCGGTACGGTATCGCGCAGCGATCCGTCGGGCGCAATGGCAACTTGCTTGAGCAAAATCGGCCAATCTAAATTGGGAAACGAGCCATACGAGGTGCGTTGATGATCGAGAAAGAACCGTAATGTCGTCGCCGACCCGATCGGCGGGGCGTTGACCATATCTACATCGACCGGCGCGTTGAAATAGATGTTCAAATCGTCAAAGACAAAGCTGCCATCGGCGTCATAAGGTCCAGTTGCCTGCGGCGGGAGTTGGCTGGGTGTCTGCGTAATTCTATCGGGCAAGATCTTTGGCAATGGCCGAACTTGGATTACCTTTGTACGCAGTTCGCTCGTGCCCGGATTGTCGTAGAGGAGCCTGAGATTGCTGCCATCGGCATTCACCGTATAGAGCCCATAATCCTGATTCACATCTTTGGCATACGACACGATCAGCCGATTATCGGGTAAAACCGCCGCATCGGTGGCATATTGACCTTTATAGATCCCATACGAAGTTGGGTTCGCCTGGCTGACATAGTCAAAGGTGGCCGAAGTGACCCCCAGAATCGGTTGATATGGTTGCGGTCCCCGTTGGTAGCGCCGCAGCCCGCCAAAGCCAGCCGCTTCGGTCATATTAAACATGGGAAAGTAGTTGGCGATAAAATCGCCTGTAGCCGTAAATGCACCGCCATAGGCATGGTTCGCGTCTTCCTGCCGAAAGTCGCCAGACCAGAGGGCGAGTCCCGTGCCATCGGGGTTGATCGTCGCAATTTGCCAGAAATTACGCCAGAGAAAGTCGGGCCCACCATATTGACCTGTGCGGTCGGCGGTTAACCCGAGATATTGGATGTAGCCGCCGTTGGGATCGGGAATGGTCGCCATCGTTTTGGCGACAAAGCGATGGTTGCGCCACCAACGGGCAAAGACAATTTTGCCCGTCAGCGGATCGATGGCAGGTCGGTCTGCGCCATTGCGTTCAGCTGTGATCCGGTGCAAGTTTTTGCCGTCGGCATCGACTACATACAAATTGCTACTGCGCGATGCACTGTATTGGGCAATCTCTGGCCAGCGCGTTGAGGAGAAGACGATTCGCCCATCGGGCAACCAGGCTGGATCGGTGTCGTCATAGGCGATCAAGGCGCCCGCGGCATCACCAAACTGTTGCATGTTGCGTGTTTCATCTGTGAAGGTCAACTGGCGCAAATGAGTGCCATCCACATTGATCGCATAAATTCGCCAAGCGCTGGGGTTGTTCAGCGGCTCATTGTCATGAACCTTACCCGCGGGCAGACCGGCAAAGACAATTTGCGTGGCATCATACGAAATGTCTGGCGCGTTGACATCGACTAGTTGGAAGGCATTGCTCGCTGGCTGGGTGCCATCAATAAGCGTGCGCAAGGCGCCATCCGTTGCGCGGATGAGCAATTTACCGGGCGCGGCCATTTGAAAGCGGCTATAAGGGCCGACCCCCGGCAGATCATTGGGTTTGTCCCAATAGACGCTGCCATGCGGTGGAATCTGGCGAGAAACAAAGAGCAGCGGCAAAGCGGGTGGAGTGGCATTGGGCAAAGGTGTTGGTGTGGCGTTGTTGGCGGGAACTGTGGCCAGCAACGTGGCGGTGGACGTGCCACTTGGCTGCTTATCAAGGGTATGCTGAATCAAAGGGAGGTAGAGGCTAGCCACACTCTCCTGGCCCTTGGTCGTGCCTGCGCCTATCCCCACCCACAACCCTACGATCAGCATGATCAATAGCCGCGGATGGCCAGAAATGACTCGTTTCAAAAAACGCATAAACACTCCTTCGTAATTACCAAGCGCAAGGTGATCAACCACAAAACAGATGATCATTTTGCGTTCATCCGTCGTTAACGGTGATCGTTTTGAATGGCATGAATCAACAAACGGGGAAACAGACCACGAAGCGATGAAGGCATGATTGAACCGGTGTGTTTACGCCGTTTGTTATCATACACCACTTTATGAGCAAAGCCGTTCTGCGCTTACGCAACGTTGCTATGTCGCTGGCCAGACGAAAAGATTGCGTAGTTTATTTGATAATTCAGGACAGGGTTGATAGACCAACTGGTAACAGGGCTTTAGCCTGTTTGCCATATCAGCTGCCGAATTCATTCGGTGGGCACGGCCGCACACCGCCAATGGCCGAAATAAATTTTTATTCACCATCTGATGCTGGAAGAGCATCTTGCACAGCCTAATAAGTGCTATATTCTAGCAATAATTATTTCTTTTGACGGGGTTTATGGGCGATATTTTGAAGTAATTGACCAACTGTCACTTTGGTACTATACTGGGCCGATAACTTCATGCCTCTAGAAGCCCTCATCATGTCGGCTAGAAGAACAAAGCAGTGCGAAACGGGATCCTCGTGACCCTGGTAATTTAATTGGCCAATCTTAGGCGCCATCTTCTTCGTTTTAGATCCGCATTTAGGAGATAAGTTATGCAACGTCGAATCAACCCGTTCCTGCAGACGATGCTCAGCCTGGTCTTGCTGTTCGCCACCAGTTTACCGCTGGCCGCCCAGAGCACGACCGCCACGCCCCAACCAACGCCAGCCGCCACCCCCACCCTAACGTATGCCCAGGCCAAGCAACAACTGGCTGATGTCATGACCAAAGCCGAGCAATTGCGCAAGCTGCTCGACCGCAATCAGTTTGATCTGGATGAACTGAGCTTCGCGTTAGCCGGTGATGCTGCTAAAATCATCGATTTTGTGACGAACGAAATAGCCTTTGAGCAATACCCTGGCCTGCTGCGTGGTGGCCAGGGCACGCTGATGAGCCGAGCTGGCAACGCGCTGGATCAGGCTGTGCTGCTCCAACAATTGCTCACGGATGCCGGTTATGAGGTGAAGATCCTGCATGGCACTTTGAGTGATAGTGAGGCGACAATTTTGGTGAACCAACTCTTCCAGCCGCGTAAATTCGCGCCGCCGATCAGCCAACAGATGGACAAGGTGAAGGCCCTGTTGAATGACGCCGCGACCAAGGCCGGTGTGGCTAAGTCGGACATCACCAACCTGCTCACGTTGGCGCTCAATCCACCCCCTGTGACTTCGACAATGGCCTATTCGGCTACGCTTGATGATTCGGCCTATCTGCAAACGCTGCTGAGCAAAGCAGACGTTACCCTGAACGACACCGAGGCCGAAGCGAAGCTAATTCAGGAAGCCAAGGATTATTTCTGGGTTGCCTATCGGCTGGGACCGAACCAAGCTTGGAAACCGGTGCAGCCCGCCTTTGGCAAGGCTACGGCTCCTGCCAAATTGACCGCCACAGAAAGCTTTGCCGACGAAAGCAAAATTCCCGACGCACTGAAACAAGAATTTCAGATGCAAGTGCTGATTGAGCACAAAGTCGGCGACGAGATCGAAACGAGACCACTCTTTGCTCCGCTCACCGGCACACCGGCTGATATGGCTGGCCGCCGCCATACCTTTGCGATCTTCGCCGATGGTTTCACCAGTCTGGCCGATCTGGCCGACCCGGTCAGCGCGCTGAAAAAGACAAGTTTTTTCTACCCCAACCTCGATGGCAAACTGGTCGCCGATAGTATGTTCTTCGATCTGCTCGGCAATCTTGTCCCGCCTGATGCTGCAACCTCGCCGTTGGCGCCGCTGATTACTGGCGTCAGTAAATCACTGGGCGGCGCGTTGGATGCGTTGGACAGCACGACCACACCAGACGAGCTGCAAGATAGCAGTCACTTTTTGCTGACCGGCGTCTATATCGAATATACCTTCACTGCGCCGGGTCAGGCACCGCGCGTCTTTCGCCGCACGCTGGTTGACCGCATCGGCGCGGAAAATCGCGCCAAAAAACAGTGGACCCTGCTCCATCCGGATGATCCCTTGCCGGACATGATCGCGTTGACGGCGCAGCATACCTTTATGCTCGCCACCGGCGCGTTGCCCGCCGCCTATCTTGCTGATCTGCAACTCGAACATTTGCTGAAGTCACGGCCCTTGTTCGACTTTGCCCTGGGCAGCCAATACCAACAGCCCGGCTTTGCTGACCTGACCAAAGCCAAGTTGGACACGCTCGACTTGAGTTGGCCGGGTCACCCGGTGATCTATGCCGTCGCCGATGCCGGGGCCACCGCCACGAATCTGATCAACTATCGACCTTCCGCTTCGCTTGTTGTCTACACCCAATCACAAGATGCCGAACGTATGCACCTTTGGATGGATGTCGTGAACAACGAGCGACGCACCTACAAACTCGATGGTGGCAAGCTGGCCGTCGATGTGAATGCCTTGCTCAAAACTGGCGTTTGGGAGACGCGCACCGAAGATATCGCCCTCGACCCCAAACAAGCTGACAACACCGAAAATGTCTTCACCGTCTTTGCCCTGGCCAATCAACAGAAAATTCCGATTCGCGTGTTGACGCCCGCCGACACGGCCGGCATCGACAAACTGGCGCTCTCGCTCAATGCTAAAACACAATTACAAACTGATTTGGCCGCAGGCAACGTGGTGGTTTTGCCCGAAAAGATGCCAACCGGTATTAAAAAGTTTGGCTGGTGGCGAATTGACCAAAAAACTGGCCAGACCTTAGGCGTTAATGAAGATGGCCTTGGCGCAGCCGCCATTGAATACGCGGCGTTGCTTCGCTCAGTAGCCTTCGCCGGCGGCTGTGCGTTAATTGCCGGTCATGACAAGAATGGCTTAACCGTCCAAGATGCAATTGTCTGCGCCAGTGTGGGGGTGGGCGGTTACGGCGCGATGGCTACGCTTGGGGTGGCTGGCAAAATCACAATGGCGGTTGCGGCCATGATCGGCACCGGCGCTTGGCTCAACAACAGCGACGGGCTGCAACACCCAATTATCAAACCGTGACAGGAGTGATTATGCGCACTCATGCGATCAGAATTTGCCTGGTGACGTTTGGGCTCTTGCTCTTTGCGCTCACCCCAGGCCCGCTCTATGCCCAATCGTGTACGGCGGAAGTTGAACCCAACGATCAACCGGCTGCGGCCACGCCAATCAGTGGCGCAGATTGTATCACCGGCACGGAAACTGGCGAGGATCAAGATCTCTTCGTCTGGACGATTTCTGCCACCGACGCCCAACAGATCTGGCAGTTGGCCTTTCACGCCATGCCCTACGGTGTGAGCGGTGTGCAACTGCTGAAAATTGAGTTTGCCGATAATGGCAAAGATGTCACTAACTCGACTAAACTGTTTGAGTTGAGTTCACCGGATGGTCAGGATGTCAACGTTGACCAACTGCTGCTAACGCCAGGAACTTATTACCTGGGCATCATTCACAGTGGCGCTGGTGGTGCCTATCAACTCGATCTTCAGGCGCGTGGCCCGTTGCCCGCGCCGAATGACAGTGAACCCAATGACGATGCGGATAATGCGCTTGCGTTGCCAACGGATGCCGGTGGGGCGGCCATAAAATTATCCGGCAATCTGAACGGTTCGGAAGATTGGTACGCCTGGACGCTCTCTGACCAAGCGGCGCAACAACGTTGGCAAGTGCGCGCCCTGGTCCCGCTGGGCGAACAGGTAACCCTGGCGATTGAAGACGCGGACCATAATCAGATCCTCAGCCAAGATGCGAACGAACGCGGCCAAATCGATTTTGGTCCGCTGGGCCTGGCGGCTGGATCGTATTATCTGCGGCTTTCGCCAGCCGCCGATCATTCGCTTGCTTATCAGCTAACGCTAACGGCGGCCGGTGAACGCTCGCTTACCCGCGAAGAGGAACCTGACAACGATCTGGCCACTGCCTATGCGCTTGACCCGGCCCAATCTATGCAGGGCAGTTTCCCCGCCGTGCGCGATCATGACTATTATAGTTTCACCGTGGATGACGCTTTTGCCCAGCAGCAATGGGCCGTTAACGTGACCGTCGCCACTTTGACCAATACGGTTGCCCCCACCGTTGAGCTTTGCTTGTACAACGCCACAGGGGAGCAACTGCAATGCCGGCAGTCAACCACGCCAGTTTTGCCTGATCTTATCCTTCAGCCGGGCAGCTACTTGCTGGCGCTCAGCAATCTCGATAGCACGGCCGCGGATTACACAATTGAGTTTGCCCAGACCGGCACGCCATCACCCACCCAGGAAGCCGAACCTAACGATGCCATCACGACGGCCTCGCCGCTGAGCCAAGCAAGCGTTATCCGTGGGCAATTTGTCGGCGACGAAGATGATTATTATCGCTTCACCGTCAGCGGCGAACCGCAATTGTGGCGCGTTCAAGCGGTTGGCAATGCGCTGGACTTTATGAGTTATCAAGAGATTGACGGGAGCGAACTGGTGCGCCAAAGTGCAAATGGCGCGCGCCTGATCCGCATCGACAATCTCTATCTGCTGCCGGGCGATCATTTCCTGCGTCTCCATGGCAAGGACAGCCATTATACCATTCGCCTCATTCCGCTCGGGCCCCCCGCGGTCACCCCGACGGAATTGACGCCGGCAACGCCTGTCACGACGCTTCGCAATGAACCAACCAACACCGTGACCACGACGGAGCCTGGCCCACCGTTGATGAACGTCACCGAACACGAACCGAACAATGATGAAAGCCGCGCCGAGCCGCTGGCCTTTGGCCAATTATTAAGCGGCGTGTTGAGCGTCCCAGATGATCATGATGTCTATCGTTTCTCGTTGAGCGGCGTAGAACATATTCGGCTCACGGTCACACCACCACCAGATGGTCAGTTGCAGATCGATCTGCTGCCATTCTTCTTTAATGGTCTGCGCGAACCGGGCGTTTCCTGGTCTTACGAAACGGTGTTGGGGCCAGGCGATTATTATGTGGGTATGGATACCACCCAACCGAGCCGCGACCCCTACACGATTCTGCTCGAACGGCTCAACCCGCTTGTGACGCCGGTGGATCTGGAGCCGTTTAACAATGATCGCAAAACCGCGGCTGGATTGCCACCAACGCTGCATGTGGCTGGCGCAGTCAACACAAGCGAAGATCCGCGCGACTGGTATCAGTTGCCCGTGGTGCACACCGCCACACCGATTACCCTGAGTACGACGCCGACAGCCGTGCTGGAACTGTGGACCCTGGATGATTCGCTAAGCCTGACTGTGTCAAATCAAACGGCTGGTCTGTATGGGGCTGAGCTTCCGGCGGATCTGCCGGTTTATGTGGGCGTGAGTGGCAATACCGCCTACACGTTGGCTGTCACCTTCGACGGTGGCCCCCAACCCGCACCAGAACCGGCCACCCTGCCCGTCTCCCTTACCCTGCGCGCCCCGGTGACGGCGGCGGCTGGTTTCTGGCATCAGGCGCAACAGCTTGATCTCACCCTCACCTTGACCAATACCAGCAAGACCACCCAAGCCTTGAGTTTAACCCTGGCGAGCAGCGATTTTGCCTGGACGCCCAAGCTCGCCCAAAACAGCCTGGCGCTGGCCGCAGGCGAAACACGTACGGTGCCAGTACAAGTGGACGCGCTCCCAGATCTGAGCACAGACAGCCCCGTACGTTTTAGCGTGAGCGCCGCCAGCACCGCTACGTATGCACCTGTCGCCACCACGTTCGAATTACCAGCCGTATGTGGCGTGGACCCCGTCCATGCGAACGCCAGTTGGACAACGGCCGGCGCCCTGCGCGGTGGTCTCAATCTGGCCTGGACGGGGCTGGGTGCGTTGCCGATTAACGACAAAGCCAATGATCATATCTTTGATCTTTTTGACGAAATTGTCAGCCCGGCTTTTGGTTGGCGTGGTGCGATCAGCGATACCTTGACCGTACAGCTTGCGGGGGATGGGGCGGTCCCGGTGGCTGGTGTGCTGATCAATCCGCAAGGGCGTACGCTGCCCTGGGAACAGGTGCGCAGCTTCGATGTGTTGTTGTCGCAAGATGGCCAGCAGTTTGATCTCGTCTATTCGGGCGAAGTGGCGCAAGCCGCCGTGGAGCAGGCCTTTGTCTTTACGCAGCCACTGCAGGCGCGCTTTGCCCAGTTGCGGCTGCGCACCAACTGGCAGGCGAATGGTGATATCGGCGTAGGTGAATTTAAGGTCATTGCCCCACCCGGCTGGACGCCACCAAGCGCGCCGGGTTTCAATCTGCTCGATCCGGCGCATGGTGGCCATGTAATTGTTACCTCGCCCCTGGTTGCCGACGATATGCAGAAGATCGTGACGCCCAAACTAGAGCAGCCAAGTGTGGAGGCCGAGGCTGGGCAACCAATCGAATGGGTGGTCGGTTTTCATCACAACCGAGCGGCCCAGATCACCAAATTGCAATGGCTGGATGCGCCCGACGCCAAATCAGCTGCACGTTTGCCCCAGGTAGAGGTGCAGGTCAGCCTGGATAGTCCCGTCGGTCCTTGGCAGCCGCTGGCCACGTGGACACTGAACGTAAGCGCCACGGTGACGCAAACATTGGCGTTGCCAGCCCCCGTGTGGGCGCGTTATGTGCGCTTCGTCGCCTCGTCAATTGCCGAGAAGCAAACGATCTTCTATCCCGATCAATTGAGTATCCTCGAACGAACTGCCGATAGCGCCAGCCCCAATGGCTATCAATCGATCCTCGCTGAATGGGGTGGCTACCAACAGGCGGCGATTTATGAAGCCGCACAGGCGAACGCTGCGCCCGCCAATCCGCTCACCGAGGTGGCCGACAACAACAGCGTGACGCACGCACAACCTCTCCAGGCTGACCAACTGGTGCGTGGATCCGTCTTGGTCGGCAAGGATGAAGATTGGTTCAGCTTGACAGTGCCGCCCAATCAGAACACCTTGCAGGTTACGCTCAGCGGCGACCCGGTGGTGGCCGTGGCCTATGAATTGCTCGACAGCGCCGGCGCACCGGTGACTTATACGACGAGCGATGTTGGTCATCGGGTCGAACTCACCGCGACCGTTACACCGGGTGTCTATCATCTGCATATCCGCGATCCCAAGCGTTCCGTCGTCTTTACCTGGGATACCAGCGGCAGCGTCGGCCCCTATCTGGCGGCGACTTATCAATCACTGGCCAGCTTTGCGCGCGACATCGACCCCGAACTGGAGGTGATCAATCTCTTGCCGTTTGGCGATCCAGGGCAATATCTCTTAAAGGATTGGAGCGGCAATCCGGTGAATGTGCTCACCGCGCTCACAAACTATCCGCGCACCGACAGTTCCAGTAGCGCCGAAGCGAATCTGTTACAGGCGACCACTGCGTTGGGACAACGACCAGGGACACGCGCGATTATGTTGATGACCGACGCCGAAAGTAGCAGTTATCCGCAGACAGCGGCGTTGTGGCAGGCGTTGGCGCAAAGCCGTCCGCGGATCTTTAGTTTCGAGATCAGCACCGGCGGCGCTGTCCACAGCCAGGATTTGATGCAGGATTGGGCGGCGGTGAACAACGGCCACTATGAGAATATGGCGACGATTGGCACGTTTGAGAATGGCTTCGCCCGCGCCACCTGTTTGCTGCGTCGCCCCGCGCTTTATGAATTGCAGGTGGCCTATAGCGAGCAAGCGCCACCCCCCACACCCACCCCGGCGCCCACCGCCACGCCTACCGCCACGCCAACCCCGTTCCCAACCGCCACGCCTGAACCGACGGCAACTTCCGCTGCGCCCGGTTCGCTCACCGTTATTGGTCAAACTGGCGCCAGCGGCATACCCACCAATGTGGTCGGTGGCGGCGCGATCGAATTGATCCTGGATGCATCTGGCAGTATGCTGCAACGCATCGAAGGCAAATCTAAGATTCAAATTGCCCTGGACGTATTGACTAATCTGACGAGTAATATTCTGCCCAAAGGTGCGCCGCTGGCTTTGCGCGTCTTTGGCCATCGTGAGGCAGATTCATGCCGCACGGATCTCGAAGTGCCATTGCAGCCGCTCGATCCGCCAGCGATCAATACAATTATCAACGGTATCGCGGCCAAAAATCTGGCAAAGACCCCGATTGCCGATTCGCTACGCCTGGTGGCACAAGATCTGGCTGGCGCAAATGGGCAAAAGGTGGTGATTCTTGTCACGGATGGGGAGGAGACTTGTGGTGGCGATCCTGCGGCGGAGATCAAAAGTTTGCGCGCCCAGGGGATTGACGTGCGGATCAATATCGTCGGCTTTGATGTTGATGATGCGGCGTTAAAAGCAACCTTTGCGCAATGGGCAGAGCTCGGCGGTGGTTTCTATTTTAATGCGTCGAACGCCAAAGAGTTGGATGCCGCCGTTGCCAACGCGTTGCGGGCGCCATTCCGTGTGCTCGATGCCAACGGCGCGCTGATCGCCAGCGGCATTGTCAACGGCGACCCGATCAATTTGCCAGCCGGCGTCTACACCGTCGAAGTCCTGACCGAGCCTGTACGCCGCTTCGAACAAGTGAAAATAGAGGGTGGCCAACCTGCCCAGTTGACCGTTAATTCAACCCCTTAGATGCAACTCTTTGGGCGTAGTGACGACGGGTGGCCACAAGAGCCCGCACCGTCCCCACACAAAACTTGCCTTTTTATGCTGCTTTGAAGATAAACTTTGCTCTCATCAAAAATTAAACCGAGTAAACACAAGATGAATCCATTGAACTTCCCGATTAAGCATACTTTTGCCTTCAGTTTTACCCTGATTTTTGCCATGCTAGGCCTATGGGGTTGTGGATCAACGCCTGCCACCCCTGCCCCGGCCTCTTGGTCTAAAAGTAAAGTGCTGGCGACGAATGAAGATCATCCCTCGAAAATTCTGGTGGATGATGCCTTTATCTATTACGTGACAGGTGGTACGGTTGCCAGCCAAAATGAAGGCACCAACAATATTAAGCGGATCGCCCTCGAAAATGGCGAAGTGTCGGTACTGGTCAAGGGCGGCCAACAGATTCCTGACACGGTGCTGGCCCTTGATGAGCAATTTGTCTATTGGTCAGACGGCGGCAATATCTTGCGTGTGCCCAAAGTAGGTGGGCCAAGCGAAGTGATCGTGGCCGGTGCGCCCATGCCAGCGGAGATGTTGGTGGATGACGAGCACATCTATTGGCTGATCTGGGGTGGGGAAAATGCACCTCCCCGACCCGTAATGTTTGCGTCTAAACAGGGTGGCCAGGCCAAACCGCTGACTGATCCAGAATCTGCGCCAAATGGACTTAATCTAGATGGCGATGCTGTCGTTTGGATTACACCAGGTGGCATCCGCACGGTGCCCAAAAGCGGCGGTGCAGCCACATTTGTGTACGCCAATCCAACGCCGAAGCAAGGAATGAGTGGCCTGATCCAAGACGCCGAGAATTTTTACTTTGCCCAAATGACTGCGCAAGGTCCGATTGCCCTCATGCGGCTGACGAAAAATACAAAGACGCTGACCCAATTAGCGCCTACGATTAACTGGACCTTTGACTTCCTTGCCGACAATGCTTATATCTATTACTTTGCCGAAGAAAAAGGTGGCGGCTCATTTGGCCCCATTGTCTTGCAAAAAGTGGCTAAGCAAGGCGGTGCGCCGATTGCTATCGATAAAGGGTCGGCTGGCTGGGTCAAATATGTGGCGCTTGATCAAACGCATCTTTATTTTACCGACATTGACCAGGTCTATGCGTTGAACAAGTAACTCATGTAGGGATTAGGGATTAAGGATATGGGATTAGCCGTATCCTTAATCCCTAATCCCTACATGAGTTTTGCGTAACATGCGTAAAATAGTTGGGCATTGGCTATCTTCTGACTGTTAGCTTGATTGGCGGCGGGTCGCTGCAAGCATGGTTTCAGCTTTCAAGCATCCTATGACGAGGTGTCAGGGGCGGTTGACGATTCATCCTCATGAGCCTGATTTCTGACGAACAGTAACAGCGCCAGGCCAGCCATGAGCACCACATCGGCGACGTTAAAAATGCCTGTGCGCAAATTGCCAATCCCGATGTTCATAAAATCGACGACTAAGCCGTTGTGCAGCACGCGATCGAGGAGATTGCTAAGACCGCCGCCCAGAATCAAGCCCAGCGCAAAGAGAAACCCCACTGAGGCGTGCTCGGCCACGCGTACTGTATAAATCAACAAGCCAAGCAGAAAGAGGCCGACAAAAATGGTGAAAATCCGAAATCGAGCCTGATCGGATAGAAGGGAACCCAGGCTTAAAAAGGCACCGTTGTTTTGCGCCAACTGGAGCCGAAATAGATCGTTTAGGTAAGAAGTTGACTGCGGTGATAGATAACGCTGGGCAAGCACCTTGGTGACCTGATCAGCGCCAATCGTTATAGCTAAGATCAAAAATAATAGCGCCAGTCGTTTACTTTTTTGCATCTTATCCCATGTTTCGCTTGGACGAATTTTTAAAGTCTCTAAAAACAGGATCACTTTTCCCAGAATTCTGCCGGTAATGGCGCATCATACGCCCGCGCCGGATAATCTTCTGCCGGTGGTAATTCAATCCGGCAGGCGTGTAACAGCAACCGTTCGTCTTCACGCGGGCGTGGCCCGTAGAGCCGATCGCCGAGAATGGGGGCGCCCAAATGGGCTAGATGTATGCGCAATTGATGCGTGCGCCCCGTCTCGGGCCATAGCCGTACGAATTGTTGGCCCGCTTTTTCATCGACAATGGCATACCGGGTCACAGCGCGTTGACCGCCCCGCGCGACGATCGTCATCATGTCGCGCCTTTGGGGGTGGGTATCTAAACGCGCGTCGATCACACCGGCGCGCATCAATTGATTCGGCGTTGCGACGACGGCCACATATTCTTTGCGGATGGTGTGATTTTTGAACGCGGCATCCAAATATTGATTGATCGGCCCTGGGCGCGTCAACAACACCACGCCGGACGTATCGCGATCCAGCCGGTGAAAGAGGATGACCGGACCAAAGCGCACGCGGGCTAGATCCAACAGATTGCTGGTGGCGGTGGCGCGTGTCGGTTCAGAGAGCAACCCAGCCGGTTTGTTTATGGCGATTAGCGCTGCTTCCTCGGCGATGATCCAACGGTCATCAAACTGCGCGGGCGGCGCGATTTTCTCTGTGGGCGTCTCGGCAATTTCGATGCGATCGCCCTGTTTGACCTGCCACGAAGCCAGCCAGACAATTTGCCCATTGACCTTGACTTTTCGCGCCGTAATCAGTTGCTGCACCGCCTGGCGTCCGGCTTGTGGAAAATGGTCGCGCAAGAGCCGATCAAGCCGTGTGGGCTTTTCTAGGTGGCTTAGGACAAATTGAGTTTGGGGCGCATTAGCCATTGCGTGGTTTGTCTATAAATTAGATCAGCTACCAGTATAGGATGGGTTAGCCGCACGCCGGCTTTTATGCCCGGCGTGCGGCTAACCCATCCTACGATTAATGACGGTTACTGCAACACATCGGCAATGGCGCTGCACAGATAATCCATGTTGTCTTCGGTCATACCGGCCACGCTGATGCGGCCGGAGCCAACGATGTAGACGGCATGTTTTTCGCGCAGGGCTTTCACTTGTTCTGGATTGAGGCCCGAGAAGGAGAACATGCCACGCTGTTGGGCAATAAAGGAAAAGTCGCGCTCGACGCCTTTTTCGTTCAGCGTTTCGACAAAGAGATGGCGCATGGTGTTGATGCGGTCGCGCATCTCGGTGACTTCCTGTTCCCACTGGGCGCGCAGGGCTGGATCGCGCAAGACTGTGGTGACAATGGCGGCGCCGTGGGCTGGGGGGCTGGAGAAGTTGGCGCGAATCGCCTGTTTAATGTGGCTGAGCGCCGTTTGGGCGGCGGCTTCATTGCTGCCCACCAACGTTAACGCACCAATGCGCTCGTTGTAGAGGCCAAAATTTTTGGAGAATGAACTGGAAACGAGGAGTTCGCTGCCAGGCCGGCACATTTCTAGTAGGCCCGCCGTATCTGCTTGCAGGCCATCGGCAAACCCCTGATAGGCAAAATCAATGAGCGGCAACAACTGGCGCGCCGCGACGGCGTCACCCACTTGGCGCCATTGCTCGACGGTTAAATCACCGCCGGTTGGGTTGTGACAGCACGCGTGCAACAGAATCACATCGCCCGCTGGCATCTTGTTGATCGCGTCTAACATGGCCGCAAAGTTTACGCAATTATTCGCCGCGTCAAAATAAGGATAAACCGCTACCTTAAGGTTAGCCGCTTTGAAGATGCTGGGGTGATTGGGCCAGGTTGGATCGCTGAGCCAGACGGTGGCGCTGGGCATCATTTTGGCGATAAAATCGGCAGCGACGCGTAAGCCGCCAGTCCCACCGGGTGCCTGCGCCGTGACGGCGCGGTGGCTGCTGATCACTTCGTGATCGGCGCCAAACAGCAATTCTTGCACCGCTGCCGCATATTCGGGCGAGCCATCGATGGGTAGATAATTTTTGGTGGTTTCGGACTTCAGGATTTGTTCCTCGGCGCGCTTAACCGATTGGAGAATGGGGGTCTTGCCTTGGGCATCTTTGTAAATGCCAACGCCCAGGTTAACTTTATGCGGGTTCGGGTCTTTTTTAAAGGCCTCGGTTAAACCTAAGATGGCATCGGGCGGCGCAGCGGTAAATGTTTCAAACATGAGTGCTTCCTTTGGTAAAATAGATTTTTTCTTGCAGAATTTTAGGGGTTATTATAGCACAATGTCCATATCTGCCCGATTTGGGCCAGGCTGGCAGGAAGATAACTTGGGGATTGAATTTATTCATAAAAAACCGTAGAATGATGCTAAGGAATAATTAATAGCCAATAATCAATAATTAATAATTAATTATTGGTCTATCGTAGACGAGGTGCTATCTGCATTAATGATTAGTTATTAATTATTCAATATTAGTTATTTGCTCTTTCAGCCTCCTCGCTACTCACCATTGATTGGGGATTTCTCGTGAAAATTACTTTTTGGGGCGCAGCGCAAGAAGTGACTGGCTCTATGCATTTGATTGAGATCAACGACAAACGCATTTTGCTCGAATGTGGCTTTTTTCAAGGCCATCGCGCCGATACCTATGAACGTAACTTACATTTTCCCTTTGATCCAGCCAGCATTGACACCTTGATCCTGAGTCACGCGCATATTGACCATTCGGGCAATATTCCTAACTTAGTCAAACAAGGTTTTACAGGCAACATCTGGTGTACATCTGCCACGCGTAATCTTTGCACCTATATGTTGATGGACAGTGGCCATATCCAAGAACAGGATGTGGAATACGTCAATAAGCAGAAGCAGAAAAAAGGTGAAACCCCAGTCGAGCCCATTTATACGCAGAACGATGTGCAGGCTTGCTTGGGGCAATTTGTCAGTGTCAGTCCCCATCGCAAGCTGACCGTAGCCGATGGGGTTGAAGCTACCTTCTACAATGCCGGGCATATTCTGGGCGCGGCTTTTGTACAGCTGGATCTGCACGAGCAAAAGACCGGCAAACAGTGGTGTTTAGTCTTTAGTGGGGATTTAGGTCGCAAAGAAGTCACAATTTTGAACCCGCCAGAAACCCTCGCCACTGCCGATATCGTAATTATGGAAAGCACCTACGGGGATCGATTGCACAGTGACTACTCGCAAGCCCAGAAAAAGCTCGGCGAAGTGGTCTGCAAAACGGCGCGCCGGCGCGGCAAAATCATTATTCCGGCCTTTGCTGTGGGGCGTACGCAGGAATTGGTCTATGCGCTCAACGAACTAGACGTGCAGGGTGATATTCCACCCATTCCGGTGTATGTCGATAGCCCGCTGGCTGTCAATGCCACCGATGTTTTTCGCATGCATCCCGAAGCATGGAGCCAGGAAGTCCAGAATTTTTTGGCACAAACCAACCATCGGAGCCCTTTCGATTACCGGCGGCTTGAATATATCCGCGATGTGAATGATAGTAAACGCCTCAATCATGGCAGCGAGCCGATGATCATCATCAGCGCCAGCGGGATGGCCGAAGGTGGGCGGATTGTCCATCACATCAAAAATAATATTGACGACCCAAAAAGCACGATCCTCCTGGTCAGTTTTCAGGCTGAGAACACGTTGGGACGACGGCTCCAAGATGGGGTCAACCCGGTGCGGATTTTTGGCGAAGAATATAAGGTGAGGGCGCAAGTAGAAACGATTGAAGGTTACAGCGCTCATGCCGATCAGGCCGGTCTGCTCCACTGGGCCAATGCGTTTGATCACCAACGCCTCCAACAGTTGTTCTTGGTGCATGGCGAACCCGAGCCAGCAAACGTGCTGGCTGGCAAACTGCGTGAGGCGCAGGTGAAAGAAGTCACCGTGCCGACGCGTGGCCAATCTTTTCAGTTTTAGTTCTCCCCACAACTTTTGTTGACGTTGCAACGTCTTTCATTGTGTGTGAATTTTGTGCCTTTCATTTTACGCCACTTGTTGGCAGCTATTATGTCATTTTAATTTGATCTGCCCATCAACCAGTAAAGGAGCTATTTATGCGGAAAATTCTGCAAATGATTCGACCCTTGCGGCGCGTTGGTTTGCTGATCGTGCTTAGTGCCACGATCAGCAGCCTGCTGCTACCCGGCGCAGTATTGGCCGCGCCACTTTCTGGCCGGCAAGGGCCTGGCAATTGCCGTTGGATTCATAACATTCAGTATGGCCAAACCTTGGAGTCAATTGCGAATTATTATGGGGTTGGCGTTTATGCCTTGATGCAAGCCAATCGCATTGATAATCCCAACTGGATCTACGCGGGCCAACGTTTGTGCATCCCTGCGGGCATGATGCCCGGGCCGGGTGATAACAACGGCTATCCACCACCGCGCCCGATGCCGGGTGGTTTCTATACCGTGCAACCGGGCGATACCCTGGCGACCATTGCCTGGCGTTATGGCGTAGATGTGCCATTTTTAATGCGTTTGAATGGCTTGACCGATCCCAATTGCCTAGAGGTAGGCCAGGTGCTACGGGTGTCGGCTGGTGATGGTGGCGGTATGCCCGATCAGCCAGGTCCACCAGAACGGCCCACCCCGCAGCCGCCTGTCGTCCAACCCCCGCCAATTATGAACGATTGGCACGCGGCCTATTATAATAACAATCGTTTGGAAGGTAACCCAGTCTTCGAGCGCAACGATGGTGATATCAACTTCGACTGGGGCACAGGTGGCCCTGGTGGCGGCCTTGGGGATGATAATTTCAGCGTACGCTGGACGCGCGATACCTACTTTGCCGCAGGAAACTATCGTTTCTATGCCACCGTGGATGATGGACTGCGCCTTTATGTCGATAACAAGCTGATTATCGATGCATGGCGCGTGCAGCCGGCCACCAATTATTTTGGTGATATTCATTTGGATTCAGGCAATCACAATGTGCGCGTGGAATATTCCGAAGACGCGGGCGGCGCGCTCATTCACCTGACTTGGAATCGATACTAAGGTGGATTGGCGCCATCAAATTACACAAATTGTTCACGTTAATTGTTATAATAACGATAGGTGTAGTAACGTGACAGGCAGACGCAAATAGATGTCTGTCTGTCACCAGCCGACTCAGTTGACACTATGCTAGCGGCTTTTCATAAGGAGTAGGTGCGGGATTATGGCTACAGTTCGTGACATTGCGATTATCATCATCGCCATTCAAAGTATTGTGATTGGCGCTTTGCTGGGCCTCTTGATTTGGCAGATTTGGCGGCTGGTGAAGACGCTCCAGACTGACATCAAGCCGATCATTCAAGATACGCAATCGACCGTCAATACGGTGCGCGGCACAGCCACGTTTGTGAGTAATAATGTGGTTGAACCGGTGGTGAAAACCAGCAGCAAAGTGGCCGGCTTCCGCCGCACCGTTCAATCGCTAACCGCTGATCTACGTCCGCAACGTAAGCCAGTAACCCGCACGACACCCACCCGTGGGCCGGATATTACCCCACTTGGAAAGACCTCGTCCTCGCCTGCAGAGGGAGGGCCCGTGATTGGATAGAATGAGTGGCTTCACTCCTTCCACTAATCAACTCCCTCTCTGTAGGGGAAGGTTAGGGAGAGGTCGCACAATTTTTTAGAAAAAAAAGTCGCCACACCGATCAGTGTGGCGACTTTGCTTGCCTAGGAAATTCTCGCTGTAGCGGGAAATAGTAACGCTATGATTGCTTAAGTTTGGGCTCGCCCATACGATCCAGTACAGCTGTGCAACCAATAAAAAATGCTGAAAATGCTGGCACCAATGGATCCGAGTGCATGCCTAGTACCTCTAATACACCAAAGCCTACTAATAACAATATCCCAAAACCTAAGAGTGTATTGCTAAACACGTTTTTGGTCCGCATAGCCCCTCATGAAAAGAACAAAATTCAATACCTGCACGTCTATAAAAGCGAGTATATAACCGGCATGATAGATTTGCCAAATGTATCCGTAATCTCGTCCTTGCCTAAAAATACCGAATAATGATTCTTGTGCTCTTTCGTAGGGTAGTTGTAGGGAAATCGTTTGCTGGCTGGCGGGCTTAGTGATAAAAAAATCCCCTTCCCATTCGGGAAGGGGTCCTTCGAAGTAAAGAAGGGTTATAAGAGCAAGCCTGCCTTTGGCCCCAAAAGGTGGGGCAGGCTTACTATGAGGAATAAAATACAATAGGCGAACTTAGTCGCACGAGACGATTATACTATTTACTGGTTCGTAGGCGCAAATCCAATTTGTGCTTATCGTACAATTGGTCCGTCTATTAATCCGTACATAGAATTATATTGGTGGAAATATACCTGCGCCTTTGTGCATTCTTTACATATTGGTCATCCAACGCTCTTTAATGACCTGATAAACCAAAGGCTGCACTTTTAACGGGATCTTGGCTGGCCATTTTTGTGGTTTGTGCAAAAGCGCCCGCGGCGAGCAAAATAAATGCCATCCAGACCAGATCAGCATTGAGGAGATGAATTAATTGCAACCAAATCGGCGCTTTAAGCGAGACGTTAAGGGCCCCAAGCAAAAGCTGAGCAATAAACGCAATCGCCAACCAGCGGGTAAATTTTTGTGTCTCGGGGCCAGGTCGCCAGCGATTGGCGGCCCAGTCGGCCAGCGCCAATAGACCGCCCACCCCAAAGGCCAGCAGCGGATGGTAGATGCGTAGCCCGATAATTTGGGCCAACACGGGTGACGTTTCGGGCGCAATTCCGGCCCCC
>JAPLGZ010000329.1 GCA_026389895.1 Chloroflexota bacterium | reverse complement strand
GTTAATCAAACTGGTGCGCCGCAAAATGCTCTTTAGTTTGTCAATTTCCAGAATGAACTGGATTTGTTGATCCAGCCGGTTGGTGGACATCTTATTTCCTATCCGCACTTTATGGCCTGTCATTTTCAATCGTCCATTGTATAGGCGACAATCATACCGTTATTATGCGTTTTGTGCACTTGTGACCTCTCGCGATCAACGACTTTCGGCGCAGTTATTCGGCGCTGCTTGTTGGCATATCCGCCGCTAGCGCATTAAAAAGCCGCTCTCGCCCAACCAGGCCGAGCAACTGTCCATCTGGTGCGATGACTGGCAGGCGCTTAATTTGATGCTGGATGAGGAGCCGAATCGCCGTCGTTACAAGATTATCCACCGCAATCGTGATGACGGGCGTGGTCATCAGGTCGGTCACATGCAGTGTGGAAAGTAGATCCATTGGATCCGGTTGATCTTGTAGCGCCGCCAGCACCGCGCGGCGTTGCGCAACGTTTGATCCAACGAGCAGATCGCTGGCGCTGATTATCCCGATCATTTTTCCCGCCGCATCGGTGACCAGTGTCCGCTGTTGACCGTTAGCCCGCAGGCTTTCGAGGAACGCGGCCACCGGCGTGGTTGCCGTAATCGGGGTGGCTGGTTCAAGTTCGATATCACTGAGCCGAGCTTGCCAAAGAAAGGGTTCTTTTTGCGCGAGCAGTCGCCCCTGATCGGCATAGGCAATGGCGCGCAGGATATCCGACCGTGTGATCAAACCGCTTAGTTGCCCAACTTCATTGATCACGGGCAAGCGTTTCAAGTGATGATGCGAGAGCCGCTGGATCGCTGTCGCGAGGCTATCTGTGGGCTGGATGGTCTGCGCTGGTTGTGTCATAATGCGCTGGGCGTCCTGGGTGGATAAGGCCGGCCAAAGCGCCATCTGCTCAACGGATGTCATTTTTTGAAGCAAGCTTAGGTTGAGTGGCAAGCCGTTGCGGCGCAAATCACTGTCGGTGATCATGCCGACCACTTGGTTTTGGGCATTGATGACGGGGAGCGCCCGCACGCCGTTTGCCAGGGCGTGCTGTACCACTTGATCCAAAGGGAGATCCGCTCGCACGGCAATGGCGGGTTGGGTCATGAGCGTCTTGACCGCTGTCTGGCCGAATGGCTGTAGCAGACCAGGCAAGCGTGGCAGCCACCCCCCACCGCGCCGCATAGCCAACGCCCGCAAGCTTTCATCAGCTAGCACGTCAATGCCATGCGTTTTGGGCGAGCCAATCGATTGGGTGACATAGATACCACGGTGACCCGAGGCTAGATAGGCGACCGTGCAGCCCAAAAACAGATAGAGCGGTGAGCCGCCGCCAAAAATTTCAATACCCATAATGGCGCAGGCCAACGGTGTGTTGCTGGCCCCCGCAAAGACGGCCACCAGACCAATCGAGGCCAGAAAAGTTGGATCTATGCCGAATAGATGGCCCAACGTATACCCCAGGGTTGAGCCAATGACAAAGAGCGGGGTTACTTCACCACCCAAATAACCGGCGCCTAACGTAATGGCCGTAAAGATCAACTTCCATAAAAAGGCATCAGACGCAACTCCCGCACCACTGACACTTTGTTGAATCAAGGGCAGGCTGAGCCCTAGATAATCCCTGGTCCCCAACAGCAGGGTCAGGCCAATCACAGCCAGGCCGCCAAGCACCGGGTAGAGTGGCGTCCAGCGGCTGATCTGGCGCATCAGTTGTTTGATCCCATGTGTAAGCTCAACAAACAGGATGCTCGTCAAGCCAAAAATCACCCCGGCCAACGCGACTTTTAAGAGTAACAGCGGCGCGATTTCCAGGTTGGCAATGGTCGGATAATGGGTATGTGTGGCGCCCCACGCGCGTGTAACCAGATCGCCCACATACGCCGCCACCAGGCAAGGGATCATCCCTTCATAGCGAATGCGCCCCACACTTTGCACCTCCATGCCAAAGACAAAACCGGCAGCCGGCACGCCAAAAATGGAGCCAAATCCACCGCTGATGCCCGCCATGATCATCAAACGTCGGTCGGGCGCGTCAAGTCGCAGCCAGCGCTGCAAATTGTCCGCAAGACTGGCGCCCATTTGAATGGCTGTGCCTTCGCGCCCGGCCGATCCGCCAAAAAGATGGGT
>JAPLGZ010000034.1 GCA_026389895.1 Chloroflexota bacterium | reverse complement strand
GATGATTCAGATCCCAAGTTCGGTAGATTTCCACCTGATTATACACAAAATACCAGTAAGCATAACTGCCAAAGACGCCCACGATCAAGCTAGCCGCCAACCCACCGACAATCCCAGCGCTGCGAAGGCCCCAGCGAGTGCGTAATGCCTGCCAAGCTTCAGCCGCGACCATGCCGCCAATTAAGACCCAGGGCAAGAAAAAAACGTAGACATGCGTGCGCGGCTTGGCCGTAAAAAAGAGTGAAAGCAAGAATAGCGCACCAAACCAGAGCCAAAGGGTGCGTTCACTCCACCCTACCCGTACAAGAGTAGAGGCTGTTGGTTGGAAAAAGGAGGATTTCTCGGTTGGATGATTTTGTTGCGGCAGCGAACCTGAATCGCGCGCAAACCAGACAAGCCCGAAGAGGACGAGGAAGAAAACAAATGTGTAATCAATGCCGCCAACTGTGAGCCAGTCAGCTTTCACAAAGGTGAAGGCGAGGCCAAGCAGCGCAAACCCACTGGCAACCCAGCGCCACGGGGTTGCAAATGTTCGCCCATAGCGCTGTAACAAAGCCAGCACGGCCAACCCGATCAACAGAAGCACGGCATAGGTTGTGTCATATAATGTCGTGCGTAGAAAAAAATCTGTGAGGTTATTGTATGGAAACTGGCCGCCAATGCGCTCGTCAGTCAAATAGGCATAGGTGGCCGAGAAGGCAGGATTGAGCAAATAGGGTAGATAAAATAGCCCCGCGGCAGTTCCCGCAACGACCAAAGCCGCCCCCAAAGCCAAGATAAAACCTGGCGGCTTGTGCACTTGCCAGATTTTCCAGAGCAAATAGAGCCCCGGCACGATCACGAGCGCTGCCTCATAATGCGCCAGAACGCCGGTCGCCAAGCAGAAGGCCGCTAAGATCAGGTAACGTGACAGGCCCGCAGGTCGTTGCAATAGCCGGTAGAGGATCAACACGACCAACACCGACATCAGGATCACAATGCTCTGGTATTGCACAATGCGCGCAAAGCCAATAAAGTAGCCATCTAGCGCCAAAAAGAGCGCCGCCACCCAACCGGCCAGTGGATTAAACAGGCGCCGGCCCAGGACAAACATAGCCAACACGCTCGCCAAATTCGCCAGAGCAAACGGCAGGCGCGCCGTCGTTTCAGTAAGATGGCCGGTCAATGCATAGAGTAACGTGGGCAATAGAATCTCGACAGGTCCCTTTCGGTGCAGAAAGAGTACATTCTCATAGCCCTGCATCACCGCCGCCGCCCGCAACACGGCGCGGCCTTCATCGCCCTGGAATTCCGCATAGCCCAAATGGGTCAAACGCAAGAAACCGGCGATCAAGAGCAGAACAAGGATGGCGACAGAAGTCGCGACCCCTCCCTTCAAGAGCGAGGGGAGGCGAAATACTCGCTCCTGGCTTCCTCGTGCTTGAGGAGAGGCATGGGAAGGGATCACACGCCACACGAACCCCAATAAAATGAGCAATAGCAGATCAACTGTCCCAATCACCTGCCAGGCAGTCACACCGCCCGGCCAGTAGCTCACGCCGAGCATGACCAACGTCATCACGCCGTAACCGGCGGCCAGAGAATAGAGCAGGCGCTCCCACGGATCGGGTGGCGCCGCGCTGCGCCCAATCAGCCATTCCACCAGCAGGGCACCCGGCAGAAAACCGCCCAGGATCAAAGCCGCCCCCGTCTGCAAAATGAGTGGCAAGGGCAACCAGAGCAGGAGATGTAGACCAGCCGCCACCAGGATGACCGTCAATAACGTTAGACGCCGCCCTATCATTGGGCGCGCGCCTGTATGTCAATGGGGGTGATCGTGGCCATATCGTTGCCTGCCCTATCTTTCAAAGGCGCGAGGGTGGCTGGATCATAGAGCACAGCCGCCAATGCATACGGCCCCGGCGGCGCATCTGGGGGCAGGAAAAGACCAAAACTAAGCTGCTCACGCAGCGTTTGATCATTTTGCGCCACCACCTGGCCGGCACCATTCACCAAACGCGCCGACAGCTTTAGCGAACCATCCACCCGCCCAGTCGCGTTCATTTTTACCGGCAGCACCTCGCCTGGATAGAGCGTCGCCAGGGTTTGTAGTTGTATGATCTGAACGCCACCCCACTTACTTTGGATTGGCAATGTTTGCAGCGGGCGCGTTGGGCGGCCAAAAATGGCCAGGGTAAATTCACCCGATGTTGTTTCTTGGGCCGTGGCATAACTGGTGGCGCGCAGATAATCTTGCACCGGCGCCGTGTCGTAGCGCGTAATGGCCATAATCGTCCCCTTGGCCGCGTCCAAAAGTTTGTTGAGGGCCGGCGGATCGGTTGTCGGCATCACAATTTGATCAGCCTTGAGATCGTGAATGCCCACCCAAGTCGCCAAGTCAGCATTGGAGAGATAGAGGGTGGCGCCTTTGCTCCAAGCCTGGTTGGCAAGCTCAGCAATTTTCGAGGTGGCGATCAGCACCACCGGGTACTCATAGGGATGGCCTGGCCCTTCGGTGCGTTGGTAGAGATAGGCGGTCTCTCCGGTGGAAAGTGGATAACGCTTTACCTCTTTGTAGAGCAGACGAAAGAGCGGATCGCCGCGTAACACCCGTTGAACCACCTGCGCGCCCGGTTCCTTGACGTGGCTGTTATCCCCATCTTTCACCAGAATCCAGCGATTGGCCAGCAGATCGCTCCAGCCTCTGCTATCGTTTTCGGTCAACGCCATCAGATCAATGTTAAGCTTATCTTTGTTGATCAAATAGCGAAACTGGCCACGATGCAGCTCTGGTGAATCGACCAATACGCCAAATGAGGCGGCTTCGTCTTTGGGGTTGCCAATGCGTTGCAACACATCTGGCTCGATCCAGTTCATCGGGTCAGTGAGGCCGCTCGCAGGGCGTGCTAAAAATTCACCGCTCGCCCAGAGCACAGCGGTGCGCTTATACAAAGTTTCCATGCCATCAAACGTATAGAGCGTCCACTGGGTCGCCAATACCAACACCCAAACTACCGCCAGCGGCATGACCAGCCGGCGCGGATAGTCGCGCAGTCCATCGGCCAAAAACAGGGCCAAGAGGGGCAACATTGGCACCAAATTTCGTTCGCCATCTTGAGATAAAAAAGAGAGCACAAGATAGGTGGAAAGCACGCTGCCCCATAACAACCAACTGCCCAACCGTGCCGTGCGCCAGCCACGCCAACGCGCCACCCACGGCCACAGCCCCAAGGGAAGTAACAGCACGGTGGCCAACAGCCCCAAGTGATTGACCCGCAGATAATCCCAATAGCGAATATAATTGTAGAAACGCAATGGGTCAGCCGACTGATAGTTGCCGCCATACGAACCGAAGGCCGCGTCGGCCAGATAGTTCATAAAGTCGATGCGCGGGGCATACCAAAGGCTGGCAATGGTCACCGCCAACAAGCCGCCGGCCCAAACATTGGTCAGACGTGAAGTGGGGCGCAACAAGGCATACAAGAGTGGCGTCAATAGCACCACCCAGATGGGCGCCAGCGCGTCACCGAGGATCATGGCTTCTTGCCGGGCGTAGGCGCGATTGGGCAAATACCAGACAGCAACCAGCACCACGGCCAGCAACAGCGCCAGCCCCAATGAACGCCAATCGATCTGCCACTTGCGCGAGGCCTGCCACTGTTGCGGGAAAAAGTTCGCTTGCCAAAGCACAAACAGCGCGGGTAATAAAATATGAATCGGATAGGGCCATTTTGCCAGCATGCCCAAGCCCAGGCTAAGACCCCAGACTAGCGACCAACCACGCCGCCCAAAGGCCTCACAACGCAACAGTGCCAGCAAATTCAACAACACCAGCGCGGCGACGAGATTATCCAGATAGAAAAGCCGCGACATCGCCGCCAGCATGGGAAACAGACCAGCCAGCAGCGCCGCAAAGAGCCCAACGTTCACCGTCGCCCACCGCTGCCCGAACTCGAAGGTCAACCATAAAATCAGCGCGAGCAGTGCGACGTTTGCCAATGTCGCACTCTGCGCGCTATAACCGAACAGCCAGTAGAAGGGCTGTGCGAAGATATACATAATCGGGGGACGCAGATCGTGAAAAGTGATCGTCTGGAAAAGGGTTTGCCAGGTGGGGTGGGCCAGAAGATGGGCAATGTCCAATGTCCGCTCAAGATGGCCTGCCGTGTCGTGGCCAAGCGGCACCACATTGCGGCGAATCCAGTAGATGCTACCAGCGACATTGCCGAGCATGATCACAAGTAAAGTTAGATAAGCGCCAAGTTTGTGCCGAGTCGTGACTAGTTTTGAAGGGTAAGCCAGGCTTTGTGCCGTATGTACCAAGTGCCGATCTCCCAATCGTTCAAATTTGCCCATATCCTGCTATAAACTACCCCTCCCGACACGCATGCGGGCAGGCGCCAGTGGTCGGTAGAATCTTCCACTTCCGCTGTTCCCTCATAAAGCAGTCGAGAGCCCTCGTTGGGCGCGCCGAGCGAACAGTTCCCGCCCATGCAAGGGATAGGGAGGGGGCTGAGCGGGGTAGTTGTTACGAGTAAAGGAGGTACAATTTTACCTCTGGGCAAAGCCGCCGTGCGGCTGAATTAGATAGTGGAATATAAAATTTCAACGATGGCCGCCACGCGCCATCTCTTAAACAACTGTTAATCGGCTTCTATTATACTCCAAGATAGAAATTTTTCCGCAAAAGTAGGCCATAAAGCGGTACGACCAAGCTTCTGAGCAAGATTGCGGGGTGTGCAACAGCGTGCGGCAGGCGCGATCTGTTTTGGTAACGATCATGCGCTGGTTGATGGACCAGCTTGCAACAGGACTTTAGCCTGTTTGCCGTATCAGCCGCCGAATTCATTCGGCGGTTACGGCGATTACGCACGCATCGGTTAAAACCGCCGCCTGCTACGGAAAACCTTGCCCAGGGGGCGCCCAAAGCAGGTTGGGTGCGCCGTTACCATTTATTGGCTCAGTTACCATTATCCGGCAAAAAAAACCAATAATGGGCGGTACCCGCTGTTAATTAGGCAAGCAGCACAATTTTATAAATTCTGATATAATACTTACCACCACCGCACAGGATACCCATCATTGCTCATCTTGTCCCAAATGATATAACCGACCCGCTATCTAGACGGGCCAGGCAGGTTTACCCCTGTCGAATAACCAGCAATCCCGGTGAGCCTTACATGAGAAAATAGTTTATTTCCTATGGAGTTACTATGTTGAGTAGAATTACCACTTTTGTGACGATTTTGTTGTGGGCGAGTTGCCTTTGGGCGCTATCCACGGCCATGAACGAATTCAGGGTGCACGCCAGTTCGGCCCTGCAATCGGCAACACCCGCGGGCCAAGCCGATCTGCGCATCAACGAATTTATGGCCGACAATGTTACTGTCCTTCAAGATCCAGACGAACCAGGCGAGTTTCCCGATTGGATCGAGTTATACAATGGCGGCTCGGATCCCGTTAGTCTGGACGGACTTTTTCTGAGTGACGACCCAGCGCTGCCCAGGAAATATGCGATCCCCGCTGGCCTGAGCATTGCTAGCCATGGTTTTATGCTCTTTTATGCCGACGACGATGGCAAGCAAGGCCCCCAACACCTTAGTTTCAAACTGAGCGCCACCGGCGAATTTATTGGTCTGTACGGCGCGAAAGGGGCGACGATTCTCGATAGCTACACGTTTGGCGCCCAAACCCCGGATGTCGCCAGTGGTCGCCAGCCCGATGGCACAGGGCCGTGGCGGTTTATCGCTAAACCTACGCCTGGGAAGAGTAATGCCATTCCAGCGCCAGCGATTCTTAGCGTGCAGCGCAATCCGGTCCAGCCCGAGGCAACGACAAGCGTGACGGTGACCGCCGTCATTACGAACGACGGGTTGGGTATCACCCGCCCACGCTGGTCATCAATGAAGTCATGGCCGATAACCAAGGCATTTTGGAAGATCCCACCCGCCCCGGCGAATTCCCCGATTGGATTGAGTTGTATAATTTTGGGCCAATTACCGTTAGCCTCGATTCTCTCTATTTGACGGATGATAGGGATAAACCGACGCGTTTCCCGATTCCCGTTGGGTTAAGCATCCCACCCAACCAATACCTGATCTTCTTTGCCGATGGCACCCCAGAGCAGGGTGCGCAACACACAAATTTCAAGCTCAATCGCTCTGGTGATTTTGTTGGGCTGTATGGCGCCCAGGGCAGCTTTGCCATCGACAGCCAAGCCGTGGGTGAACAATTTCCCAATCTGTCGTTTGGGCGCTATCCCGATGGCAACGGCGCCTGGCAGATCTTATTTTGTCCTACCCCAAGCACTATCAACAGAGATTGTGCCAATCGACTCAACCTGCCCTTGATCGGACGCTGATCTGGCGGCTAGACTCCCCAAAATGAGGTTGTGACGTTCATGAAAAGCAGCGGGTGCTCGTATAGAATTGTAAGTTTTTTGGCTTTGATGGTGACTATTGCCTTCTTCTGGCTGCCCCAGCCGCTATTGGCTCGTACAGCAACGGACGATGATCCCGATGACGCGGCGGTGACGGAGGTTGCGCAAGGGGATGTCGTCATTAATGAACTCCATTACGCCCCCGACAACCAGACTGAATTGATCGAGTTCATCGAATTATTCAACCGCGGCAGCGCGCCGGTCGATCTGGCGGAGTGGACATTGGGCGACGCGGTAGAGTACCAGATGCCAATGGGTGTCATTCTGCCCGCGAATGGCTTTCTGCTCATTGCGCAAGACCCCGCAGCCATCCAACGCAAGTTTGGCGTGCACGCCTTGGGCCCCTATGCCGGCAAATTATCCAGCGAAGGCGAAGCGCTCACGCTGCGGAATGCCAACGCCGAAGTGGTGGACAAAGTCAGCTATCAGCTTGGCTTCCCGTGGCCGACGGTGAACAATGGCGCGGATCGCTCGATTGGCCTCATTAATCCCAATTTGGATAATGCGTTGGCTGGTCATTGGCGATCCGGCCCGCCGACGCCGGGTGGCGCGAATGCAACACTGCTGGCCAACGCGCCCCCCAGCATTGAACTGGTTTCGCACATGCCGCAGAGCCCCGCGGCGAACACAATGGTGCATATTACGGCCAAAGTGCTGGATCCAGAGGGTGTGGCCGAGGTGCGCTTGCTTTATCAGGTGGTCGAGCCCGGCAATTATATTGATTTGACGGATGCCGCCTATCGCGATCAGTGGACGGCGGTTGCGATGGTGGCGGCGGGCAATAGCTTATACATGGCTGATTTACCGGCGGCGCTCAACCAACACCGCCGGCTGATTCGTTATCGAGTGCAGGCGACTGATAAACTGGACCAAAGTGTCACGGCGCCCTACGCGGATGATCCGCAGCCCAATTTTGCCTATTTTGTCTACAATGGCCTGCCCGCGTGGACGGGCGCGATTGCACCGGGGCGCGGCGGCAGCCAGGCCCAGTTTCTCACCTACGATTTTAACGCGATGCGCCCCGTGCCCGTCTATCAGTTGCTCTCCAAACGCAGCGCGGTGCAGGATGCCCAGTTTATCCCCAATTCGCCGCTGGCAATCGGCTATCCCGGCCACGATTTTCTCTGGCAAGGTGCATTCATTTACAACGGCCAGGTCTATGACCATATTCGCTATCGGGCGCGCGGCGCCACCTGGCGCTATGGAATGGGCAAAAACATGTGGAAGTTCGACTTCAACCGTGGCCATTTTTTCCAGGCCTATGATGACTACGGTCGACCTTTTGCGCAGAAAAGAGATAATCTGAATCTGGGCGCGGTGATCCAACAAGCCAGCAAATTGCAACGCGGCGAGCAAGGTCTCTTTGAATCAGTAGGCTTTCGCCTCTTCAATTTGGCAGGGGTGCCAGCACCCACCACCAATTTTGTCCATTTCCGCGTGATTGATGAGGCTAACGAGCAGGGGGTAGACCAATATTCCGGGGACTTCTGGGGGCTTTACCTGGCCGTGGAACAATATGACAGCCGGTTTCTGGATGAACACCATTTGCCAGATGGCAACCTATATAAGATCGAGCGCTATGATGGCGATCTGGAAAATCAAAGCCCGCGGGGTCCCAGCGATAAATCTGATCTCTATGGCTTTATGAATGCCTATAATGTCGCCCCACCCAGCCCAGCGTGGTGGCGTGACAATTTTAATTTAGAGGGCTATTATACATTTCGCGCCCTGATAGAGGCGATCCATCACTATGATGTGGGCACCGGCAAAAACTACTATTACTATTTTAATCCAGAGACGCGCCAATGGTCGATTTTGCCCTGGGATATCGACCAGACCTGGGCCAAAACCATGGCCGGGGATGGTGGGGAACCCTTCCGCGATTTAGTCGCCAAGAACCCGGCCTTTAAGGTTGCCTATGCCAACCGTGTGCGCGAAATTCGTGATCTGCTCTTTAATCCTAGCGAAATCAACCGGATGATCGACGAACATGCGGACCTCATTGATAACCCAGCCTATGGGTTGTCGCTGGTCGCCGCCGACCGCGCCATGTGGGATTACAACCCGATCATGCTTTCGCGTTATGTGGATCAGGCCAAAACGGGCGTAGGGCACTATTACGAACGGTCGCCCAATAGCACGTTTCGCGGCATGGGCGCCTTAATGAAAGCCTGGGTGCTCTCACGCGGCGACTGGCTAGACGACGAGCTTGCCGCCGACCCGGCTATTCCCAATACACCGCAGATCTATTATATAGGCGCGACTAATGCACCAGCCGACAGCCTCCGCTTTCAATGCTCAACGTTTAGTGATCCCCAGGGCAATCACACTTTTGCGGCTATGCAGTGGCGCATTGCCGAAATCATCCAGCCCGGCTTGCCCACCTATAACCCCAATCTGCCACAACGGTACGAAATTCAGCCCACTTGGGAAAGTCCCCTGTTGGCGTTTAATCCTGTGCTTGAGCCCGTACCAGGGGTATTCCAACCTGACCACACCTATCGTGTGCGGGTGCGGATGCTGGACAACACCGGGCGATGGAGCCACTGGTCCCCGCCCGTGGAAGTGAGGGCCAGTGCGCCTGGCGCGCCCCCTGCCACCACGCTAAAGATCAGTGAAATCATGTATCATCCCACCAATCTAGGGCCACTGGACGATACAAAACTAGAATTTATTGAATTGAAAAATACGGGCTCCAGCGCGCTAGATTTGTCCAATATGCAAATAACGGGTGGGATCAGTTTTACTTTCCCCGTTGGCGCGGTGATCCAGCCCCAGGCCTTGCTCGTGCTGGCCAGTTATCCTGACGGGTTTACGCAGCGGTACGGCTTTGCCCCCTTTGGGGAATTTGACCACCAACTCAGCAATGGGGGCGAACGGATCAGCATTGTCGACGCTTTTGCGCGTCCGATCTTCTCTGTGACTTATCATGACAGTGGTTCAACCGGGCAGACTACCGATGGGGGCGGCCATTCCTTGGTGCCGGTTGATCCCAACGGCAACGTCAGCGAACCCGATGAGTCGATCAGTTGGCGTGCCAGCACAGCGCCGCATGGCTCGCCCGGCATCGATGATCCACTGCCGGTGATGATCAACGAAGTATTAGCCCATACTGCGCCTGGGCAGGTGGCAGCGCTTGAACTGTATAACCCCACGGCTTATGAAGCCAGGATTGGCAACTGGTATTTGACGGATAACCCGGCTGTCCCGAAAAAGTTCAAGATTCCCGCTGAGACACGGTTGCCGGCCAATGGCTTTATTGTTTTTGACGCCACGCTGTTCAACGCCCAACCCGGCGCGCGAAGCAGTTTTACCCTGCCCGCTGACGGGGGTCAGCTCTATCTCTTTTCCGCAACAGCAGATGGCCGCTTGACCGGCTATCGTACAGGCGTACAATTTGGGGCAGCCGATGCCGGTGTCTCTTTTGGCCACTTCGTCAACAGCGTGGGTGTTCACGAGTTTCTGGCGCAAAGCACCGTTACGCTCGGCGCCACCAATGCAACGCCGCGCGTCGGGCCAGTCGTGATCAGCAAAATTATGTATCACCCACATAGTGGTGATGAGTTTATCGAGTTGCAGAATCTGAGCGATCTACCAGTGCCGCTCTATGATCCCGCTCGGCCATTCGACACTTGGCAACTCAGTGGTCCGATCTATCAATTTCCTGCGGGCATCACGTTGCCGGCCCAGGGCAAGCTCCTGATCAGCGCCATTTCGCCGATTACCGTTTGCCTCACCCAGGGTGTGGCCGCGGGCGTACAAATTGTTGGCCCCTATGGGCTGCCGTTGTCGGACGATGGTCAATCGCTGAGTTTGGCCAAGCCAGCCCGCATCTCAGCCGACCAGCGGCTCGCCTACATTACCGTTGACGCGGTGGAGTATGACGATCTGCCACCCTGGCCCTTTGAGCCAGATGGGACAGGGCCAGGGCTGCAACGCCGTACACCAGATGCCTATGGTAATGACCCGGCCAATTGGCAGGCGGGCCAGGTTGATCCGCAGCCGGAAGACGCTGGTGTGGCTAGTGGCAGCGCGACATTATGTGCCTTTGAAGTTCGCCTGACCGCCAAAGGCGACCAGCGCGAGGTGCGTTGGGTGGCAACGCCAGCGCCAGATGTGGTTGGCTATAACATCTGGCGCAGCGCTGATGGGCAGCGCACCACCGCAGAGTTGCTCACGCCCATCGCCGTGCCCGTGCAAAACGAGCGCACAGGCAACGCTAGCTATGCGGTTATGGATGCCAGCGGTGACACGGCAACCCCGTATATGTATTGGCTGCAAGCGGTGAGTGCCGACGGCAGCACCGTTGACATTGCTTTTACAACACCCAGCCAGATTATTAAACAAACTTATCTGCCGCTGGTCAGCCGCTAGACAAAGCAGCCTGGGCTCCTTTTCGGTGCGCAGCCCCTATAGGCCAAACAGAAATGTAAGGTGACCGTCCATTTTATGCGCGCCTTACATTTGGAACGCGGCTTGATCCTATGGAATAATTGGCGATGAACGCACATTGCACGCCGCAGTTCACCAACAAAACTGGGCGTACCTGCGGGATAAAAGTTGCGTACTATCTTATATAACAGACACGACTCAAGATAATTTTGCCTGCCCAATGGGGGTGACAGCATTAAGCAAAGTTATTTTACAAAGCCGGCCACTGATCCAAGCGGCGAAAACGCTCTGCTCGTTGAGAAATTTATTTGATCGAGGTTTTGCATGAAACACCAGTATTCTGTAGCGACCCACTTCCCCTTGGTCGCTTTGTATGCTTCGCTCCAACGCAAATGACCACACCGAAAAACAGTGATGCTTTGCTAAAAACAGATATTCCATCGCTCCATCACACGATTGGCCAAGCCAACCCGTTAAGTGAACGTGAGATGGAAGTGGCCCAGTTGCTGGCTACGGGTGCGAGCAATGCCGAGATTGCGCGGCAACTTGTCATCAGCCCGCACACGGTCAAGGTGCACTTGCGGAATGTCTTTGAAAAGTTGCAAGTCAGTAGCCGCACAGAAGCTTCGATGGTATTGGTGCAGCGCGGCTGGCTGACCGTGCCCGGCCGCGAAATGCCCCCGCCCGAAACAATTGCACCAGCCGAGCCCGTTGCGCCGCCACCTCCGCTCGACCCAGCCCCTTTGCCAGCGTTACCAGCGACATTACAGCCGTGGCAACGGGGTTATCTGATTGGCGCGGTATTGCTCTGTCTCGTGGCGTTATTGGCGCCCAATATTCGCGCCTATAACAATAATTCGCCCGAATTGCTCAGTGATGCGGGGCGTACAGTATTAAGCCGGCCTTTGGTGCAACGCCCTGATCGGTGGGATGCGCGCACGCCGATGAGCAATGCGCGCAGTCGCTTAACGGCTATCATTGCGGAAGATCAGCTATATGTGATTGGCGGTGAAGGCACAGATGGGCGCGCCGTGGCTGAGGTTGATGCCTATGACCTGCACGTCAATGAATGGCGCAGGGTTAGTTCGTTGCCCGAGCCATTGGCGAATCAAACGGCGGCGACCTTCAACGGCAAAATCTATGTGGCAGGCGGCAGTAACAACGAGGGGACAGATCGGGCAACGATCGCAGTGAGCGACGGATTTTGGGTCTATGATCCCGCCAGCGATCTCTGGCAAAGTGCTGGCACACTTCCTCATCCACTGGCTGGTGCGGCATTGGTCGCCGATCAGAAGGCGCTGTATCTCATTGGAGGATGGGACGGTGCGCTGATGCACGATGAGATCTGGCGTTTTACGCCATCCAGCGCTGCCAGCGGCAAGGCGACCAGTGCAGCGCCGAAATGGGAGCTGATCAACCGGATTGCGACGCCACGCGCCTTTTTTGGCGCCACCCTGGTCGGCGATGACATTTATGTGATCGGCGGCTATGATGGCAAGCGTGAACTAAACTTGGCAGCGGCCTATTCAATCAGCAAAAATGAATGGCGCGATCTGCATCCACTTTCGACCCCGCGCGGTGGGTTAACGGTCGTCTATGATGGTTTATCAATCTTTGCCTTGGGGGGCGGTTGGACGCGGGCAATCGACACCCATGAGCGCTTCGACCCGAACACGAATCTCTGGAGCAATTTCCAGTCGCCACTCCAAGGTGAATGGCGTCACTTTGCTGCCGTCAGCTACAATGACCGGATTCATCTGATTGGTGGTTGGAGCGGCGGTTATCTGGATATTCACCTCGAATACCAGAGCACCTATCGGTCCATGTTACCGGTGATTATTAACCATTAGTTACAATAGAAAAGTCCGTATAAAAGGCGAGTTTTGTCTTCGTAGGAGGTGGCCTTGTGGCCGCCCCTACGAAGACAAAAGCCCGATTCTCATCATGATTTGCGGATCGAGGAGTAGTATTTAAACAGAGCGAGGTAGTTTGTAATGCCGCCTGCAACGCACCGGTCAGCGGGTGGTGAGGCAGTCGTTAGTCGGTTTGACCGGTGCATCGCACGCCTTGCCTACTGCCCCCTTAACCGCGCTACCTGCCCGCTAACTGAAAAATCTTCTCACGCGTTTCGCGCCAGGAGATTTTGCTCAGGCCCATTTTCTGGCGCAAGCGTTCTTCTGGCACACCGGTGCGATAATCACGCACAGCGCAGGTCCAGCGCAAGGTTTCAAACCCAACCTGCAAACGATGAATGCCCGCTTTGTGCCCTACCTCGTCCAGCACATACTCCAAATTGCGCGGTGTGCATTCGAACAAGTGATGTTCGGGTTTATATTGCTCTAGATATTGATTTAAGGCTGGCACAATCCCAGGATGCAAAATCACCGAACGATTTTTATGGGCATGGCGCTCTTCTGGGTAACGCACCGTCACTTCGGGCGATTGAGGCTGGGTCAGATTAATATCGCTGATGAGTAAACTGGCGCACTCGGCTTTTTTCATGCCCGTCTGCAAGAGTAAATTGACAAGCACATAGGGGCGAGCATCGGCTTGGTTACGATCCCACAGATAATCTTGCGCCGCCCGCGATAATTTACTGATCTCGTCATCGCGCAAAATTGTCGGCAGCGGTGTGCGGGCAGGTTGTTGCACCACGGGCTCCGCTGGATCTGTACCAATCACACCAATACCATGCACCCAGCCAAAAAAGACCTTTAAGGTTGTAATCCGTCGCGCCAGGGTCTTGGCGCTACATGGTTTGCCGCGCGCATGTTGCAGCCACTCTAGAAAGTCATGCAAATGTTGTGTGCTGACCTGGTGTAACTTGGTATCAGCGCCGAGAAAATTCTGCACAATTTTCAGATCGTTGCGAAATGCTTTAATTGTATTGTCGCTAAAGCCCTTGCGCACCATATATTCATGAAAGGATGTAATCGCCGCTTCCAACGTGCTGTCGGCGCGCAAAGGCGGCAAACGGCTGACCTCAGGGGCTTCGGATTGATTTTCTGTCGATGCTGCCCCGCTTACTTCAGGCGAGGTTGACCCATCAGGACGAGGGGTGGATGAAGCTGTCGGCATATGCGGATCTCCGTTTGTTGCTTCGCGTTGGTAAATCTGAATAATCTTCGTATAGCTAACTGATAGTATAGGCTGCAAGCCGGATCTTGTCAAGAAAAGGTTGTGTGTGGGAAAGGGAGGATAAGGGATTAGGGATTAGGGATTAGGGATTAGGGGTTAGGGATTAGGGATACAGAACACCCTACTCATCTATCCCTTATCTCAGCATAACATGAGTTAGTCAGATTGCCGCGCCGCCATCTGGGCAACGACCTTCCGAAAGAGTTCGGCCCACGCCGGATTCGCAAAAATCTCAGCCCCGCCGAAAACTTGCACGCCCCAACCCGGCGAATCCGCTTCGCCCAGTGCAGCCAAGCTGGCCGGAAAGTCGAGCACGTCGAGGATCAATTGTACTTTGGCGGTGGCCGGCACAAAACTTGCCGAAGCCGCCAACCAGTTACGCCCCCACTCGGGGGTGCGGCCGCTCTTTGTGCCATAAATCAGTGGTGTAAACACGTCAATGGCCGGCGTCAGCAGCGTATAATCTTGGGCAAAAATGCGGGTCAAAGCCCCATCAAATTCATCCGGCGTCCACGGGCACATGTAAGCCCCCACGATACAACCGGGCCGTTGGGTGCGGATCAATTGAGCATAGTGCGCAGCATAGTGGGCGATTCGTTCACATTTGTGACGCGTCCAGCGATCCCGATAAGTGGCGAGAATTTCAGTTGGCGTAACTGCATCCAGCCCCGTAGCATTACAGAATTCAGTGATACAGGCGTGGCAGAAGCAGCTTTCCTGTAAATCAGGCATTGGTTCCTCAAACCAGCCAGCATAGGTTAAATAATCGAGCCAAATGCCAGTGGGCGCAAAATCACGCAAGCCAGCCAGGAGATTGGCCTCAGTTTCGGCCAGAAAGTCTGCCTGCGACAGACAGACACCCTGCACTAATTTGCCATAACGAATGGGTTTGCCATCGACGCCAATCGGAATCAGTTCGGGGTGTGCGTCAAAATCAGCGCGAAAGGTCTTGAACTCGACACACGGCACAATCTGATGGCGAGCACAGGCCGCAAACGCTACAGGATCAAAACCATGAAACCAAAGTGTGTTGGCGCCATAGCGAGCAAAACGATCAATGAAGGAAAGCGCGCTGCTGCCATATGGGCCAAAAAGCATGGGGATCGACATGGGGTTCCTTTCGGTAGATTAGGTCAGCCAATGAATGCGATGAGAGATTGCTCGTATTGAATCTCCAATCTCTTAATCTTTCCGCAAACTAGCCACATGTTGCCGCAACCCTTCACGGATCGGCGTGGCCGGAACATGCAAACCAGCGTTGCGCAATTTGCTCAAGTCATAGATGCGATGGCAAAGAAAGGATTGCCGGTCAGGGTTCGCCGCCAAAAATTCACTCACAGCCACCTCTTCGATGGTCACTTCAACCCCAAGCAGTTCCGCAATAATCTGATAATATTCGCGCGATTCGATCCAGTCGGGGCCCGCCGTCAAATAGATCTGATTTTGAGCGCTGACATTGTCCACACAGCTCAGGATCGTTTGCGCCAAATCGTGCGCCAAGATTGGTTGCTGTAAGAAATGGCCGCCACCCACCAAGCGCAAGGGTTGGCCAGCTTTCATTGTATCCAGCAATTGCGGATCGCGGGCATGGGCGGGGAGACAACCCAGCAGCGAACCAGGGCCGTAGATGTGCCCCGGTCGCACAATGGTCCAGGTCATTGGGCTGGTGTCAGCCTTAAGAAAAGCCAGTTCGCATTGCCGTTTTTGCCCACCATAACCGTCGGCCAGGTAATGTTCACTCTCTTCACTTTGGGGAAAATGACGCTTGACAGGATCATAAACGAAGTCGGTCGAAATAAAGACGAAATGGCGGGCCAGGTTCCGAAAAACTGCAAGATCTTGTTCGGCATCTTCTAGCGTATACCCAATGCAATCGACGACCAGATCCCATTGCATCGCCAACTGCTCAATCGCCTGCGCAAAGGCAGTCTGATCATGCCGATCCACAACAACCGGTATAACGCCAACCGGCAATAAGCGCTGTCCACGCGTGACGGCCCACACTGCATGGCCGCTAGCAATCGCCGTACGCGCCAACGTGCCACTGACGAAGCCGCTGCCGCCGATCAAGAGAATATTAAGTTTACGAATAGCCATATTGCTTCCTTCAAAGGATAAACGAAATCGTAGGATGGGTGGCGCATAATCTGATAAGTCACAACAAAGCGCGGTTTTCCAATACAAGGACTTTGCCAACTGCCGTAAACCCGGCTTTTTGATAGATACCAATGCCATCTGGCGAAGCTTGGAGCACAGCGTAACGTTGTAAATACGGCTGTGCTTCGTGCAACAGGTGGGCAAACATAGCACTGCCAATGCCGCGTTGGCGATAATTGATCTGCGTCGTGATATCGTAGATACCAACGGTCTCACTGCCGATAAAAAGTGTGCCTGTCGCCACGGCTTCCCCTTGATAAATGCCAATGTAATGGCGCATGGCTGGAAATTGCTGGAACGCTTGTTGGCTTAGCCCACGAAAATAAGCGGCTACCTGTGGCCCCTCGGCAGAATCCCCAAATAGGCGCGCAATCAGCGCGCCGAATTGTTGCAGGTCATCTGCTCTTTCCACATGTCGAATTATCAATCCAGTTGGCGCAGGGACGTTGAATGTTGATGCCTGTAGGTCAGCCACCATTGCGAGATTGGTCTCGTTATGGGTGAGGCCATAAGCCAGCAACGCATCTATGCCCGCGCGGTGGGCTGGATCTTCCCAATACCAGAGAGCAACCGGAAATTGTTTGGCCATAAAATAGCCAATGCCATTCTGCAAAATTTGCTCAGTTGCCGATAAATCGCGCGCCACAATCACATTAAACGTATCACTGGGCAAGCCACAATCTACGGCGAAAAAGCTGCCGCGCTCGATCACCGTCATGCCGGCCAACGCTTGCGCGAAATAAGCAGCCTTCTCTTCGAAATTTTTGCGGACGGCTTGTCGGTTGCTCATATCTATGCTAGCCATCGGTTCGCCACAACCAGCGCAAGGAGTCCGGCAGGATCGCACCACCATGTTCACCATCATGACCGCCGCTGCCGGCCACAAACTTGTAGTCGTAGCCGCGATATTTGAGCGCAGACGCCATCTGGAGATTGGCCAGCCACCAGTCACCGTGATCATTGTTCAAGTCAGCCTCGCCATCTTGGAGGAAGACGCGCAGTGGGCGTGGCGCACGCTTGCGGATATCAAAAGGATAGACGTGTCCACCCCGAATATTCGTGAACGAGCCGATGTGCGATAGGACTTTGCGGAACGCGTCTGGGCGCTCCCAAGCCACCGTGAAGGCGCAGATCCCGCCGGATGATAGCCCACAGATCGCGCGCTGGTCTGGATCGTTGGTTAGGTTCCAACGCGTGCCCACTTCAGGCAGGATCTCTTCGAGCAGAAAGCGGGCGTACTGGTCCGAGAGCATGTCATATTCGAACGAGCGGTTGCTGGCGGCATAAGGCCTCACCGGCGGTATATCACCCACGTGGCCGGGATTGATAAAGATGCCAATTGTCACCGGCATGGTTCCTGCGTGGATCAGGTTATCAAACACAATCGGGACGCGAAACTGGCCTTCTTCACCCACATAGGCATGTCCATCCTGGAAGACCATCACCGCGGCGGGTGTAGCCGGGTCATATTGTTGCGGGACGTAGACCCAATAGTCGCGTTGGGCGTTCGGAAAGATCTGGCTCATATGTTGAAATTGCGTTACCGCGCCCTGAGGAACGCCAGTTTGGCGCTGCGAGTCGGGGGTATATGGATAGGTGGGTGCAGATGTCATGGTTCGCTCCTTTTGTGGTGGCACAAATTTTGACGGGATCGCGCTGCGGTTGGGTCCCTGGAATTATGTGGATTATAGCAGCCGTGATTAGCTTTCACAAGCAACTCTAGTGAGAGGGCGTCTTACCGCGCCGCCAACTGGGCTACACCAGGTCATATGCTATGAATTGGCATAAGCCTTAACTTCCAGTAGAATGAACTACCAATAGGCGCTGCACTATTTCACCGGTGCAACCCTGCTTGACGCCAACAAAATCGCTCAGGACTAGAAGGATGAATACCCTATGAATTTGCCACCCAGCACTGCCATTACCGTGCCCGCGCCAGCGCTTCAAGCCTTTATCGCGCAGATGGGCCAAACGGTTGGTCTGCCTGTTGATAAAGCAGAATTGCTCGCCGAACTGCTCACCGCCAACGATCTACGCGGCGTTTTCAGCCACGGCACCACCCAGATGGCAACCTATGCGCGGCTGCTGCGTGATGGTGTACTAAATGCCCAGCCCAACGTTCAGATCGTCAAAGAGACGCCTGTCAGCCTTTTGGTCGATGGTGACGGCGGTCTAGGCTATTTTCCTGCCCATATGGCAACGCTAGCCATGATCGAAAAGGCAAAAACCCAGGGCATCGCGATCGCACTCACACGCAATCATGGCCATTTTGGCGCGGCGGGTCTCTATTCGCGGCTGACGCTAGCCCATGATCTGCTCTGTTTTGTCACTTCTGGCCACCAACTTGATCTAAAACCAGGCCAGCAAATCTTCGATGCCGCTGGCGGCTCACCGATGTCCTTCAGCGCACCAGCCGACCAAGAAGAGTCTTTGTTGCTCGACTTCGGCGCTATGCACGATTTGTATCCAAACTCTCCTCATCGCGATGAAATTGCCCGGATGGCCCCAGGCAGTGTTTTTCGAGCGATTGGCACTGGTGCGATCTGCCAATCCTGGGGTGGCTTTCTGGCCGGGGTGCCGCTTGATCCAGCGCGCGCCAAACGCACCTATGCTGGAGCCAACCAGGGTTCGCTCGTGATCGCGTTCCGCATTGATCTGTTTCTCGACGCCCAACAATTTAAGCGCGAGATGGACGATTATGTGCGCGCCGTCAAAAAGCTCCAGCCATTGGAAGGCTTTGATGAGAGTTTTCTGCCAGGCGGTGTAGAGGCGGCGCGTGCTCGCACTTTCCGGGCGCAGGGTATTCCCGTTGGGCCGGCCCACCAACAACGGTTGGAACAAATCGCGCAGGAATTGGGGATGACAGCGCCGTGGCAAGCGGCGTGAGAGCGTAATGAATGATGAGTGAGGAGTGATAAGTGAGGGTTAACCGAGTACTCAATCCTATCTCACTTATCACCTATCACTTATCATCCTACGCCGGCCAAACAGGAAAAGCGGAACCTGGATTCTTATGCTTAAACTTAGCCACATCAGCGTCCTACTTTAGCCTCGCTGTTTGGAACCAATAACCCTTGACCCCTGGTGGACCCGATGCTACAATGATCTGTCACAACCGCGGGCGTTACCGCCACCAGCGACGAAAAGGTCGGGCTGGCATTGCTATTTGAGGGATAAACGAATTATGAATAAAGCTCGGCGCAGCATTTATCTGGACCATTCGGCCAGTACACCGGTGCATCCAGAAGTCTTAGCGGTCATGCAACCGTATTTTAGCGAATTTTATGGCAACCCATCCAGCATTCACAGCGTGGGGCGGCGGGCTGGGGTGGCGCTGGCTAATGCGCGCCAGACAATCGCCGAGTTACTGCATGCCAAAACCAGCGAGATCATCTTCACCAGTGGCGGTACAGAAGGTGATAACGCAGGTGTGCGCGGTCTTGCACTGGCGCGGCGTGAGACAATGGGGGCAAACCGGATTATCACGTCGGCGATTGAGCACCATGCGGTTCTCTACACGGCAGAAGATTTGCGCGATCACTACGGTTTTGAACTCACCATTCTGCCCGTGGATAGTGACGGGCTGGTGCGCATGGCGGACTTTGGGGCGGCGGTGGGCGATGGCAGGGATGTCGCAGTGGTGAGCGTCATGGCAGCCAACAACGAAATCGGCACGATCCAGCCAATTGCCGAAATTGGTGCGCAGTGTCGGGCGCTGGGTGTGCCGTTTCATGTGGATGCGGTGCAGGCAGCCGGCAAATTGCCGTTGCAAGTGGATGCCTTGCCAGTTGATGCGTTGAGTACAAGTGCTCACAAATTTTACGGCCCGAAAGGCGTGGGGTTTCTCTATTTGCGCAGTGGCGTCCCATTTTTACCCATCCAGACTGGGGGCAGCCATGAAAATAATCGGCGGGCAGGCACCGAAAATGTCCCTCTGATTGTGGGCATGGCCAAGGCCTTTGAGATTGTCGAAACTGAGCGTGACCAAGAAAATGCACGTTTGCGGGTGCTGCGCGATCAACTGATCGGTGGCATTTTGGAAAATGTCGAAGGCGCCCAGCTTACTGGTTCGCGCGCACAACGGTTAGACAGCCATGCTAGCTTTGTGATCAGTGGCTTGGAGGCTGAAGGGGTATTGATCGCGCTCGATTTGGCCGGGGTGGCAGCCAGCAGTGGCAGCGCGTGCACCAGTGGTGCGCAGCAGCCCAGCCATGTCCTCGAAGCGCTGGGCGTGCCAGGGCGTGATGCTGTTGGCGGGCTGCGTTTGACATTGGGGCATAGCAATAGACCAGAAGATGTGGAGTACGTATTGGCCAAGCTGCCGCAAATTGTCATGCAGATCAAGGGCGCTGCGCCGATCACGCTATAACTGTAAACGAGCCTTCCGGGAAGTGACCACCGTCAACTTGGTTATACCAAACTGATTCTGGTCACTTCCCGGAAGGCGGCACGAAAGTAATATTTTGTTCGGCTAAAAAATATCACTTTCAACCAACTCCGATTATAATAATCCCCGTTCACTTTGCAGGCCCAGCCACAGTTTCTAAAAACAATTTGCGTTGATCAGATTGCATCGTTCAAGCATCAATCAATGCTATCACTGCGCTTATCCACAGATGCACCCGATGCACCAGTGATGGTCACTCGCAGCCAACAATCCAGTGCTATTTCATCTCTTACAAGCAGGTAATCTTTTTGTCCACCACTCTTTTGCTTGATTCTCTGATCCGTTCGTTGCAAAGCGGCAGCCTATACGCGTTGATGGCGATTGGCCTGACGTTAACGCTGACGGTGATCAAATTGCCAAACTTTGCCCACGCCGAGTTGATCACCGTCGGCGCGTATACGGCCTTGTTAGTCTCATTAGCCGTTTCATCGAACATCATTGTGGTGCTGGGCCTGGCCGGTTTGGCTGCGGCGCTTGTCGCTTTACTGGCGCATCGCATCGTCTATCGCCCATTGGCGGCCCAAAGACCCTCAACCTATACGATGATTCTGGCCTCGTTCGCCACCGGCTTAATTTTGCGCTATATCATGTTCTTGCTGGCCAATCGCTATGATCTGTTCGACCAACGGATTGCGGTGCCACAAATTATCTGGTTTCAGAACGATCTGATCACGTTGACCAACGTCTTTTTCTGGGTTGTGCCGACCAGCATATTGCTGGTTATTGTTTTAAGTTTGATCCTCAACTACACCGCGCTCGGTCGCGATATGCGCGCCCTGGCCGACAACTTAAATTTAGCGCGCATCATTGGCATTCCGGTTGATCGGGTGCATGATTTGACTTGGCTGTTGGTAGGTGGCTTTGCTGGGATCGCCGGGGCGCTCTGGGGAATTTA
>JAPLGZ010000054.1 GCA_026389895.1 Chloroflexota bacterium | reverse complement strand
GATTACATCGGAAAGCATGCGCGGTGCAGGAATCGTGCCACCTATGGCCAAGAGTACACCCAAATTCGGCGAAAATAAGCCGAGCATCGCGGCAATGCTGACTAAGGCCGGAACCCAACCAGATTTCCAGTCATTCAAATACGCGTACGCTACAAAAAGCGTGCCGATGGCGAGCATGCCTAATAGCAGGCGCCAAAATAGATGTAGATAGCGATTAAAGAGAGCCTGGCTAAAGGATAGACTGACGACCCAGAGCCAGAATAAGCTACCGAGTGAGCCTAATTGAAATAGGCGCTGGGTCAAATCACCAATCTTTGGCAGTGGCCAGCCGATCACGTGCAAGGAGGCCAAGGCTAAAAAGCAGCCAATAAACAGCTTCAGCCAACGTAGATCGTTTACCTGGTTGCCAACTACCAAGAAGGCGCCAACCGATAAAATAAAGATAAATAGACCGCCCAATTGGGCGCCCATCGGCGCGTGCTCTGTGCGATACCAGGGCAATTGGCCGACGCCAAAGGCTAAAAAGGTTATAACCAGCAAAAGCAAGGCCGGACGTGTTGTTTGTAGTGAGGCCAACCGGATTGCGCGGCCATGTACAACGTGATCGGCCAACCAAAGCACCACCAACAGCGCCACCCCGAGCATGGTCACATTGAGCCCACTCGGCCCATGGTAGGGGATGATAATCCCGCCGAGCAGTGTGAGGAGTAACCCGAGCTCGGGTCGTTGCATAAAAATGAATACTGCGCCAACCCCAACTGGCAAAAGCAAGTAGAATAAGGAGGCCTTTCGCCCCAATAGTGCACTACCTAATAATACACCAGCAATAATACCCACTTGGATCAGGAACTGCTGGTTCTTCTCCCAGAATAGCCACCAGCGATCGATCAGTGGGATACGGAAAGTGCTTAGGTTTTGCATTATTTATCGGCACCTATCGTGCGCCACATCAGTTGGCGGAAGAACGAACGGGTTTGATATTCAATGTCACGTAGGCTGGTTTGCAAATTGTGGTTTTGCTTGTCGGGCGCCCGCTTCGGGTTGCGGACCCAAGTGCGCAATGCTGCGGTCGTCGTCATAAACGAGAGTTGATGGGTTGAATAGGCATAGGCCGCTTGGGCAAATTGATCGCGCAACTCCTGGTTTTGGGCCAGTTTGACCAATTGATGACCAAATACTTGCCAGTCCCCCACTTCAAACGTCAGCGCTGCGCCTTGGTTGAGCAATAAATAACTCAACTCTGCCCCCACGCTGGTGACAATTGGCAGACCCGCCGCAATCATCTCGACCAAGCGCGTACGCGTGCCATAGATTGTTTCGTAATGCAAAGCGTCAATATTAATACCTACATCACTGTCTTGATAATAACTCGCCATCTCTGTCCAAGGTCGCCAACCGAGCATATGGAAGCGCTCACGATAGGGCGATTGTTCGATCATGCTTAACAAAGTTTTGTAGACATTATCCGGTGCTTCATAAGTATTCGCACCGACAGAAACGTAGTGTAACCGTGGATCTTGGGCCATTGCCCATTCAAGCGCCTTGAAGAGCGTGTCAACATCGGTCCAGGTGTTATAACCGCCACACCAGAGCACGACAAAATCATCCTCGGCAATGCCGTGTTGGTTGAGCAGGACGCGCGGCTTGCTGCGAAACGCTGGCGTTTCCACGGCTGGTGGCGAACCAGGTAGCACAACATGGACAAATTCATAGCCAAACGTATGGCGGTTCAGGCGACCAACCATGGCCAACTCGCCAACCATGGCGTGCTGTTGTGGCGTGCCACAGCCAGAAAAGACATCACCGGCCCGTAGCACCTGGCGCATAAATGCGATGGATGTTTGTAGCCCCCGGTCCGTTTGCGCCCGAAAATAGCTCGCTTGCATGATGGTCAGTATATCGCCATAAATATCCATCCAGAGTGGTCGGTCTGTGCGTAGCCTGGTTGCATATAAAGCGTGGCTAAAATTGACGGCGACGACACAATCAGGATTGAATTCGTCGTGCGCCGCCTGCAACTTAGCCAGCCAACCGCTCTCGCCAAAGGCGATCGGCTGATGGATCAGGCGGGCGCGCCATTCTTTGGGCACAGGGGCCAACTCGGCCTCTTCACCGTGGGCGCCGGCACATAAGAGCACCGTGTGCCCATTTTCAAGCAAGGGCTGCAAGAACTGCCACGTGCGGTAGTGGGCAGCTTCAATTTTTGCTTTTTTCAGCAGCTGCGGTGGATGGTAGCCAATCAATAAGATATTAGACATAGATGATTATAAATGAGCAAACAAATTTTGATTATCACGAATCCAGCCAAAAAGACGCTCTGCACCCGCTTGTACGCCAATTTGTGGCTGCCAACCAAGTTCATGGGCTGCTTTGCGAATATCACTAACATAGATCGGCTGATCCCCTGGCCGCCAATCGCCGTAGGTAACCGGAACTGCGCGCTGTAGCATCTTCTCCAGCATTGGACCAAATTCAAGCCAGATGCTCATGGTGTTCTGTGGGCCACCCCCGATGTTATAAACCTGGCCGGCAGCTTTATCAATGTTCTGAACGATCGCTTCATAGGCGTCTAATAAGTCATCAATGAAAAGCACATCGCGCACCTGTTTACCGTTGCCATAAATCGAAATGGCGCGTTGTTTGAGTGCCGCGATCATGAACCAGGCCACCCAGCCTTGGTCCTCGATGCCAAATTGCCGGTAACCATAGATGCAACTCTGGCGGACAACGACGCTGCGTAATTTGTAAATGCGGGCATAATCGCGTGTATATTGATCGCCGGCCCCTTTGGAACAGCCGTAGGGCGAATGAAAATCGAGCGGCTGGGTTTCAGGAACGCCCAATGGGAGATCGGCATAACGATAACGTTGTGCGTCTTCGTAAACGGTCTGTTCCTCCATGCCGCCATAGACTGTATTGGTGCTGGCATAGATAATGATCGGATCATTTCCTACCAGGCGAGCTGCTTCCAACACGTTGAATGTGCCTATCGCATTGCTTTCAAAATCTTGCCGGGGGTTCTGCACCGATGTCGTCACCGCCACTTGGCCCGCTAGATGGTAAATGCGATCCACACCTTCCGCCGCTTGCTGGAGCGCGTCAAATTCTTTCAAATTCCCTCGAATGAGCCGGAAAGCCGCCTGACCGTGGGTCGCTTGCAGCCACGTTAGATTGCATTCACAGCCCGATCGTGATAGGTTGTCAAAAATTGTCACTTCATGGCCGGTACGCAGCAAGCGATCCGCCAGATTCGAACCAATAAAACCGGCGCCGCCTGTAATTAGAACTTTTTGTGGCTTCAATCTACAAATCTCCCATTAGATCAGTGCTTAAGACCAGTGCTATCTTGCATGGCGCGTGAGCTAGCCCAAAGTAAATATTCGTGGCCAATGTCAGTCGCATCGCTTGGATCTTCGCTACTTTTATCCAAAAGCTTGTTATTGATCCATCTTACATCGAATGTGAGCTTTTATTTGTTGCAATTGCCTGAAGATACGCTTCGATTTCACGGGCCATCCGGGCAATATCAAAATTTTCTTGTGCGGTCGTCTGAGCCACTACCATCAAGCGTTGGCGTAGGGCGGGCGCAGCGGCCAACCGAATCACTTGCGCGGCCAGGGCCTGGGCGTCACCGGGCGGAAAGGTCAATGCATTCGTGCCATCTACCAAAATTTCGGCGGCGCCACCGGTTGGTGAACCCACAATGACCGCGCCGGCGGCCATTGCCTCAATTAGTACGCGACCAAATGGCTCTTGCCAAATTGAGGTAAATAAGAAAATGTCGGCTTGACCGTAAAGCTGTGGCATGGCTTGTTTTGGCTGGGCTCCGCAAAATTGTACGTATGATTCAAGCTGGTTTTCGCGCACAATCATCCGCAGTTGCTCACGATAGGTCAGCTCGCCATCACCGACGACGCTCAAGCGAAAATTGTGTAATCCATGTTGGTGTACGAGTAAGCCTACTGCTTCGATCGCCACATGGACACCTTTGTCTGGGGTGAGCCGTCCGGCATAGAGCAACGCAAGCTGCTGACCGGCTTGATACTCACGCGGGCGCTGGTTGTTGCTATACAGACTTGTATCGGCTGCCCCATAAATAATTCTGGTTCTCTGGGCCGTCATCCCCAGCCGTTTTAGCTCTTCGCGCATGAAAATTGTGGGAAAGATCACATGCGAGAATTCTGGAATCGGCCGTTGTTCGCGGGCAAGGATCTGCCGAGCAAAGAAACTGAGCATGGGTTTGGTCAGCCCAGTTTTCCAGCTGCGGGCGGGCGCTTGCCAATAAAGTTCGTGTTGATTAGGCAATGTCGGCCAGTAGTCGCCCATATAATAAACAACGCGGCCGGGTAGCAATTTTTCGGCCAAGACTGGCACCGAACGAGCGATATTCCACATGCCCCACACAAGGATCACATCTGGCTGGAACTGATCGATACACTGGCGTAAATAGCGTAAATTCTCCTGTTCCTTGCGGCACCGATGGGTGAAAAATTGCAGCCCATTCCGCAGCGATTTTAATTCCATTTCCAGATGGAGCTTGCGCTGAATCCAGGCTGGCTCTGGTGCTGGATGCTGCTCAAGCCCATGCCGACTAGTCACAATCAGTAGATCATGCCCACTGGCTTGTAAATTCTCGGCTATCTCCTGGCACCATTGTTCATAGCCACCTTGCCCATACGGCGGATAAAAATTTGTTAGAAAAAGCGCGCGCATCCTGGATCCTGAATATATAGCTGGCACTCGTGGTTGTGACAAAGTGAAGTGACTAATTGACTAAAAATTACTCCATCACCGAGCACGCGTGTGAAATGTTTAAAAGATAAGCTTCTAGATCATTGACCATGCGTTTGAGGGTGAAACGCTCTAAAACCATCTGCTGCCCAGCTTGGGCCAACTGCTGCCGTTGTGCCGGATTTTGCCAGGCTTCTAGCAACTGTTCCGCGAGCCCTGCCGCATCTTCGGCGCGAAAGGTGAGTGCATTTTGGTGATGCACCAGCATCTCCATCTGGCCGCCAACTTCTGAGCCAATCACCAGTAACCCGGCGGCCATGGCTTCCATCACGCTGCGCGCCATCGGTTCTGGCCAAATAGATGTAAAAACAAAGCTGTCGAAGCGCCCTAACCATTGTGGAATCTCTGCGCGGGGCACCTGGCGGATAAACTCCACCTGATCCCTCAACCCAAAGGTTTCGACCATTTGGTGGAGTTTTGCTTCATAATCAGGATGCCCACTGCCCAGAATGGTTAGTTGAAACTGATCGGCAAGGCCACGCTGGTTGAGCAGATTGAGGGCTTCGAGCGCCGTGTGCACCCCTTTGTCATGGATCAGACGCCCAAAATAGACCAAGCGTAATGGCCGTTTGTCCAGAGCCTCCTGCCTTTTTAGCGCCTTGTTTGGGGCATCATTCTGACCCGCATATTGTAGGAACGGTTCTGGATCACTGCCCCCTAGCAAAACGCCAGCTTTTTCAGAGAGCTTGCCCGCTTCAATGAGCGTATCACGCACATAGCGGCTGCAACAGACGGCGTTTTCGATACGAAGGGGCGGCGGATACGCTTCGCGGCGCAATTGTGCCAAAGCCGCTTTACGCAAAGGTTGCTTGAGTAAGGTCGCCACTCGTCGGCGGGTGGGTAATTGCCAGTATTGGGTGTGGGGATCCACATCGGCTGGCCAGTAGGACGAAATAAAATAGGCGACACGCCTGCCCAGCCATTGTTCTGCCCAATAAGGTAGATTGTGCGATAAATTCCACATGCCCCACACCATAAGCACATCTGGCTGGCTCTGGTCGATCGCGCGGCGTAATTCGGCCCGATTGGCGCGCTCTTGCTGGGGACGGTGCAGAAAAAATTTAATTGGCTGATAGTAGGCCAGATCCGCTTGTAAATGGAGCGTGCGGATGACGGTTGGCTGGTTGGCTGGCTTTCCCTCGACTCGTTGATCGGCCTCAGGGGAGAGGCCAAAGCGGCTGGTGAGCACCGTCACGGTATGCCCACGGGCGCACAGCAGATCGGCTACCTCCTGGCACCATTGTTCATAACCGCCAATCGCATAGGGTGGGTAAAAGTTAGAGAGAAACAGAATCCGCATTTTATACTTTTCGACGTCGGTATTGGCTGACCCATTCGACGAAGCGCGGGTTCAGACAAGTTCTGGTGAGGGTAGAGATCAATTGTTGATTTGATCGCAACTTTGGATCATTGCACAGCGCACGCCAAAGATAACGGCGGGCTGGGGCAAATTGGCGTGCCCCATAGCTCAGTAACCCTAGCGCAAAATCAGCCAGGGCGTATATCTCGTGTTTAGATTGGCGCAATTCAAGTGCCGTCACCGTTGTGTCGTCTAGCGCCAGAAATAATTGATCAAGCAACCGAGTTAGCACTTGGGTATTGGCCGCAAGATCCAACGTGGCAAAATTACCGCGTTGACCTTTGGGTTGGTTGCCACAGATTAACTCAAAAAAAGTTGGCAGTTGGAGCAGCAGCGCGGGATAGCGCTGCGCTGCTTGTTGTAGGCAATTGCTGGCACGAACTTCGTCGCCGGCTTGGAGATATTCAACCGCCGAGATCAGATAGGCGCCGCTATAGGCCTTGTTGGCACGCCTGACAATCTCGGCGGGTGCATCTGGTGCGATGATAATATGTTTTTTAAGCACCGCCAACCGATTGTTGATCATGCGCATTGGATCACTGGACATGCTCCCTGCCAAGACTCGATGGCGTGTCAACACCGCGTCGGTGCCGATGATCACATGCTGCCGGGTGATGCGCAGCCACATGTCCCAGTCTTCGCAGGCGCGTAATGTTTCATCAAAGGCGCCGGCGCTGGCATAACAACGCTGATGCACGAGTACAGATTCCGGGACAAAAAAATTGCCGTCTAAAAGCGTATCATAGAGCTGGTCCGTTGGAATCAGCCGTGCTTCGATCTGGGGTAATAATTGATTCTGTTGATCTACAAATTGATAGCCACAATAGAGCCCATCGGCTTCGGGATTGGCTTGTAGGATCGCCATCATGGTGGCCAGGCAATGGGGCTCATAGAGATCGTCGGCATCGAGCAGCCCAATGTATTCTCCACTAGCCGCACGAATTCCTGTATTGCGCGCCGCCGATAGACCGCGATTTTCTTGCCAAATGTAGCGAATGCGATTGCCATAACGGGCCGCCACCGCTCGACTCTCGTCCGTCGAACCGTCGTCAACCACAATGATTTCGATGTTGGGGTAGCTTTGTGTCAGCACACTGGAAATTGCCGCGCCCAGGTAGCGTGCATGGTTGAAGTTCGGAATCACAATACTAACCAATGGCGTTGGTTGCACAGGTACAAATTTAAACTTCTGATCCGGCGTTGCCGAGAGGGTCGCCGGCGCGGGACGGTAGGATGTCATATTTACTAACCTGCGTATGCCAATTTGTAGCAATAAAAAACCCACTTCGAAGCATCTTCAGTCAACGCATGTTGGAGTAGCCAGGTGGTTTAATGTTGGATTGAGCGCTAACCGTAGGTATAAGGTAACATTTTTCCAGGCAATAGGTTGTTACACTATGCTTGCAAATTGATGGCAACGAAGAGGGAAAAACTTTATCTCGGGTAGCCAGTCTGGAAAGCCCAACCCAAAGCCAGCTTGTTGGCCGGATAGGCGCAGATTTGCCAATCGCTGGCGTACTATCGGTTTGCCGTGGAAAAATGGGGTTTGGGGGAGTATTGCCCGTTCCTCGGGCAGGCAAGGCTGGCACTCAGATTGATTGGACCGATTGCCCCGCGATCACGGCTGCATACAGGCGCTCTAGGCGTGACACATAACGCTCCCAAGAATATTTTTGCTTAATATCGATCCGGGCCTGGCGCCCCAGGCGCGCGCGGAGGGTGGCATCACTGATCAAGCGTTGCATCGCCACGGCCAGGGCGGTTACGTCACCAGGCGGCACCAGTAGCCCATTGGTGCCGTCTTGCACCACCTGGCCGATTTGCCCCACGGCGGAAGCGATGACGGCCATACCGGAGGCCATATATTCAAAAAGTTTCATGGGCGATAACCAGAGATCGTGTTGCATCATCGGGTAGGGGGCCACGGCTACATCAGCCGCGCTGACCAAGCGCGGCACCTCGGCATGGGGCACCGAACCCGTGAATTGCACGGCGTGCCCGATGCCAAGTTGATCGGCTCGTTGCTGCATGGCGTGGCGTTGTTCGCCATCCCCCACCAGGGCAAGCCGTGCGCCAGGTTGCGCCACTAATACTTGCGCAAAGGCCTCTAGCAGGGTTGTCACATCATGCCAGCCGTAAAAGCTGCCGACAAAGATCAGGAGCGGATTGGTCTCTACGCCAAGGGTGGCGCGGATTTCTGCTCTTGTCGCTGGATAAGGCTGAAATCGCTCTACATCCACCCCGTTGGGGAAGACCACAATCTTGGCCGCCGGCATCTGCCAGTTCGTGACGAGATTGGCCTTTGCCGGCTCAGAAACACAGATCACACAATCGGCGGCATTGAGGTTATATCGAACCATGTTTTTGGCGCGCCAACGCAGGATCCCGGTGATTGGCTTACCCATGTAATCGTGTTCCATGATCTCATCGGCATCTAAGAACAGTACATAGGGCAGCCCAAGCCGTTTGCAAGCCATCGCCACATCAATTTTGTAGAGACCATTGCGTTCGTACACAAGATCGTGGCCAGGCAGACAATGGAGACAGGCGTCAAAGTGGCGGTAGTTTGCAAATACGTTTAAATAGGGTATACCCAGTTTTTGCTGCGTCCACCAGGCCGCCTTACTCGCCAGATTAAACCAGGGGCTAGCCGACCACGTACGCACCGCAAGTTTCGATAGCGCCAGATCGTCGGTACAGACAACCTCGTTCAGATCGCTTGGCGCGACAAAGGTCAGCTTGTGACCGCGGGCGAGCAGACTGTCCGCAATGGATTTTTGCTGAATATACGGCGCATCTACCATCGTGCCACTCGTCACTTGTTGCAGGCGCTGGATTTCGGGCAGGCAAAAAGCAATGCGTAGCCCGCTCGCGTCTGGCGCGTTAGAAGCGCTATCGATTGGCGCCTGGGTAAAACCTTTATCCACAATAATCCTTTGATTGGTAATCATTAAACCGATATTCTGAAAAGCCCCGTCCACCTGGTCGCAGGAGTCCACAAGTGGCGAAACGGGTTGACACCGCTGCTTGCCATGCTTGGGCGCGTTTTTAGTTCAGGCGGCGAATTCATTCGTGGCCAACATCTCCGCTTTCGTCTGCTGCCGGCTTACTACTTGTTGGTAGATCAGGTTGAAATGATCACACACGGCGGTTGACTGAAAAGGTCCATGCTCATAGGCGTGGCGGGCCGCACTTCCTAAGCGGTCGCGTAGCCTCGCATCTTCGATGAGGGTCTGGATCTGCTGGGCTAAGCCTGCCGAATCGGCGGGTTGGCATAAAAGCCCATTGACACCATCCTCAATCAGTTCGGGAATGCCACCCACGGCCGTTGCGACGATTGGGCAACCATAGGCCATGGCTTCGATCACGCTGAGGGGAAGCCCTTCGAGAATAGAAGGCAGCACAAAGATATCGGTCTGCGCCATAATCGCGGGCAACTCTTGGCGTCTGAACATGCCAACGAAGATGGCTTCTCCGGCCAAGCCGAGTTGGCTGGCCTGGGCAAGCAACGCTTGATGAAGCGGTCCGTCCCCATAGACCTTAAATTGAACCGTTGGGTGCGTCTGCTTAATCTGTGCAATGGCTTCGAGCAAATAAGGCAGCCCTTTCATCACATAAAGGCGGGCGACGGTTGTTACGCACAGCGGCTGATCACCTGACGACTCTGTAACCTGACCTTGTTGGGCGGGCGCGGCTGGCTGTAAGCGCCGTGGATCCGTGACAATCGGGTTGGCGACCACAATGGGTTGTGTGACGCCGCAAACCGTGCGCAATGCTTGTGCACTTTTTTCTGAGACCGCCACAACAATTGAGGCTTTGTTGAGGGTGGTTTGCACCCCTTGCCACCAATCGAACTGTGGATCGGGTGTCTGGTGCTCTTCATAGACGACAGGCATTTTATGGGCATCTGCCCAGTCAATGACAAACAAAAGGCTGTTGGTATCACTTTGGAAATTCTGAATGTGGAGCACGTCTGGCCGCCAACGAAATTGCCACCAGCGTAACAACAGTCGCACAAGTGGCCTACGTCGATCCGGCCCAATCAATCGGCTCATCACCTGGCCCCGCAACCAGCCGTGCGCGCTGGCCAACGCCTGCGACCAAGCGGCACGCTTGCGCAGAAATAATAGACCAGCCAGCAGATAGACGAGCGGGCTCATAAACCGCATGATGTGCACCAGAATCTTTTCCTTTGTCGGCCAATGTGACAGAGGATAGGAGAGCCATTTGGGTAATTGAACCAATGGGATCTGATGCTCATGCAGCTGCCGCGCGTATTGGTTGCCGGGCGCCACCCAACTCGTTGACAGCACACTGGTTTGGTGGCCTTGCTGCTGAAGGCCAATGGTTAAGGTGGCGACAATTTCCTCTAGCCCCCCGAATTCCTCCAGACTATAGACAACCATACAAATTCTCATGCCTTCTCTCCCTTGGCCAGCCATGCGCTGTAGCGGTGCAAAAAATTAACTGGGGACGCCCGACCGTACAAGTGATTGAACCAGGATACTCAACATCCCGCGATTCAGGATATAGCTGGTATCTTTGCGCATCGCACGCAGCACATCCGCTGGCACTTCTGAATATTGGCCTGAGCGATAAGCCTTGAAGGCGTGATTGAACCAATAACACCCTTGCAACCAACGAATCTGCGGCCTAGAACCAATGGCTTGCAGCTGTTTTGACAGTTGTTGGAGCGCATTGCACGAGGCTTCTGCACCGAACTCCATTTCATAGCTGATGAGTTGATCGGTGAGCACCCGCAAAAATAATTCGTCTAAATGAATGCCCAAGCGCGCCGCTTCGGCCAAGTGGGCCTCGCCTTCTTTGTACTGTTTCCAAAGAATACTGCGAACACCGCGCCACAGATAACCCTGCGCAATGGCCCACTGGCTATGCCGTGCAACCCACTGATATTCGCTGGGGAGCTGGGCAAAGATCCGGCGTAAGCTAGTTTCATGGTCGCCGCCATCATGAATCGCCGTGACGATCAGAAAGTCGAGTAGCTTTGCGCCATCATGGGCCAGCAGTGAGGGGGTGCAGTTGATGGCTTCGCATAGATATTGTTGGCCGAGCACAGTCTCGTTTTGGCTCAAGGCACAGTAGGCCCAATCCAAATAGTGATTTCGATAGGCTTCAGGGCGCAGTGCTTGCACTTCCTGGGTGCATCTGGGATCGTTAAAGGTCGTATTCAAGGCGCGTAGGGCTGATTCTAAACGCCCTTTAACGTTTTTGATCACGCGCCCTGGATGGTAACGTCGATAGTTTAGCGGCCGATCGATGCCCGCAAATTGGCAACCAGCCAACGCTAGGCGGCAGTTAATGTCTAAATCTTCGCTGAATACAACGTAACTTTCATCAAATAGATCAACTTTAAAAGCCATCTCTCGCCGTAAGACCATATCGCTGGGCGCAAACGGGAACCCTAAAACAAAATCAGCGAGACCTACCTGCGTCTGGGGTCGCCATAGATTTAATAGCTTTTCCTGCGCATCCATATCAAAATGTGCATTATAGGTGACGCCAATCTCTGGATGCTGGGCCAGATAGGCAACGTGCGCGGCTAGTTTTTCGGGATGGAAAAGATCGTCGGCATCTAATAAGGCAATAATCTCGCCCGTTGATGCCCGCATGCCTGTGTTGCGCGCGGCTGGTAGCATCTGATTTTTTTCATGGATAATATATTTCAGACGCGGATCATCAAATTGGTTGACGATCTCCGTCGTATTATCTGGCGAAGCATCGTTAACGACAATGACTTCAATATTATGATAGGTTTGTGCAAGCACACTCTGAATCGTGCGGCCTAAATATTCTGCTTGCTTATAGGCGGGAATAACCACGCTCACTTTGGGTGAATTCATAATCCTTTGCTTGTCCCACTAAACTTTTCGGTGGCCACTAAATTTTGCGATGAACGAAAGCGTATCTACATTTATTTCTGTTTTTTGCTGCTCTCTCAACTCACTTTGGGACTTTAAAAGCAGACCATCTTTGCTAAAGTAAACCTACATTACAATGAACAACGTTGCTCGATTGCACTTCTCCACAAAAGTAGAATGACCAACCTTGAGCAATGAGCCAGTAGGTCAGCGCTGTTGCGAAATCTTGTTAAGCGAATTTTTAGCTATTTCTATCTTTGGATCGATCAACCAAACTACGTTTTTATTATCGGCAAATAATTGCTTGCCGACCCCTATTTGTCTTAACCAAAGCAGCGCCCCCGCCTTTGGATCGGCAAAGTGAAAGGCTACTGGCCTATCGAGCGCGATAAACGTATACAAAACTGTGGCCAGCTGATCTTTGTCACTGCTATCATAGAGCGTTGCCGTCGTCTGCTGCCGTTGGGCATACAGTGTTTGCGGATAACCGCGCCACTCTAATAAGTTGAAACGGTTGTCGACACTGTAGCCAGTCGTATCCTGACCGCTACGATCACTTGGTAAATAGAGCGCGCGCGCGACAAACGGTCCAAGATGGATCTGTGAATTATTTGTGACCAAGATGGTGTCTAGCGGCGTCTCGGTTCGCACCGCCGTTGTCCACGCCGCATCTGGCTCGCTGGGGGCAAGCTGAAGCCAGAAAGCTTGCTCGTTGATCGCCGGTGCATTGACGCGATTGTCTGGCAACTGGGCGCCCGTCTGGTACATGAGCGCCTGATTCATCACCGCAAGCGCTAACGGAATGGCCAGCGTCCATGCCCAACGCAAACGTCTCTTTTGGAAAAACAGCTGATCCAGACCCGCCGCACTGAGTGGGGCCAGCATGATCGTCGCCCCCAAAATATATTTATATTCCAATGCCGCGAGATCAAAGATCACGTACATAGCCATCAACCCCAAGGCGGTTGCCGTTAACAAAAGGACTGGACCCTGGCGTTGCCATAAATATTTTAATGTATACGGCAGCGCTACCAATCCCAAAGGGGCGAGGGCGCTCAAGACATGAAAACTTTTGGCGAGCATCTCGTGCCTGGTCGATAAATGCACCATTGACTCCGTGCGATCCTGGGTGACAAACAGCATAAAGCCTATAAAGCTAGCGATGCTGAACCCGATCCCCACCCCCATCCAGAGCAATTGCCGCCGCGTATACGCGGGTAAATTTGGCGCTAGCTTCGTGACAAACAACAGTAACATGCCACCAGTCAGTAGACAGCCAATCGGAAATAAAATGGGATAAATCAGGCCGAGCGCCGTGAGCAGACTGGTCAGGATGCCGGGTAGCCATTTGATCGGTTGGCGCAGGCCCAATAGACAGATCAAGGCCAACCCAATCGTCAGGGCAAAGCCAAAGGGCATCGTTTCAAAACCAAGATATTTGCTCAAGAAAGGTGTATAGCGAATATCACCCAGATAAAATTGCCAGCGGTACATATCATGGGCCAGCAACCATAAAATGACGCCGGTCATGTTGGTGCCCAGGAACAAGAGCCCAACCCCCAAATATGCTGCGGAACTTTGCAAACCCAACCCGCGCCGGATTAATTCATAGGCCAGCAAGAAGGCAATAAGCAGCCAGATCAAATTGCTGATCGCATAGGTGATTGTGGGCGGCAAATTGCTGCCCCAACCGACAATGGCCCAATAGGCATGCCCGAGCCAACCATAATCTAGTGTTAGCCCTGCCAACTCAGGCTCTTCTGGTGCAATCGTAGTGCGTGTAAGGGAGTAGACAATGTCCGTATGCCACAGGGCATGCCAGGCAAAAGGTCGATAATTCTGGATCGTCGCCCACGGAATAACGATATAACCGATGAGCATCAGTAAGAGCGCCCCACCTGCCAGAAAGGTGGGTGACCAATGCAGCGTCTTCCAGGACGGTAAACGCCGTAGGATCAAGATCAGCGCCGGCAAATTGCCAATCAGGATCACCAGGGCTGCTTGATTAAAGCTTAGACCACCAAACTTTAGCGCTAATAATTGCAAACCTAGGATCGCAGGTGATAAAGCCGCGCCCAAGGCTAAGCGGACTTTCCAACTCAATTCACCTAATGGCAAGCCGAAGGCCAGCCAGGCGCCCGGTAGCAGGGTCATTAGGCTAAAGATTAGGATGGTCATACACGATGTTCCTGTAATGGGAATTTCTCAAAGCGTACCTTGGCCTCGAGATCAACCAAACCCTGCGCACCGTCGGAACTCTTGACCCAGAAGCCCATGGCCCGTTCTAAGCGATCATAATAATGGCTGAAATCGGTGGCAATCACATCGACGCCCAGTTCATATTCGCCATCTAGCAAAGGCATATCCAAGCTATATTCAACATAACAACGTTCGTCGGCTACAAAATTAGGGGTTTGAATCTTCTGCCAGCGGGTGGTTGTGTCATAGACAATGCGACCATCGGTCGTGCGAATTGTGAACGAAAAAATCGGCTCTTGCACTGGCTTATGAAACTTGACTTCAATGCCCACCGTAACGGCATCGCCAGATTGCACGACTGTAATCGGCTGATGCTGGTCATTGAACAGCGTCACCTTTTCAATTTCTGCATCAAATGTCATCACCCGCTCGGATAGACCGCCCTCGGTTGGCACCGTCGCCTGGGCGGCGCGGGCCGCACGACGCACAGCCTCTGAATACGCAATCACCGCTTCGGCGGCGCTGCCTTGAAAAATATTATTGCCCCGATACATCACCAAGCCCCGATCACAGACGCGCCGCACGGCGTCCATGTTATGCGACACAAAGATCAGCGCGGTGCCTTTGGCGCGCAATTCATTCATGCGCGCATAGCACTTTGTCTGAAAGGCGTAGTCGCCAACTGCCAACACTTCGTCCACAATTAAGACATCTGGATCGACATGGGCGGCGATAGCAAATCCCAGTCGGGCATACATGCCAGAGGAATAGCGCTTGACCGGTGTATCCAAAAAAGCGGAGATGCCAGAAAATTCGACAATCTGGTCAAATCGCTCGCGGATTTCGGCGCGGCGCATGCCCAAGATTGTTCCATTTAAATAGATGTTTTCGCGGCCACTCAAGTCAGGATGAAACCCCGCACCCAACTCGATCAACGCTGAAAAACGTCCGTTGATATTTAGTTTACCGGTGGTCGGATAGGTAACCCCCGAAAGTAGTTTGAGAATGGTCGTTTTGCCAGCGCCATTGGGGCCAATCACCCCTAGAGATTGGCCTGGCTCAATGGCAAAACTAACATCATTGACGGCCACATGATATTGATCGGGCGCCGCGCCCCCGAAACGACCCAACGCCTCACGAATTGTTGGCAGCCATTGCCCAATGCGATAGCGTTTTGTTACATGGTCAAATTGAATTGCAGCCATTATCTTTGCCTATACCACATCTGCAAATTGAAATTCAACTTGCTTAAAGAAATAGTAACCAATCACCAAAACAACCAATGAAATTGCCCCAGCGCTGATCAGATAGGACCCAGGCGCCTGTTGACTGAGCAAGATCGCCCGATACGCTTCAATGACGCCTGACATTGGGTTGAGAAAATAATAAGGACGTAACCAGGCTGGCACTTTCGTCACTGGATAAATAATCGGTGAAGCATAGAGCCAGATTTGCAACCCCAACATAATTAAATGTTTGACATCTCGGTAAAAAACATTTAAGGCGGCCCCCATAAAACCCAGACCAAGCGCCAGCGCAATTTGGATGCCCAAGATCAGAGGCAGATAGAGCAAATTGAACGAGAGAAAAGGAATGCGATAATAGACCATTAAGAGAATGAGCAAGGCTAGGGCAATCGCAAAATCTAGCAAACGGGCCAACATGGCCGAGATCGGCAAGATCTCACGTGGAAAGTAGATTTTACTGACCAAATTCATATTGGCCACCAGCGAATCGACCATATCGGCAATGGAGGATGTGAACAGGGTCCAAGGCACCATCGCCACATACGAAAAGACGATATAGGGGATATTGCCTGTGTCAATCGCCACGAAATAGGTGAAGACCAAGCTGAAAATGGCCGTAGACGCCGTGGGTTGTAAAACAGCCCACAGGCCACCGATAACCGACTGTTTATACCGGGCGCGGATGGTGCGCAGCGTCCAGGCGAGCAGTAGGTCGCGATGGGCGAATAGATGGCGGAAGCGTGCCGATGCAGGGCGTGTCGTGGCCTGCGCCGTGGCTTCGATTACCGCGGGATTAACTACGGTCATGGAAAAATGCCTCCAGATTTTTTTTGAATAGAGCAATGTCCCAATCATTAACAGCACAGCGTCGCAAACAAAAGACATCATCACCCGGCTCAACGCGGCCATTAATGGTGGTGCAAGCTGTGTTAAAGCCCGCGGCATTCACTAACTTGCGTGTCTCTTCCGTAAAGTCACCATTGGGATAGGCAAAAGAAAGGACGGGTTGGTGAATCATCTTTTCCAACATATATCGGCTGCCGACAATTTCGTTAAATTGATCCTCTGGCGTCAATGTCGGCAAAATAGGATGGGTAAGCGTATGCGCCCCTAACTCGATCAAAGGATGTTCTGCTAACTGGGTCAACTGCGGCATCGTGACGGTGCGATAAGCCGGGCGTAGTTTCCTATGCGAGCCGGCCCAAGTAGCCAGGTGGTCGAGAATCGCATCGTTGACTGGGACAGGCAACGGGCGCATCAGATTTTCTAACTCCTGATGGGCTGCTAACCGATCTTCTAGGGTGACGGTAGGCCAACTATAATCACCATCGGCAACCTGAATCGATAATTGGGCGGGTACGCAGCGGGGCGCTAAGAGAAAGTGTTTCATCTCATCCCACCACGGTTCGCGATTGCTGTCCACGTAAGTTGTTGTCACAAAAATAGTGGCCGGCACGGCAAAACTTTCCAGTACGGGCAAGGCATGGGTCAGGTTATCACTGTAGCCATCATCAAAGGTGATGGCTACAGAGCGGTCTGGCAATGACCCATCTTTTATGCTTTCCACCAGATCAGTCAAGCGCATGGGATTAAAAGTTTGCTTCAAATATTGCACATGGGCCGCAAAGTTCTTTGGTGACACGGCCAGCCAATTAGGTTCGATTGATGTATCAGAAATTCGATGATACATCAAAATGACAGCAGCCGGTTTGGCTTTGCTGCGGATAAAGTAAAAAAATCTGTTAAGCGATATTGCAGTCATCATGCGTTAGAATGGAAGGTAACGACTCAGCTCATCCTACCAATCGGGTTGGCAGAAACAGAACATGAAATAAATAGAGATGCTATCACGGATAAAGCCACTCAGTGGCTTTACCTGATCTGCCCTTTCCCTTCTTCTAGGGGCGAGGGTGGCGTCAGTCGTTATAAGTTGAATTTGAACAGTCAGATCTAAGTTGTTTTACCGCATTGCTGGTTATACGGCATCTGAGTCAACCATTCTTATATCCCAGTTTGCCCAGTCAAGCAGGTGATTATTGGTCTCGGTCCACGCTGTTTGATTGCCATCCAACTGCAATGAATAGAGCATCATCCGTGCCCCGCGCACATTGCGCAGAGCGCTGCCCGTACGATTGAAAAAACGAAAGCCAGCCTGCTCAAGCATCTGCTTTGCCGATTCTGCCAATGTCGCTGACCATATCTCTACCTCCTTAAACTGACCCCACGTGAGCGCGGTCTGTAACAAATCTGCCTGCACTTGATGAGTGGTTGCTTCCCAATCCACAATGTTGACCCAGGCTGTATCAGCCTGCGCATGCACGCTGGTCTGCAAGACTAAATACCCTTCCAACTCTGGATTCTCCCAAAACAAGAATCGATAGGTGGACAGTGGGTTTTGGTAGCGCCAATGGAAATAAGTTTCATCACGTACATGGCGCATTCGTCGATCTTTGGGAAGTCGCCCCGAGAGCGCGGCCATGGCCGCTGGTTGTGACGTCATTTGCCCGGTGATCGGCGTGCTATTCTGTGCCGGCTTTTGTGACTGTTGATGGCGGGCTTGGGCCTGATCGAAGCGCTGAAACGGATGCGTCACCGGGCTAGTTGCAGGCGGAGCTGATAGCCGTTGTTTCAACTGGCGCAATTGTTGATAGCCAGCCGAGAAAAGCGTTGAATTTTTTGTGTAGCTCCGTAACTGGCGATATCTTGCCTGTAGCCGCGTCACGCGTTCTTGGGGTACAACTGCCTGCTGCGCACTGGACCGATGGGCTGTCTGCACATAAAGACTGCGCCAGCCGTTCATTAACATGACTAGTGCGACTTCTGGACTGGCTGTCAAATCAAGCACAAATGAATAGCCGCGTTTTGTCAGATCAAGCAGGGCAAATTCGATCAAGGTTGGAAACAGTTGGTGATTGCGGTGGGCTGGTTCAACCACCAAATCGGCCAGGCTTACGCTACACAGGTTAGTCGCTTGGTCGATTTCCCATTGCAGACCAAAGCTACCCAACATACCAACGACCTCGCCATCACACAAAGCCAGATAGATCAATGCTTCGTCTATATACGGATTCTGCTTATATTTCCAATCCAAATAAGCCAGATTTAAGGCCACATCAGGGCCCCACAAATAGTGTTGGAGCACTGCAATTTGATCATCAAAGGCAGGCGCATATGTCACGATTTGATAGCGCAAACCAGCTGGATCATTTATAAATTCTGGGTGGGTCTTTAATGCTGTATTCAATCGATTTATGCTTTTTCTGTGTCCACAACCATTCACGTAAGTGAAGTCGAGTATAAATCAGATAGCCCGAGGAGAGTGTTACAAAGTGCTGACCATTTAAGCGGAGCGGGTGAGGGAGATCGGGGCGTTCATTGGCCTATTACGCACGCACTTTGTGATCAGCGTGGGGCCATACAGTGGCGGCACACCCAGCAAAGGAATTGCCGGTCAATGAGTTTCGCTCCTGAGTGGGCGCCTGCCTTCATGTTCACAGAGTTTGTTTTGTGGACAAGGAGACTGGAACTTTCGCACAGCGCGAGTTCATAGAATGATCTTGGCGACACGTTACAACGAGAATCGTCGGTCTTAGTGGGGGTTGTATCAGAAACGCCTACTCGCTATGTGATTTCACGATAGAGCTATGTGATTTCACGATAGAGTGTAAATCGAGGACCGTAGTGGTGCTGAAACTGCTGAATTAGCATGCTTAGCGCTGGCTTTAATTTATCATGCTCCAGCGTCTTTTTACGGATCAGTAGTTTTTCAAACAATGCGAAGACGTCCCCGTTTGGCGCCTGCTGTTGGGCTGCGCTTAGCGTGGCCCGCACTTGTTGCTTGGTGAGGCGGTACGCTTCCAGATAAAATAAAAAGAGCGGCTCTTTGGCGATTTCACTGGTAATGGTAAGAAATTTGGGTAACTCACTAAACGGTATATCAGTTAGTTGACAAGCGGGCGCCAGACCGGCTAGCTTTTCCAATTCTTCGTAAATCCCAATGCTTTCGACGCCAGTCAGTGCGCCATCGAGGGCAAAAACTGGCAGTAAGGGATACAAGCGGCAAATGACCGGTCGTGTGTCGTGGTCGCAGGCGCAACCTGGCCGCCGACTGATGATCGATTCGATTTTGAGCACGTGATCATCCACCGTGTATTCGCTGACTTTGTGATCATGGTCGCCAAATTGCTGCAACCAGCCCTTGGCCTCTAAATATTCGTATTCGCCTGGCAGTAAGGGTAATTCTTGAAAAGGGGTGCGCGCAATCAACTTAAACCGAGCTTTATAGCGGGCAAAGCTACAGCAATGGGCGTCTCCACAGAGCTTCCAGCAGTTGCTGACATAGACCAGGTCGGTGGCGTAGATCCTGTCGAAACGCTCCATTATTGCCGTGTTGATTGTCATATTGAACATAGCCTGGGCCATTGGGGTCAGTTGTTTATACTAAATCGTGTTCGTAATCTTGGTAGGTGCCACGTCGCCGGATCAGGCGGGCCTGCCCATGCGCCAGCCAAACTTCGGGCGGTGTAGGGTGGCTGAGAAAGCCGAGTGGACTAGCCGTGCGGGCATACGCGCCCGATAAAAAGACCCCGATCAGATCGCCAATCTCGGGCTGTGGTAGTTCGATGGCCCTGGCCAAACCATCGAGCGGCGTACAAAGCGGCCCAACCACATCGACCATTGTGTCGGTTGGCTGGTCTAGTTTATTCAAAATTGCCACGGGAAAGTTACGTTTGATCGTTTGGCCCAAATTGCCCGAGGCCGCTAGATGGTGATGCATGCCGCCGTCTACAATCACAAACTTTTTGCCGCGTGATATTTTGATATCGCTGATGCGCGTTACATAAACGCCCGCTTCTCCCACGAGAAATCGTCCTGGCTCCACCATGAAATGAGTGTTGCGCAAGGCCGGTTCGTCCTTATATTCGTCGAATAAGGCCCTCAAAGCTTGCCCTAGCTGCGCCATGTCAAGCGCCTGTTCATGGGCGAAATAGGGAATCCCATAGCCACCACCAAAATCGAGGGTGTCGAGCGGTTGGCCAAAGCGTTGAAAGATTTGACGCGCCATTTCCAAACCACGCCGGTATTGGGTCAGTAAGACGCTATGATCGAGAATTTGGGTGCCGGTAAAGAGATGCAACCCACAAAATATAAGTCCCGGTTCTGTCAAGACTTTGGCGACGGCGCTTTCCAAGCATTCTTCATCAATCCCAAAAGGCGCAGCTTTGCCGCCCATGCGCATCGCCCCGCCCTGGGCTGCTTCACTGGGATTAACCCGAATCGCCACGCGGGCTGGGCGACCCAATTGCCGGCTAATGGCCCCGATCCGTGTGATCTCCTGGTGTGATTCGGCATGGATCTCCCCAATGCCATTTTCCAACGCATATCGCAACTCTTCTTCACGCTTGCCTGGCCCGGCAAAAATAATCCGTTCGGGTGGACAACCAGCGCTGAGGGCTTGATATAGCTCACCGCCGGAGGCGATTTCCAGGCCACAGCCCTGGCTCAGAAAGAATTGCAGAAATGCACGCTGTGGGTTGGCTTTGATGGAGTAACTGATGGCAAAATTGGGTGGCAACGTATGCTGAAGTAATGCCAACTTTTGCGCTACAATGCCTTGGTCATAGACAAACAAAGGTGTGCCAAAGTCGGCTGCTAACGAACTGACCGGCAGCTCACCCAACCAAAGCTCACTGGTGGAACGGCTAAAGTATGTTTTTAAGAGAGTATCGACAGAGTTCATCAGATGTCACAAGAATTAACGATTGCTCGTTGCCTATACGCATCTCAGAATCAAAAGTAGCCCTCTAGACGCATGGGCGGCCACAAGGGCATGCCCTTCCGTCTATCAACTGTCCAGCTCTCCATATGATTTCAAGATAGCGACTATTTACAAGCCTTCGCGCTGGCGTAATGCTGGGTAATTTACTTTTCCACTGCTTGTCTTCGGCAATTCGTCCAGCAGCTCAATACATTTGGGCGCCATATACCGTGGCATTCTTTCTGCACAAAAGGTCATCAAACTGGCCTGGTCGGCATTTTCACCCTCTTTGAGGACGACGAAAGCCTTGATCCGTTGGCCCAAGAGTGGGTCTGGTAGCCCAATCACTGCGGCCCCGCGCAATTTCCCACTTTGAAAGAGGATCTCCTCGACTTCGGTGGGGCTAATTCGGTAGCCAGAAGATTTAATCATCGTGTCGCGCCGCCCGATGAAGTAGATAAAACCCTCGTCATCGGTCTTCACGAGATCGCCAGAATAACAGACGCGCTCAAAACCTGCTTGTTCGGTGGGCAATAGTGGGTGAGCCCGAAAGACTCGTTCATTTAACGCTGGATGCCCCCAATAGCCCAATGAAACGGTTGGCCCGCGATGCACCAACTCGCCGATTTCGTGGGGTTGGCAGCGTTGCCCTTCTTCGTTGATGACTAAAATTTCTGTGTTGGGAATCGCTTTCCCAATCGAAGTAGGTCGGCGATCTAATTCTTCTGGCGGTAGATAGGTGGAACGGAAAGCCTCGGTTAACCCATACATTAAGAAAATTTGGGTCGTTGGCAAACTTTTGCGTAGGGTTGCCAAGACGTTTTGCGGCATTGCACCGCCTGTATTGGTAATGTAACGAAGGTCAGGAAATTGATTTTTCTGTAAGCCTGCATTGGGTTGCGCCAACAAGCTCCAGAGTGTCGGCACCCCGGCCAATCCGGTAATGCGCTCTTTCAACAAGATCTGAACAAGCTCGCGCGCAAAGACAAAGGTCGTCAAGACAATCGTGCCACCCCGTTGCATGGCCGTGGTCAGCTGATTCAGACCGGCGTCAAAGCTAAATGGCAAAACGGCTAAAATCCGCTCCTGCTCACTAATCGCGAGATAGGTTGCCACAATCGAGGCGCCCGCCATAATGTTGGCATGCGAAAGCATAATCCCTTTCGGTTTGCCGGTCGAGCCAGAAGTGTAGAGAATGGCGGCTAAACTTTTCTCGATGCCCCAATCTTGCCAAGTGGCAGGGGGGCTGATCGCGCATAAATCTTCCAAATAATAGATGGGCACGCGCAGGGTTGGCACTGTTTCAACCGCGTTGTTGCCGGCCACCACAATCACAAATTCCAACGAAGGCGTGGCGTCGATCACTTCGCAGATGGTCGCCAATTTGGCCTGATCGGTGATCAACCCTTTCATGCGACAATCGTTTGTGATGTGCGCCACTTGATTGGGGAAAAGGGCGTCATTGATCGGCACAAATGCCCCACCGGCTTGCGCCACCCCAAAAATCGCCAGCACCTGTGCAATTGATGGGCCCAACCAGATGCCCAGGCGATCCTCCGGCTGCAAACCAAGCTGGCGTAAACTGGTGGCAAGCCCGGCTGTCTGGCGTGCCACTTCCGCATACGTCAACCGCTGCTGGCCATGAACAACGGCCTCTTTATCTGGCAAGCGCGCCGCACTTGTCTGTACCATGTGGTGAACTAGAAAATCCATCTTTTTTCCTAAGACCAAATCATAAAGGCGCCGCCTATGCTACACACCTGCGCACAGTGAGCAACGCCCTCATACGGCAAAGAGCAGTTTATCAAGTTGCGCTATAGAGCTGGGCTTGTAATAATTTAAGCTGGTATTTTTTGGCCTTGTTTCGCCTGGACAAAGGCTTCCATCTGTTCGATTGTCTCAAAATTTTCGGCTAACAGATCTTCGTCGGCAACGATAACACCAAACTCATCTTCAATAAAGGTGACCAGATCCAGCACCCCCAATGAATCGACAATGCCACTATTAAATAATGAATCTGTGTCTAGCAGATTGGCCTGTTGGCGCGCTAGGGGGAAATTTTTCGCAACAAATTGGCGAATCTGGACTTTAATGTTCGGCTGTGACATTTTTAACCTCAAAAAGATTGATCAACGATAACGGGACGCCTCCCTGATTCCCTTGCAAGGATGGGGACGAACTTCACGGCTCTGATTGCAGAAACTTTGATTTAACAGAACGAGCTACCGAGAAACTTTGCCTAGGTGGCTAATGAAATTCTGCCCGGCGCACTTTGGTGACAACGAAGATGCAAGTGAGCAACATAAGCACTGGGATTAGACCGGCCAGTAGGGGGGCGGCTGCGTTATTGGTGAATGTTGACGATGATGGACGCTGATTGCTAAACGTGACTGGTTCGCGCGTTGATATAGGCATTGCCGTAGGCGCTTGTTCGTCGATTGGCGTTGCAACTGGTGTTGGCGTAAAAAGCGCTGGAGGCACCACCAAGGGCGCCGCCGCCAATGCTGGCGTGTCGAGCTGGGCATAGGAATACCAGACGCCATTCGAGCCGTTGCCAGGGTCTGTCGCCCAAGTGACCAACAAAAGATTGCCTTGGCTGACTACCGCGCGTGCATCACCAGGGTCAAAAGCACTATCATCATTGCCTTGCACCATTGGCCCTGAAACAACCGACTGTAAAGTGGTCCACTTGCCGTTGCGCAACGCGCTATGCCACATCCCATGAATATCTGTCGATCCATCTGGCGTGCGCTGGCCAAAAAATATGTGCATTATATCTTCGCTGTCTACCACAATCGAGACTGCGCCATTGCGACCGATATGACTAGGAAAAGGTCGTAAGGGGTTCGACCAGGTTACCCCGTGATCACTGGTCCGTCGCACCCACAGCACGGGGGCAACTTCTTTGCTGATGCCATTATTATAAAATACGTAGACTTCACCATGATATTCGATGAGCGAAAGCGCTGCCACACCCAGCCCAACCGATTTGTCCACGTCGACAGGCTTGCTCCATTGCATGGTTTTGACATCTGCCATCTCTGCATAGTAGGCAGCTACATTCCGGCCAAGCTTGTCGACATAATTCCAAACGGCATGGAGTTGCCCAGAAGGGCCAAACGTCATTTGCAGATCGTTCGGCCAGAGTTGCGTGCTATAGGTTGACCAGATCAGGCTTGGATTAGTCCAGGTTGTACCGTTATCGTTCGAATAGAGACCATACAGACTGTTACCTTCGCCTAAATTACCACTGTAGACCACCACAAGATTACCTTTGTCGTCGCCGGCCAATGCCGCGATGCTGGGTGTAATGGCACTGTCGGCAATCGGGACTGGTATTGACCAAGCGGGCGCTTTATTGGCGTCAACGGCGGCCACTCTGGTGTAATACATGTTGGCGCCGTTGTCGTTGCCGCCAAAGAAGAGCATGTGGATGATGCCGGTTTTATCGAGAAAGACGCCCATGATTCGTGCTTCATAGAGGGGCGACATCATAATATCCGTAGGTGTCGTCCAGCCACCTTCTGCCGTCCAACGATTATAGGTGATGAGAACCTGACTATCGCTGCCTTCCCCAAAGCGTTGCGACGCAAAGGCGTGAACGGTATGATTCTGGTCCGCAATAAGATAGGGCGGGCGCGTACTGTCAAAATAGCCAGGAATCCGTTGTTGGTTTGACCAACGGACAATTGATTGCGCATCAGTTGGCGTACTGACGCCCAGCGATGCCAATAAGAGCGCGGTTATAAACACAAAAACGCGGAAGCTTTGTCGAAATAGCATCTTTAATCTGGGTTGCCAGCACGAGCAATAAGAATAATACCGAGACAGATAACGGCGATCCCAATCCAGCGTGAAGTCGGGATCGTTTCGCCTAAGGCCAGGCGCGAAACGAGCGTAATCAAAATGAAATTGAGCGCCAAGAAAGGATAGGCGTAACTTAGATCCATGCGGGCCAGCACCGCAATCCACGCCAAAGCACCGACGCCGTATAAGACCAGACCGCCCAAGATCAACGGCGACTGGAAAATCATCAGGACAAGACCGACAAGACTATCGGTACTGCTAACCGCGCCAGGGCGCGTGACCCCAAGTTTAATCATTGTTTGACCCGCAACACCCGACGTAATCGAGAGCGCGATCAGCCACCAATATTGCATGAGTTGCTTTTCCATTGCGATAAATTTCTTTGAACCGAAATCCCATAAAACCCCGGAATGCTTACGGTCAGATTTTAACATAGACTGGGCAAAATTACTGGTTTTCATGGGATCTCAGTTTTATGCGGCCTCATTCATACCGGTTTAGATCGATTGTAGGCCAGTGACAGATAACCCGGCGCTGATTTTATAGAACGCCAGGTTATCTGTTCGGCTATCCCTTGGCGAACTGCAACATCTGCCAGCCAACGTTGATCGCACTTTTTGTGCCTTCCCAAGTATTCAAGCCCTTCAGGAAAGTCAGCATAGGGCCTGGGCGTAGTGACCACTCACGCGTGGCGCGCTTTTGCCAATATTCGAGCCGCTCGGCGCTGATGTTGCCATAGTCGAGTACGGTAGACTTGTCCATATCGACTTCTTCCCACTTGGTGCCAGGCCGGAACCAGTTGTTTTCGACCACCTCATAAAAGAAGGGCGTGCCTGGATAGGGCGCCGCGATATGAAAAAGCGCAATGTCCAGCGGTAATTGCTTGGCGTAATCAATTGTCTCACGGATCGATTCTTCGGTCTCGCCGGGCAACCCGATAATGAAGTAACCCCAGTTCATGATGCCGGCCGCTTTGGACCACTTGAGGGCTTTAAATGCTTGCTCTTTTTTGTAGCCTTTGCGGGCGCGCTTAAGAATTTGCTCGTTGGCGCTTTCGATGCCCCACGAGATCATCCAGCACCCGGCTTTGCCCATCAATCGCAACATCTCTTCGTCCACATAGTCAACCCGACTATTGCACATCCACGCAATGTTCAGTTTGCGCTCGATGATCAGATTACACAGGTTAATCACGTGTTCGCGATTGACCGTGAAGAGGTCGGCGTACATATGAATATTGTGGATGCCGAGTGAGACCAGATATTCCAGTTCGGCCACAATGTTTTCTGCCGAACGCACCCGCACGCTGTTTTGGTAGGTGACATGTTTGATGCAATATTTGCAGCCAGCCGGGCAACCGCGACTGGTGACAATAAAGGTGAAGGGCCCTTTGATCATGGGCATGCGCTGTTTATCAAGCGGCAACAACTCATGCTTGGGCATTGGCAGATCATCCAAATTCGGGATGAAAGGCCGATCCGGGTTGATCATGATCTCTTCGCCTTGGCGCCAGGCCAGCCCAAGGATCGAGGCATACGGTGAATTATCCGTTGACTCCGTAAATGCATCAACAATCTCTTTGCTGCCCACACGCTTGATTTGCGTTTTACTGGTCTCGGCCAACATCTTGATGACATGCGGATTGCTAGGCGTCTTGTTCTCTAATTTGTCAAGCAACTCACGCAGCGTCATTTCGGGCTCGCCGCGCAGAATAAAGTCGAGCGAAGGGAAGGGCCGCATACTCTCTAACGTCATTGGGGTCACATGCGTGCCAAAGGCCATCGTCTTTGCCCCCAGACATTTAGCCAGAAATACGCCATACATATCGTTGCGCAAAGTCGGCGCTGTAACCTGGGTTAGGTAATACTTGGGCCGCTTTTCCTCTAAGATTTTTTCAAACTCCGGCCAGCCCATGCGCATCGCGACCGCATCGACAATCTCCACCGTATACTCTGGCGATAGAATGGCGGCTAGTTGCGCCAAGCTGACTTGGGGCCAGATCATATTCTCGCGACTGCGCCGGCCCACGCGATGTTGGCTGCGGATCCAGATGGCGCCATCCGCGGTCGGTGGGTTGACGAGCATAATATCTACGGTGCCCGCCGGGCGGGTAGACGAGGTTAAGGTCTGGACGGCGGCCCCAGCATCGGGGAAATTAGATGGGCGTAACGGCGGGACGCGGCGTGTGCCTAAATTGTCGCGGATATCTGGCGATAATTCAATGTTAACGGTTTTAGCCGTTTCCGTGCTTTGCGGTCTGATTTCTTCGGTCATTTACTGATTTCCTTTGCGGAAAGTGCTAACAATTGCTTCTATTTATCCGACAACGAGTTCGTATTTTGCGCTGTGTAGGATTAAGATCACTCAGATCTTCCCTCGCGTCTCCTCCCGTGATAGAAGGATGAAGGGCTGGCCAAGTAACTCATTCTGCCCCGGCAAGCAGGCGACGGTGGACGTGAGGTCACGCTTGGGGCTGCATCATTTTTACCTTAAACTCATTCCCCGTGGCCGGCATATGGTCTTTGCCCTGCAAATCTTCGGTGACCAATGCGTCGCGAATCCGCAGCGAGTCGAGCACCTGCATTTGCACCCAGGCGATCGTTAGCTGAATGCCAACCAGGGCCAGGCACGCGCTCGTCAGATAATAGAGCCAGAGGCGGGCCACTGGCCAACCCGCCATGCCTAGACTCAAACTCACGGCGCCTAATATGATACCCAGGCCAAAGGCCAGTAAGCCGCCCCAACCGAAATGGCGCGCCATGCTTTGATTGAAGAGCGGGCGACCTAAGATGCCTTGGCGAATGGGCGATTTGTGAAATAGGGCGACAAAATAGTTGAAACTCATGCCTAATGTCAATACGCTGACGCCCGCCACGGCCAGCACTAAGGCGGCAAAGAGTGTAAACGCCCCTAACGGCCCCACCGAATCAATCCCCTGGGCGCGCACAAAGACAAGCCCTAGCCCGACCACAAACGCAAAAATAAGGGCGGCCATACCAATCAGGCCCAGGGGGCGAACGGGGTTGTAGGTGAGTGCTGTCCAGACAATAGACTGAGCAAAACGCATGCCATCTTTGACAACGCTCAGCTTAGAACGTCCAACGCGTTCGCTGTAGGGAATCGCTACTTCCACCATCGTTAGTTGCTCGTGGAGGGCGCGTGTACTCATCACCGGTGTGAGATTTAGGCCATCTGGCAATGGGTAGAGCCGTGACAAAATCGACTTTTTGAAAATCCGCATGCCACTGGCCGAATCGGTGATCCGGCGTGCACTAATCAAGCTGACCAGGCGAGCAAAGATCAAATTGCCCAAGCGACGTACAGCCGGCATCTCGCTGGCTGCCCCGGCCATGCGTGACCCAATCACAATGTCGGCATTCTGTTCACAGGCCGCTGTGTAGAGATTGGGGTAATATTCGGGGGGATAGGTGCCGTCTGCATCTAAAAAACCAACCCATTCCCCTTGAGCAGCGGCAAACCCCGTCTTCAACGCCGCACCGTAACCCCCATTTTTGGCATGACGAATCAGACGCACACCCTGTTGCGCCATGACCAACTCCGGTGTACGATCTTTCGAACCATCATCGACCACGATCAACTCCAGGTCGTCAACACCTACGGTGTGGAGTTGGTCGCGTACAGCTAAAACGCGTGTCATAATTTCTTGAATGCCGGCCTCTTCATTATAAGCCGGAATAATCACGGAAAGTGTGGTCATGGCGATTGTTCCTTGTTTGCCTCTAAATTCGTTTTAGCACTGAGTAAGACAGTGAGTAAATAGCAAGGACTGTTCCACTGACCTAACGTCCCTCTACCTTACCTCCTGTTCCTAGGGAAAATAAACTTGCTTCTGTCCTTGCGCCTGCTCTACGCCATCAATTTTTTTAATCACCCGCGCCGGCACGCCCCCAACAACGGTATACGGCGCTACATCTTTGGTCACAACTGCCCCTGCCGCCACCACAGATCCTTGGCCAATCCGCACGCCATCTGTGATCACGGCGCCC
>JAPLGZ010000774.1 GCA_026389895.1 Chloroflexota bacterium | reverse complement strand
CAAGTCCTTTTTGTCCCTGTATGTAACTTCGCCGCCGAAAGCGTGCCCGGCTGTGCGACCAATGATCGTTGCCCAAAACGGGCACGCAATCGGCGGCGAAGTTTGTTTGAGGATTTATCTATGGTTGGGTGCGCCGCCGACCTGGGCGCCCTCTGGGCACCCCTACGTTATTCGCGACGAGCTTTACGTAACGTCGACAAGTGAGAACTATGACCACAACGATGAATCGAGTGCGAGCGGCGCGCGGCGCCAAGGTGGAGCAGCAGAGGCCCGTTCCCAAAGCCGCGTGGGCGCTTTGGGCCGGGATTATTTTTAGCCTACTCTTCACGGGCTTGATCTGGGGCTTAAGCGGACGATTGGCGCAAATTCCGCATCTGCCCGACCGTGGCGCGGCCTGGTATTATTGGCAGCTGCCACAGCGAACTTTCTGGGGTGAAGTAACGGCGTGGGGCTTTTATCTGGCGCATCAAGTGGCGATCTGGGGCTTGATCTATCAGGCGCAGCGGTACAAATTGGCCTATACCACGGGTCTGCACCGGCTCAATCTGGCAGCGTTGGGTGTCAATGCGCTCTTTGTTCTGCTGCATTTGTTGCAAACGCATCTCTGGTATGATGGCCTGGCCCAAAATGTCTCGATCTTTAGCTCGCAGTGGTCTGTGATCTTGATGCTTGTGGTTATTCTGATGATGGAAAATCCACGGCGCGGCCTCTTTTTTGGCCAGAAAGCGCCACTGGGCAAGCGCGCGGTCGATTTTGTGCGCAAATATCATGGCTATCTCTTTTCTTGGGCGATCATTTACACATTTTGGTATCACCCGATGGAAGCGACCAGTGGCCATTTGATCGGCTTTTTCTACACCCTACTGCTGATGCTCCAAGGCAGTCTCTTTTTTACACGCAGCCATTTAAATAAGTGGTGGACCTTTAGCTTGGAAGCGCTGGTGTTGGCCCACGGCACGCTAGTGGCGCTGATGAATGCCAATAACTTGTGGCCGATGTTTGGCTTTGGTTTTGCTGGCATTCTTGTCGTCACGCAGTTACACGGGCTAGGCCTACCCCGCTGGTTGCGCGGTCTTGTGCTGGCGTTGTACGCTAGTGCTGCACTCTGGATCTACAGCTTGCGTGGGCTTGGGCAAATTCATCAAATTACCTGGATCCCTTTAACCGAATATGCGGTCGTATTTATGCTCGCCGGTTTGATTAGCCTGGGCATTTGGTTGGCGCAGCACTGGTCAACCAAGCGGCGGACGACAGAGTGATACGGCTTGGGAGATTTCACGCTGCATCTCCTCAGGCAAAAACCTCGGCGCTCCAGGATTAAACCGCCGATCCTGGAGCGCACTGCCTGTGATAACTTATCAACAAAGCACTTCGTAAGGCCAACAACGCCCCTGGCCGTTACACCGCTAAATTCTCCGCCCTATATCCAGTTGTAAGACGCTTACGCAGCTTCATCCTACCCAACAAATTCTTTAGATTCCCGCTGGCCACAGGTTATTTTTGAAGCCCCGCAAGTAAGGATCGCCTGCTGTAAGGCAATTGCAACAACGAGCCCTCCGCGCTTTTGCTATACTGATCTTCATTATTCAAGGTAAATTCTGTTACGCCAACACAAAATACAAGCAAGTGCAAGTATGTCAAGTGGGGCCATTTTTTGTTCGACCATTATCCCAACCATCGGCAGAACAACGCTGACGCGCGCCGTAAATAGTGTCCTTTCACAAGTGTTGACCACGGATAATTTTGAGCTCGGCGACTTTGAGATCATTGTGGTCAATGATTCGGGCAAGCCGTTGCCAGAGATGGCGTGGCAAACATCACCCCGGGTGAAAATTATTCATACCAATGGCCGCGAACGAAGTGTCGCGCGCAATACAGGCGCAGCGCTTGCCCGTGGGGCTTATCTGCATTTTCTAGACGATGACGATTGGATGTTGCCGGGCGCGCTAGAAAGTTTACGCATGTTGGCGTCTGCACATCCGCAAGCCGCTTGGTTGTATGGCGCAGCGCAGGTCGTCGACCGTGCCGACAAATTGTTGATTCAACTACATTATAATCTACGGGGTAACTGTTTTGTACAGACGATGGCGGGCGAATGGATCCCGTTGATGGCGTCGCTGATTAAAGTGGCTGATTTTTTTGCGATTGGGGGCTTTAACCCATTGGTGACGAACGCCGAAGATATTGATTTACTGCGCAGAATTGCCTTGCGTGGCGATATTATGGGCACATCGACGTTGGTAACCTGTATTGGCCTGGGGGCAGAAAACAGCACGACCGAGCATGGCCGCCATACAGAATTCAGCCGTTGGGCACGCGAAAAAATCCTGAATGAACCGGGCGCTTTTACACGCCTCTATGCTTCGGCAGATAACAGTCTCTGGGTTGGGCGGCTGGTGCGCATCTATCTAACTTCAGTGCTCTGGAATCTGCAGCACAAAAATTTTGCGACGGCCGTGGAACGGACAGCGTTGGGGCTAGCTGGCATCTTGGCCGCTAATCGCCATCTTGGTTCGCCTGACTTTTGGCGGGCGCTTGGTAGTCGTTATGAGAGCGACACCTTTCAACGGGGCTTCGCTGCCGGGAGTGCGACAGGATCGGTAAACGACAAAACCAGCTATTCAGGAGCAATTTAGCATGACTCAGCAACCACGCGTGACGCTTGGTCTGCCTGTTTATAATGGGGAATCCCATCTCAGCTATGCGCTAGATGCGATTTTGGCCCAGACATACCAAGATTTCGTCTTGATCATTTCGGATAATGCTTCGACCGATCGAACGCAGGAAATTTGTCTGGCCTATGCGGCCAAGGCCCCCCGCATTCACTATTATCGCAATGCGGTAAACCTCGGTGCGGCGCAGAATTTCAACCGAGTCTTTGAACTTTCCAGTAGTGAATATTTTATGTGGGCGTCGCACGACGACATCATGCAGCCAACCTTGTTGGCCCAATGTGTCGCCAGGCTCGATCAAGATCCCACAGTGGTGCTGTGCCATTGCCTGGTCAACATCATCGATGATCAAGGCCAAGTCATGACGGCCTATGACGATGCGCTTACGTTGCACAACGTGGGGTCAGCGCGCCCTAGCGAACGATTCAAAGATCTGATCATGATTCCGCATTACTGTTTTGACGGTTATGGATTGATCCGAGCGAGTGCGTTGACAATGCGCCCGATTTTTGAAGGCCATGTGGGCTCCGACCGCAACTTTCTGGCCGAACTTGGCTTGCTGGGGAAATTCCAGCATGTGCCAGAATATCTATTTCTGAACCGCGATCACATACGCCGCCACTGGCCACTCTGGAAATGGGTAGCCCAGTTTGACACTGCGCGCGTTCAGCAAATCCCCTATCCACGTTGGAGTCTATTCGGGGGCTACCTGCGATCGGTGCAGCGGGCGCCACTCAGCCGCGGCGAACGCCTGCGGTGTTATCTGTTGATCGCGGCGTGGATTCCGCGCAATGTACGCGGTTTGGCGAAAGATTTGCTCGTCGCCGCGGCCCTCTTTTTAAAACGGCTGGTTAGTTCGGTTAAACAGCCCACTCACTTATCACAGTCATGGAGTTGAATGTGCCTAATTTTGGTCGTTGCCGATTTTGCGGCACAACATTACGTCACACGTTTGTAGACTTGGGCATGTCGCCCTTGTGTGAAAGCTATCTGGCGGCTGACCAACTGAATCAGATGGAGCCGTTTTATCCGTTGCATGTGCATGTGTGCGAGCAATGTTTTCTGGTGCAGCTAGAAGAGTATGTTAGCCCGGCGCATATTTTCACCGAATATGCCTATTTTTCCTCTTATGCCGACACGTGGCTGCAACATGCCAAGGCGTATACGGAATTAGTCACCGAACGCTTTCAGCTTACTGCGGAGAGCCAGGTTGTCGAAGTGGCGAGCAACGATGGGTATCTGCTCCAATATTTCGTCGCCAAAGGCATTCCAGCGCTTGGCATCGAACCAGCGGCCAACGTGGCGAAAGTGGCCGTGGCGCATGGCGTGCCAACCCGCGTAGAATTTTTTGGCGCGGCGTATGCCCACCAACTCGTGGCCGAAGGCAAACAGGCCGATCTGTTACTGGGCAACAATGTATTGGCCCAGGTGCCGGACTTAAACGATTTCGTGGCTGGTTTGCAGATTCTACTCAAGCCGCAGGGTGTGATCACGATTGAGTTTCCACACTTGATGCGCTTGATGGCGGGCAACCAATTCGACACGATCTATCATGAACACTTTTCTTATTTTAGCTTTATCACCACCGAGAAGATCCTGGCCGCACACGGGCTAACGATCTTTGATGTGGAAGAGCTTTCCACACATGGTGGCTCATTACGAATTTATGCGCGCCATCAGGCTGATGCCACAAAACCCGTTGGCCCGCGCGTGTGTGATTTACGCCAACGCGAGATCGAAGCGGGTTTTATGGAGATGAGTTGTTATACAGCCTTTGACGAACAGGTGAAAGCAACCAAACGAAACTTGCTCAGTTTTCTAATTCAGGCAAAAGCCGCCGGTAAGCAAGTGGTTGGCTATGGCGCGCCAGGCAAGGGTAATACCTTGTTAAATTACTGTGGCATCCGCCCTGATTTCTTGGATTATACGGTCGATCGCAACCCGTATAAGCAGGGGAAGTTCTTACCCGGCACACATATTCCCATCCATCACCCCGACAAGATCCGCGAAACCAAACCAGATTACGTGTTGATCCTGCCCTGGAATTTCAAAGACGAGATCCGGCAACAAATGGCCTATATTCACGAATGGGGCGCGCAGTTGGTGGTGCCGATCCCCAGCGTGATGGTGGTGGAATAAGGCACAGAATATGACGACTGTTGTCCAGTCTGATCAACATCAATCAAATAGTACCAGTGAGGAGAACCAGGCAAATTGCCCACCAGCAAATTGCCCACTGTGTGGCGCGGCAACCTTGACCGATTTTCTGAGCGTCACCAATGTCCCTATCGCCGTAGGACTGCTCTGGCCACCCCAGGCCGAGGCGCAGCAATCGCCAGTAGGTGACATCCAACTGACCTATTGTCAGCACTGTGGTTTTGTCTATAATCGCTTATTTGAGCCAACCAAGCTTGTCTATGCGCCGGGTTATGAAATATCACTCCATCATTCACCGCTGTACCGAACCTTTATGGCGGATGTGGCAAAGCGTTTGATTGAACAGTATGGGTTACG
>JAPLGZ010000582.1 GCA_026389895.1 Chloroflexota bacterium | reverse complement strand
ATAGGTTTGCCCAGGTGTAATGGCCATATCGGCAGATTCCAACCAACCACCAGCCAGGTTGCTGATCAGATAGGCTTTGGTGGCAAATCCTTCGGACCACGGCGATGGCTGATCGGTGCGATAAAACCCGGTGCCAGGGTGAGCCGCCGAACGCACCTCACTCCAACCGAGCATTTGACCAGCCGCCGGGTCTTCAAAGCCGGGGCTGGGCGCCAGATTCACACTAGCCCCCACCAGGGTGAAGGCGACATTGTCAAAGGCCACCCAACCACCGTTGAGTTGGCTCACCAACTGGAGTTTGACTTTGGTTGCCCCCGCTGGCACGGTGATGCGCCCGCTTACACGCTGCCAGTTGAAACGATTTAAGGCAGCCGCGCCGCCTTGCACCGCCACAACCGGCGCGCCAACGGCCTGCGAACTGTTATTATAGAATGCGGCGCGCACCAACCAAGTGCCCTGGGTGTTGGTGGGGTCCAACGCCCCACACAGATCGACCGCAAAATCGTATTGTTGACCAGCCTGTAAGCCCCCGATATAGCTCGATTCCAACCAACCCGAGGCCAGGTTGCTGATGGAATAGGCATAATGTGAATTGCCACCCTCGCTGGGGTTGTCATGGCCAGCAGATGTTCCCCAGTTTTGCCACCAGATGGCAGTGGCCGGATAGCCGCTTGTGTCGGGGCTGATGGTGCTCCAATTGGCCGCATTTGTGTTACTGGTGTTAGGCAGCTGAAAGCCCGGATTGGTCAAGGTAAGTAAAGCCGCCGCCTTGATTTCGGTTTCGGCATTGGCGGCCCATTCACCTGGTGGCGCGATCTGATCCCCTGGCAATAAGGCCTGCGCACGCGGCCAAAGCTGTTGCCCTTCCGTAACCATCTGCGTCAGGGTCAGCATGAGGGTATCGGTGGGCGCCACACGCATCTGGAGCTTGCTCAAATCGAGCTCGAGCGCTGGCGCAGGCGCGGTCGGCGCTGTGGTGACGACCCAGGCGACGCATTGGGCGTCGTTGCCAGGGGTGCATGTTGCGCCAGTGTCGTCGCGATAATAGACCAGCGCTGGGTCAAGCGTTGCCGTGGGCGAGCTATTCTGTGCCACCAACGGCAAGAAAAGCTGGGGCTCGCTGGTCGGCGGGGCGGCTGGCGCGCCTGGCTCAGCCAAGCCGCTGGCCAGCGCGGCGCTTGCCACGCCGGCGGGTAAATCAGGGCCAGTGATTTCATAGTAGGGGTTCACATAATAGGTGGCCACCCCGCCGTAGCTTTTCTTAACCCGACCGCCGTCGGCGTCATACCCATAACTTTCCAACGGGTTATTATTGACTGTCACACGCTGTAGATGGTTTTCCTCATCCCATGTAAGATATTGCGGTGAACCTCGCTCTGTATCGCGGGCAGCCAAGTTGCCGGTTGAGCCCGTAAAGACCGTCTTATTTACCTTTTGCATCACATGGGGGGTCAGTTCGTTCGGTCGCAAAGTTGTTCCTTCATAGTTGGTCAAGCGGCCAGCGGCATCATAGGCATAGGTAAGTCCAAAAGCATCGGTCAGGCGGTTCTGCGCATCGTAGGTAAAAGCAGAGGTAGTACCAACGTCCGTGAGGGTCTTGATATTGGCAAAGCTGTCATAAGCGTAGGCCAGGGCAAGGCGATCTTGGCCACCAGGGGTGCTACTTATGGCAATATTGGTGAGCAAACCACCGTTGCTGTCCGGTTGGCCCCACGGGGCATAGGTATTGGTATGCCACAAATTGCCGCCCGCGGGGAAACGCATAGTGGTCAGACGGTCTGCTTCGTCATAACTCGCGCCACCGTTGGTCGTGCCATCCACCAACGTCCCCACCAAATTGCTACGCAAGGTATTCGCCAATCCCATACTGTTATACGTCGTGGTCACCACTTCATGATCGGGGTAAATGACGGTTTGGGGACGTTGATAGGCGTCATAGGTATACGTTGTTGTGTAGGTCTTACCAGCGCCCTGAATGGTCACCGCTTCACTGGCCAAACGGCCTTGACTGTCATAGCGTACATTTTTCAGATACGTTTGCACCAGGCTGCTATTGATCAGATCAGAAACAGCCACACTGGTTAACTGACCAAGACTGCGATTATTGTCGCTTTGGTTTTCATCATAGCCAAAACGTACATTAAACGTGTTCGGGTCGGGGTTGGTCGCACAACTGGTAGTCCCTTGGAACAACTTGCCTTTCAGACGACCAAAAGCATCGTAATAAAGACAGGTGAACTTCGTGCCACCAGCCTGGTAGTACAAATGACCTTGGCGGTCATATTGATAATACCAATTACCCAAATCGCCATCGAACATGCTTGTCTTGTGGCCGAGCCGATCATAGGCGAGATTGACGACGCCATAGGTAGGCTCTAGGCTAGGATTGTAACTGCAATTCGGATTGGTCGTAGGGTTCGTGGTGGCAAAGGGCTGATAGACACAGGTCAAATTGCCTGTCACATCATGCACGAGGGTTACCTGACCCTCCACAGTCCAGTCCGCGCCATTCCAAATCCCAGTGCGGATATAGCGCGGTTGGCCTAGACCGTCCACTTCTTGCCACTTGAGCAACTTGTCTGGATCACCACTCCCTGTACGACCTTTGCCAATCGTTTTGGTATCACGTCCATTGGTTTGGTAGACCGTCTTTGCGCCATTGGCTAGGGTCGTGGTGATCGGGCGACTCAGTGCATCGTAGGCGATCTGGGTATTGGGGGTCACGCTCCAGATCTGCTGCCAGTCAATCGCGTTGATCCGCTGTATCCAATCCACGCTGGTCCGATACGGGGCCGAAGCATGCACCTGGTTGCCCTGGCTATCATACGCATACAAGGTTTCGATCTCGTTGAGGTTGCTGCTGTTGTTACAGTTTTCAGTGGGGGCAAAGATCTGCCAAACTTGGTCTGGCTTTTGTTCAGCGACCAGTTGGCCCAACCCGTTGTAATGTTTGCGGACAAAATTGCCTTCACAACGCGGCGCATGCCATTCGGTGATCGCTGTCGTCTTGAAGCCAGGATTACGCACCGGATCCCGATAGTTCCACAGCACGCTAGCGGCAATGTCCTGCGCATTATCCGGCCACCAAGCGGTAGCAACGGCAACGCCATCCCAACGGCGTAGATGACGACCAAATTCATCGTAGGCTTGGCGGGTGCAGACGCCGTTGATCGCGCAATGTTCGGCCATGGCCCCCCAATACGCTTTGCTGTCGCTCAGCGCTGGTCCGTTGACGCCGTAATAGCTGGCCGTCTCGGTAAAATTGGTCGGTGTTTGCTGCTGTTGAATGGGAAAGAGGTGATAAACCGTGTCGTAGGTGGTATTAATCCATTCATCGGTGCTGCGGTCTACCGTGCTGCCCCCCACATGGTGGAGCACAATCTGGTTGCCGTAGGTGTCATAGGCCATACGTGTTTCGGTCCAGAGTGTACTGTACATTGTGACGACCGGGGTGTCCGAACAACCAGTAATCGCCTGGTCAATTTTTGCTGGCCACCCTTTCACGGGTGGCGTATTGTAATTGCCGTTGAGATCATCATAGATGGTGCGTGTTTCCGACTTGCAGTTGGTTATGCTTCCCGTGTTGGCACCCGCATAGATGCGCACGCGCGCCGGTTTGTTGACAATATGCCGCGTCGCATCCGAAACGGGGAAATAGTCCGTCACTGTCGTGCGCAGTTGTTGCAGTTGGGTGGTATAACTGAGCACGCGCGTTTGCCAAGCGGCATTATCAAGGGTAGTTTCCGCATGGCTCCACTCTTGTACTTCCGTGACATTGCCAAATTGCTGATTGTTTTGTTGGGCAATCGCATAATTTTGTCGGGTCAAGCTCCCCACACCCGCCTGCCATGCACTGGTCGCTTCCAAACGTAACCACAGGGTATGATAGACATGCTCACTGGTTTCTTGATGCCATGAGCTTGCCGTGGGCGACATACACCAACCAGCCACGTTTGTGGTACAGCCCGTGTACGCACGGCGATAGGCATTCCATGTGTTCGCGGTGACGGCCAGTAAGTCACCCCCAGGTCGGGTGCGCACTTCCTGACGTTTCGTTTTGCCGCGCCGTGGATCAGGGTTATCACGTGCGCCCTGCCAAGTGTCCATTCGGTCCCATTTGACGATGGCGGATGAGGTAGGGGTCAAATCAGTGGCGTTGGCAACAAAATAGGTCGCTTCCGACCGGCAGAAGCCCATATATTCGCCCGAATTTTCGACCGCGCCCCATTCCTGCTGATCAGGATCACATTGATAGGTCGTTGGATTGTCCGCACAATAAGGATTGGCGTAAGTGTCCGTATCGGTTGGCCCATAGCAATAGGTGGTCGTCGCTGTGTTGTCTAAACCATCTTCGATCGCGGTCTTGATAACGGGGTGGCGGACATGTTTCTGTACATCGCCACAAACACTGTTGGCACAAGAAATCCGGTGGGTCTGGTAAGTATAATAGATTTTGCCACCAACGCCGTTATCAGCGGTCACCAAACGCACCGAATTCAAACCAATCACACAGTTATTGTTCGTATTTCGATGGCCATCATTTTCATAGGCAAAGCTATGTTTTTGCAGCAAACCACCTTGTGCGCCGTATTCTTCGATGCCTTCTAGCAATAATCGGTCATAACATTTACTCTCATTGGCCACGGTGCGATATTCACCATATCGCTGCAAGAGCGTATAGCTATGTAACGACTGCCAGGTGAAGGTGTTATTGGCAGTCTGAACCGCGGCTTGTACAACCACCTGCGCGAGTTGGTTTTGCCGGCCAAATTTCGCCTGCTGACAATCATCATTGTCAGCGCCGTCAACCTGGGTGTCCGCGCGTTCGGTTGGATTATAGACAAACTGGACCAGCAATTTGGGATCAACATTCAACTCTGGGTGGGTCGCATCAACATGACTGCTCCAGACAATGTCAGTTGGATAAATTGCGCCTGTATACCAATGGAGATCCGGCCGATCACTGGAAATTACACATCCATTATTCCCATTCTCAATCGCTTGCTCGGCTTGATAGTGATAGGCCATGCGATTGCCCAGGGTGTCATCTACTTGAACTAAATACCACTCCTTCGCCAGTTGTTCGAGCGCACCGCCTTGTTGACGCTCCACAAAAGTCGCGGTGGCGCTGGTGGCCGAAAAGGTGGAGCCAGCATTCGGATCACCAAAGAGATAGTGGACGCCATCGCTGGTGGTGATTTGCCATTGTTGGTAGTCTTTGCCAGTTGTTGTCGGTGTAGCACCAATCCGTTCAATTTTGGCAAAAATTTCTGGGTCGGTGTGCCAGGCGCCGTCTGTGCCAGGGATGCCTTCATATTTGATACGCACAAAATTGTGATTGAGCGTCAACACATACTCGCGGTCTTTATACGCAGTCGCATTGTCCAGCGAACCACCTGCGCGCACAATGCGACTGATCCCGCCCAGATTCCACCCGGCACCCACACCGCTGACTTGGGCTGTATTGTGGTTGCCATCGTCACCACCGTTCTGAAAGAGATCATCCATGCTAACGCTCGAGTAGCTAAAGCTTAAATCCGGCGCAAGACTACCCAACCCTTTCGGGGTTTCGATCGGATATTGGATGGTGGCCCCGCCGGTGACGCGGTCGCTGGTGAAGCCTTTGACGCTCGGCAAAACCTCCGCATTCACGAGACCTTGCCCAAGACTGAATTCACTGAAATGGGGCAACCAGGCTTTAAATACCTGCGCTTCCGGGTCATATTCACTCTGCACACGCGTCCACAGGTGGCTGGCATCGGGGCGCGTCCAAAGATTAAGCGTTTGCGGATTGAGGCCCTGTGCCACCAACCGCGCGGCGGAGACCGCTACCATCACCTCTTCGCCCCCAAATTGGTTGATTGTCTGACCCGCTTGCAGCGCATCGAATCGCCACATTTTATAAATATGGATGCCGTCTAGGTCTAGTCCAGGCAGGGCACTGCTCGATGGTTCGGTGAGTGTATTGCTCGCCGCGCCTGCGTTGCCTGAACCGCTGGATTTTTGGCATTTTCGTGAGCGGTTGAATTGTTCGTGATCAGTGGCAAAAAGAAGCGGTTGGCATTGACTGGTGCGTCCGCCTGCTCACTCGGCCAGCTGCGCTTATCCTTGCCTCAATTGATAGTGTGGCATGGTCGGTTGCGAGCAGATCGGGGGCGGCTTGGATTTGAACTTGTTGTTCAAAAGCTTGCCCATCCGGCTCTGCCGGCACGATCCAATGTAAGAGCGCGCTTTGGCCTTGCGCCGTGACTAATCCAGTGGGCAAAGTCAGGTCCAAATTAAGATCGCCACCATCCACGGTACGTTGCACTGTGATGGTCAGCGTGGCCGTCTCGCCAGGCGCGATCAAAAGTGTATTTAGGTGCAAGTCAAGCTGAGCAGCTAACGTAGGGTGATAATTTCGCTTGGGGTTGATGTCGGTTGAGGGGTTGGGTTCACAGACTGGGCAGACGCTGCTGCGGTTTGTGAAAAAGTGTCGACCGCTAAAGGCGCAGCACTGACAGACGGATTGTTGATAGGTAGAACAATTTGGAAAAATAAGGAACTTACAATGGTGATGTGGAGTAATTTAATAAATTTGCCATAAAAACTAGGGACTAGCGTAAGCATAAATAACACTCTTCGATTGACAGTAACATGGAGGATTAAAAAAATTAATGTTTGAGCTAGGTTTTATTGATACAGTATATTTACGCGAATAATAATATGCAAATATCCATATGTGTATTTGTAAAAAATCTAATAAATATGACGTAAAAATTATCTTAATATAATTAGTACCGCATTAAAATATTCGATTTGGATTTCCATTACCATGCATAGACTCCTTTCACCGCCAGTCTATCTTAGCTGTTATTTAGGAACAACTCTATTGGCAAGCTGCAATAACCTTGCTATAATGTTGCTATAACATAGCTTTACAGGAGATTGCTTATGAATGAACTATATCAAACAATTGCAGCAGGCGACCTAAAGGCAAATACAAATAAAGCATTCGTGATGGCTCAAAAGGGGCCAGTTATTGTATTAAGCCGGGCAACCCCCAAGGCTGTACTGGTTTCCCCAGAAGAGTGGAATCGCATTGCGAAACGATTAAAAATGCTTGAGGCTTTGCAAGAAGCGCAGCAGATTGAAGCGCATAATAATGCCAATCAAAGTTGGGTTTCCAGCCAAGAAATGAAGGAACGATTGGCAAAGCGGGCGTAAATGTGGTAAGTTCACGATAGTCTGGAAGTAGCAATTTACCTGGAAGATAACGGTGAACTGATTGCACCACTTTTTTTGCTATGGAATCTCTGGTGGAATCAGATGGTATACCCCAAATTGGCGACTTTGAACAGGCACTGAATTTCTTTTACTGGACAGTTCAAGACCATTTGATCGTTTATCGGCGGCTAGAGCCGCGAAAATTGTAAGAGTCAATTTTGTGAAACCTACATAACAAGATCACACCATTACAGCGCGGAGCAATCATTTATGCTGGATCTGATTATCAAAAATGGCACCCTTATCGATGGCGCCAAGACCCCACGTTACCAGGCCGATATTGGCATCCAGGGCGACCGGATTGCCCAGATCGGCAACCTGGCCGACACAGACGCCCACCAAACGCTCGACGCAACCGGCCAAATTGTCGCCCCCGGTTTTGTCGATGTCCACAACCACTCGGACGCGTGGTTGCTCAAGACGCCGCACCTCTTTTCCAAAACCAGTCAGGGCTTCACCACCGAAGTGATCATGGCCGACGGCATTTCTTATGCCCCTGTGAATGCGCAGACGGCTTACGAGTGGATCTATTATCTGCGGGCGCTGGACGCCCTCCGCTTTGAAGAATATAGCGGTTGGGAGAGTTTGGCCGACTATATGGCGCTGCTCGATGGGACGAATGTACAGAACAGCATCGCCCATCTTCCTTATGCTAACGTGCGCACGCTGGTGTGTGGCTTTGGGTCGGCAGGACCGGACGACTACCAATTGCAGCAGATCAGTGCGGAAGTAGAACGGGGCATGGCCGCCGGGGCGGTCGGGCTTTCGTCTGGTCTCGACTATATCGCCCAGTGTTGGTCCACAACCGATGAACTGGTCGCCGCCTGCACACCGATGGCATCGGTGGGCGGGCTGTACGTCACCCATATGCGCTACAAACGGGGCACGCTCGCGGCCCTTCAAGAGGCCGTCGAGATCGGGCGGCGCGCGGGCGTGCCGGTCCATATCTCGCACTTGAAAGGGGGAACACCCGCAGAGACCGCCACGCTTTTAACCTATATCGACACGGTCGCCGTTAACGAAGTCTCTTTTTCGTTTGATGTCTACCCCTATATGCCCGGCTCGACCATGCTGAACTATCTGTTACCCTATGAGGTGTGGACCGATGGCCCGCTTGGTGTGCTCCCCAAACTGCGCGATCCAATGGTGCGCGCCCGCTGCGCCCAAGGCCTAAAAAACGAGGGTACAGATCTGACGGCGATTCACATTGCCTGGGTGATGAGCAAAGAGAATGCCATTTATCAAGGCAGGACCCTCGCCGAATATGTGGAGGCAGTGAAGTTGCCCCCGGCAGACGCACTGTGCAATCTCCTGATCGAAGAGAATCTGGCGGTGTTGCTTGTCTTTCATCAGGGGGCGGATGAACTCGTCGAGCCGTTCTTGCAACACGCCTGTTACATGATGGGCACCGATGGCATCTATCAGCCCGACAGTGTGATCCACCCTCGACAATATGGCTCTACCGCCCGCGTGTTGGGCCCTTGTGTACGCGATCGCCAACTTTTTTCGCTAGAAGAGGCAGTCTATAAATTGAGTGCTTTCCCCGCCGAACGTTTTGGTCTGAAAGAACGAGGCGTGCTGCGCCAAGGTTGGTTTGCCGATCTGGCGATCTTTGACGCCGCCGAAATTCACGACCGGGCCACCTTCCAACAACCCCACCAGATTTCACCCGGCATGGCGCATGTGATCGTGAATGGCGCTCCTATCGTGGTCAATGGCCAGCCGGTAACTAATTTGCCGACTCGACTGCCCGGTCGTGCTTTACACTTTAAACGATAGGGCGCTAGCTTAGCATCTACGGCTGATGAATACGCAGCTTGCGTTCGGTTAATACAACAATACATCTTGACCAGGCAGTCACATCTTCGGCCATGAATGCATAGGTCACTGTCTGTAACAAGGCAATCCGCCCCGGTTGGCGTAAGCGGACAAGCAAAATACCGGCGTGTGTACCAGGGACAAACTGACGTACATCGGAGAAATCCAAATCTTGTGTAATCAGAAAGCGCTGTTCATCCTGTGCGGCAGCCCATATATTCGGATCGCTTTGGCCTGAAAGTGCCTCCTCCGGCACAGTGTGCACATCATGACCTAAGCGGCGTAACTGCTCGGCTAGCGCAACAGGCATGTTTTCGTCAAGTTTGATCTTCATGCTAGCATCGGCATTGCTGGCATTGGCAGATCTTCTTCTGCCGATGCAGCGGCAAAAGCGATGATAGCGCGCACCTGTATTTCTGTAAGGGTTGGGAAATCAGCAAGGATCTCATCAATCCAAGCTCCTTCCGCCAAGCTGGCTAGAATGGTGCGTACAGTTACACGCGTTCCACGCACAATGGGTTCTCCACCACAAATTTGGGGATCACGAACAATTACGTCAAAATAGATTGGGTTCATCTTGTTAAGTCTCCAGTACGATACAACACCACAACTCCTCCAGCCATTGAATCGCTCGCGCCAACGTTATTATCACTGCATCATAGCGTAGGGGTGATGTTAGGTCAAGGCAACCCGGGTCAATGGTTAACAAGGGAGAAAGTGACGCGTCTGCCAAGCCGGGCTTTGCACTTTAAACAGTAGGCTACCTTTCCCCGTTTGACCGTTTACGTCAATTGCCAGCGTGACCATAACAATGAACATGGCTCGCCCGCGGCAAACTTCTGATAATAGACGGTAAATAGGCTGCCATCAGCCAATTCTACGGTCGAATGGTAGCCAAGGTCCCAGTCCGGCGCGTCGTCGCGGATGATCCAGTCCCAATCCCACGTCTGGCCGTCGTCATGACTGATGCCCATACGTTGGCCATACCCGGCAACCCGATAACTATATGTCAAAATTAGCGCGCCAGAGGAGTGGCGCAGCAAATGTGGCGGCGCGCCATAGCCCAACGAACGTGGCGGGCTCCAGGTGCGTCCGCCGTCGGTGGATTCGGTCAACAAGGTGCTAAAATGGATCAGGCCAGCCGCGGTCACGTCACCGTTGTCGCCTGGGCAATTTTCAAGGCGAATCGCGCCGATCAGTTTGCCGGAAGGCAATTCCACCACGTGGGGCTCGTGGTAGCTACCCGAGTTTGTGCCAGGATAGAGCGGCACTTGACCCAACGTCTTCCAAGTGTGGCCGCCATCTACGCTGCGCGCCGCGGTAATGGGGGCATGGTACATGTCATCCATGTTGCCAAACGGTTTGCCCAAGTAGAGCAGATCACCGCTACGCAGACCGATTGGACCGTGTGGTGTGGAGACGGGCACGCGGATCGGCGCACCCCAGGTGGCACCGGCATCCTCACTCAGTCGCACCCATGAGCCGCTGTACTGATTGACCTCGTCTTCGGTTAATGCCTCAAGCGTCGGGCGCCAGCTCTCCGCCTCTTCATCCCCAAACAATTCGCGCAATCGCGCGTCGTTGAGCATGGGGCGATTATCCGTCACAAACCAACTCACCAGAAGTTGGCGACCGCCGAGATTGACAATGCCGGCATCGCGGTCGTCGAGCGGCGAATCGTTGATTATCCGGGGCGCAGACCAAGAGCGCCCGTCATCCTGACTGACATTCAGCACCGTCTTGCCCCATGGGCAGACGTGCGTACTGCGCAGCCCGGAACTGGCCACGAACAGTGTGCCATCGTCCAACCGCGCCACCGTGGGCCAGCCGAAATAACCCTGTTTTTCACCTTCTAACCGACAGACAATCCCATGTTCTGCAGCCAGTCGTTTGGCCATGCTTGATTTCTCCCTGACTTTAAATTTTTTATCAATGCCTTGTCCCGTATGATGGCATAATAAAGTCGTTCGTGCAAGGGGCATGAACGAAGGGGGCGTCCCAGAATGAGGGGAATTGTGCGCGGGAATAAATTCCGCGGCTGACAACAGTAAGTCGCCTCAGCGACTGAGCATCTAGGCGTTTAGTCGTTGAGGCGACTTGCTACGCTTAGGAGCCAAATTCCATTTGCGCTTAAAATCTGGGATGCACCGGACGAAGGTTGCCCTGAGAAATGGAATAGTCTATGCTATACTAGACGCAAAGATTACCTTATCACCACTCAACGCAGAAAGAACTTTTATCAAGCTATGACCATCCACATTGTATCCGCTCGCCTGCTCATGCCCACGCAGCTTGAACGGCTCCACGCTGTTGTACCAGACGCAGAAATCGTCCATTTTGGGGCGCGCAGTGGTCAAGAGATTGCGCAAGCACTGACCCCTGAAACCGAAGTGCTCTTCACGGGACGCGGCGATTTTTCACTTACACAGGCCACGGGTTTGCGCTGGGTGCAGATGGAAAACGCCGGCATCGATCATATCCACAATACGCCGTTGTGGCAGAGCAACCTGCCGATTGCCAGCGCCAATGGCGCCCATCTGCCCCACCTGCCCGAATATGTGTTGACGATGCTGCTCGCCTGGGCGCACCGCGTGCCCGAACTGCTGGCCCTGCAAGCGCAGGCGCATTGGTTTTCTGGCCAGCACATCGATCAACTTTGGCCGCGCCCGGTCTATAAACGCACGTTGGGTATCGTGGGCTACGGGGCGATTGGCCGCGATCTCGCCCGTATGGCCAAAGGGTTGGGCATGCGGATCGTGGCCACCCACCGCGCGGGCAGCTCGCACCACTATCGCGGGTTTAGTCCGCCCGGTTTGGGTGATCCAGATGGCAGCCTACCCGATGCCTACTTTACGCTAGACGAGTTGCCCGCCCTGTTGCGCCAAAGTGATTATGTCGTGCTTGGCGTGCCATTGATGGATCAGACGCGCCACCTGATCGGCGCGGCGGAGCTAGCCGAAATGTTGCCCCACGCCCTGCTGATCAACATCGGGCGCGGCGGCTTGATCGACCAGGCTGCGCTGCTCGACGCTCTGCAACAGCAGCGCATTGGCGGCGCAGTGCTAGACGTGACCGATCCGGAGCCTTTGCCCGCTGACCATCCTTTATGGCATCAGGAAAATGTGATCATCACGCCGCACATGGCCGGCCATAGCCCGCAGCATTTTGACAATGTGGTTGATCTTTTTGCCGAAAATATACGCCGTTATCGGGCCGGTGAGCCACTGTTTAATCTTGTGGAACGGGCACTGGGCTATTAAGGCAGGAAAAGCGGTTACACAGAGCACACAGAGAAATTTAGCTTTTCCTCTGCGCGCTCTGTGTAACCGCTCTTTGTACCTTAGCGACCCCGCGATTGAATCGAGGATAGAAAAACGCGATGCTGAACACGCTTTTGCAGACGAAATTGTACCGGCCACACTGGGACGCTGCGCTGGTCGCCCGGCCCCATTTAGTGACACGACTAAACGATGCCCTGCAACGCCGCTTGACCCTCATCGCGGCGCCGGCTGGTTTTGGGAAGACGATGTTGGTGAGCGAATGGCTGGCTAGCTTCGACGCGCCCAATGCCGAGTTTGCCCAACCACCCCACGCCTGTTGGCTAGCGCTTGATGAAGGCGACAATGACCCCGTGCGCTTTTTTGCGCATTTTATGGCGGCCTTACAAATGGTCGCACCGTCGCTCGGCCAGCTCGCCGAGATGCTGCTGCAAGCGCCGCAGTTGCCCGCCGTAGAAACGCTGATGACCGAGCTGATCAACGAGATCAGCGGCAGCCCTCAGCCGGTGGTTTTTGTCCTCGACGACTATCATGTCATTGAAAACCAGGTGATCCACGACGCCCTCGCCTTTCTGGTGGATCATCTGCCAGGCCCACTGCACCTGGTGCTCACAACCCGCGCCGATCCACCCTGGCGGTTGGCCCGGTTGCGGGCGCGCCATCAATTAAGCGAACTACGTACCGCCGACTTGCGCTTTCGCCCAGACGAAGCCGCCGATTTTCTTAACCGGGTGATGCGGCTGCCGCTTTCTGCCGCAGATGTAGCGGCCCTGGAACGGCGCACCGAAGGGTGGATTGCGGGTCTGCAAATGGCAGCCCTTTCCCTGCAAGGCAGCGCCGATAGAGGGGCATTTATCCGCGCCTTCACGGGTAGCCATCGCTATATTCTTGATTACCTGACTGATGAAGTCATTGACCGCCAACCCCAGCCCTTGCGCGACTTTTTACTGCACACGTCGCTGTTAGATCGCCTATGCGCCCCTTTGTGTGCAGCGTTGCAGGCGACGCAACCGCCTGGCCGACAACAAGAGCCTCAAGCCGTGCTGGAACAGTTGGAAGCGGCCAATCTCTTTCTCTTGCCCTTAGATGATCAACGGCGTTGGTACCGCTATCATCATCTGTTTGCCGAGGTGTTGCGCCATCGTTTGCACCGCACGCAGCCAGAACTGGTCGCTTCCCTCTACCAGCGGGCAAGCGCCTGGTGCGAGCAAGCCGGCTTGTGGGATGAGGCGATTGCCTATGCCCTGGCCGGCCAGGCCTTTGACCAGGCCGCGCACCAACTCGCGACCATTGGCCTGGGCATGGTGTTGGAGACAAATATCGGCAAGTTGTTGCGCTGGATCGCGCAGGTGCCGGTGGCGGCGCGCCAAGGCGAACCACGTCTGAATATTGCCTATGCCTGGGCTTTGTTATGGGCGGGACAACTCGAAGCGGTGGAGCCGCTTTTACAAGAGATGGCGGCCCAGCCCGGGCATCCCTTCTTTGTAGACGCCCATGCCGCCGCGATGCGCGCCTTTGTGGCCAGCCTGTTTGGCGATTTGCAGGCGACGAGGACCTTCGCCCAACAGACGTTAGAAATCGCCGCTCGGCCAGCAAGCCAGGTTGATGACGATAACACGATGCAGATCGCGCACGGGAGCGCCCTCATCGCGTTGGCGGACAGCTATCGTTTGCGTGGCGACCTGGCGGCGGCTGTGACTTATTACGAAGCGGCCATTCCACTCAATCTCCAGATCAAGAGCCTCTACGCGGCGCTGGGGGGCATCTGGGATCTGGGTGAAATCGCGCAGGCGCGTGGTCAGCGTCAGCGGGCGGCGGATCTCTACCGGCATGGGTTGGCGCTAGCCCAGGATTTTCAGCTGGCGCAGGGGCGTGGGGAGGCGTTGGTCACCCATTTTATCCATTTACAACTGGGCGCCGTATTGTATCAAGGCAATCAACTCGCTGAAGCTGCGCTACACATCGAACGCGCAGTGCACTTATTTGCCCTGAGTGGGGTGCTCGATCTGCTCCCGGCCTACAGCCTGTTGGCGCGCCTGAAACTGGCGCAAGGCGAGCACGAGGCGGCGCGACAACTGCTGCCAAAGGTTAGCCCCGTCCCCCAGGCCGTGGCCCTCCCCTTGGCCTATGCTCGTTCAGAAGCCGAACGCATCCGGCTGTTGTTGTTGCTGGATCAAGGCCAACCGGATGGCGCCCGCTTGCGCACCGCCATCCAGGCGTGGATTGCGGCGCGCCGGCTTCAGATTGCCGACGATTTGCCCTATGCCCGCGAATTTGAGTATGCCATGCTGGCCCGCGGCCTGGTCGCCCTTGCTACGGTTCAAAATTCTGTTCAAAAACAACTGGCCGAAGATGCCCATACCTTGCTCCAACGTTTGATCGGCCAGGCCGAAGCAGGGCAACGTCACGGCGATTTGATGGAATATCTCGCCTTGGATGCCCTCGCCTTGCGCGCCCAAGGGCAAACCGTGCAGGCGCTAATCGCCTTGCAGCGCAGCCTGGCCTTGGCTGAACCTGAAGGTTATGTACGCCTCTTCGTTGAGGAAGGGCCGGCCATGCGCGCCTTGCTGGGGGAACTGCGCGCGTGGATTTTGTCACAGCCGCCCACGGCAGAAGTACATCCTTGTCTGGCCTATGTAGAGCACCTCTGTGCTGCTTTTCCGGCCCGAGAACCGGCCATCGAGAACCCACCGCGTCCCAATCCCATTGTATCTCCACAAGCGCTCATCGAACCATTGACGGCACGCGAACGTGAAGTGATAGATCTCCTGGCGGCAGGCGCTAGCTCTCCTGGCGGCAGGCGAGACCAATGAGGCGATTGCGCGCAAACTGATCATCAGCCCGGCCACGGCGAAGCGTCATGTGGCCAATATCTTTGCCAAATTGACGGTCGTCAACCGGACCCAAGCCATCCACCGCGCCCGCGAACTACACCTCCTCTAACCGGCGAAATACATACCTGGCTACATACTTTGGTCCATGCGGCTGCACCCGGTTTGCTGTTATCCTGTGGGCAGTGCAAGCAAGACAATCAATCTTCAAAATTACACAACCCAGGAGCTTACGCATGAACGCCAATCAATTTCGCAAAGTGACCGGCCTGCTCTTTATCTTTGGTTCAATCTTGGTCAACATCCCCTACGCGATGTTAATCACGAACTTCCACTATCCAGACATTCTGCGCGAACCGGCCGCAACGGTGCTCACCCAATTTCAGGCCGGCGGTGCCAGTTTGATCTTCACCTGGCTTGCGTTTGCCTGGGCGGGGCTGCCCCTGCTCTTGGGCACTGTGATGCTCAAACGCGTGCTAGAGCCGGAAGGCCATACCCTGTTGGAAACAGCGACGACGCTCGGTCTGGTCGGTTTGGTGCTGGCTGTGGTCGGCCTCACGCGGTGGGTCTTCGTCGTACCGGGGCTGGCGCGCCTTTATACTGACCCGACAAGCAGCGAAGCCGTCCGTGCCAGTGTGCTGGTCACCTTTCAGGCCATTCACCAGTATGGCGGCGTCGTGATCGGGGAACATATCAGCCAGTTCATGACCGTGGTCTGGATGGCGCTGATCAGTGGGATGATGTTGCGCTCGGCGCTGTTCCGGGCCTGGCAGGGCTGGTTGGGTTTGGT
>JAPLGZ010000318.1 GCA_026389895.1 Chloroflexota bacterium | reverse complement strand
TTGCGCAATAGTCAGATTTTTAACGATTTTGAGAATTTAGAATTAGATGAACTCTGCAAGCCCGGTCAATGCACCGTGCTTCAACTTAACGAAGTGGATCAACGCGAGCAACAGGTGATCGCGGCCACACTTTTACGCCGGATTTATCAGGCGCGTATCGATACGGTGAAACATAAGGTGGGGCATGGCGACAAAAACTTTGTGCCTTTCCCGGTCTTTTGCCTGATCGAAGAGGCGCATAATTATGCCCCGGCCAGCGCTGATGCCGTCAGCACCGAAGTACTCAAACAGATTTTGAGTGAAGGGCGCAAATTTGGCGTTAGCATTGGCCTGATCAGCCAGCGCCCCGGCAAACTCGACAGCGATGTGCTCAGCCAGTGTATGACCCAATGTATTATGCGCATCACCAACCCAATTGACCAAGATAAGATTGCCTCGTCTGTAGAAAGCGTAGGCCGTGACCTGATCAAAGAATTGTCTAGCCTGAGTAAGGGCCAAGTGATCATTAGTGGCGCCAGCGTCAACACGCCGGTGATGTTGCGCGTGCGCAAGCGGATCACTGAGCATGGTGGCGAAAGTTTTGATGCGCCGCAAGAATGGCTGCAATGGTTTGAAAATGGTCAGCCAGCCGCCGCTGCCCGTGAAGAAGCGCCGTTTGTCGATAAGAAGATTCACTACGAGGAAGATGGCGATATTTTATTTGCAACGGGTCGCTAAACGCGCCTACTGGCGATCCGATATCCGTTGCTTATGGATAACCCGCAAAAATGTTAGGAAGCGGCCTCGTCTGGCGCCATCTCTAAACTTTCAATCAAGCGCACCAGATCGGTGCGTGTGACGACCCCGACCACCTTATTGTGCTCGATCACAGGCAATAAGGTGTTTTCAGGGTGGAGCATGAGTTTCATCGTCTCTTCCAGAGAGGTCGTCGGTGCAACAGTACGGACTTCTTCGTTCATCAGTTCACTGGCATTCGTGGCCAACGTCTGGCGTAATTGCTCTTTGTAGTGAAAATAGTCTTCTCCGCCGATGGGAATGACGGCCGATAGCACCGTAAGATAATAGGGTTGTTTGACCGGCGCATTGCGGGCGATCAAATTTAACTCGGTTACAGTCCCCAACAAGCTGCCATTTTCGTCGACTACCGGCACGCCACTAATGTGGTGTTCACGCATCAGGCCGGCAATGGCTTTGATTTTGGTCTCCGGCCCTACGGTGATGGCGGGGCTGCTCATAATTTCATGGACTTGCATATTTTTCCTCTCAATGCTTGCTTTTTAGTACTTGCTTTATTAAAGCTTGATTCATAAATCAAGTCTTGTGCTGACACCTGATACTTATTGACCTGCCTACGGTTTTATCCCGCCGGCTGGACGATACTCTTCCAGGCTAAATTGTTGCGCATCACCGTCAATTGGCCACATTGATCGGGAAAAAGCCCCGTCAACCGATCCACGATATTGATCAACAATTGCAAGGCCAGCGGGTTTTTGTGGCTCAAAAGTAGTGGTGCATAGCGCAGACAGGGGCGCTTTTGGGCATCACAGTGAAAAGCCAACAACTCCGATTCGTCTAAACGCCGCACAAAAGTATTGACAGTGGCCGCCAGCGCTGGCACCCCTTGCCGGTAACGCTGCTCTTGATCGTACCATCCCAAGGCAATAATGCCCACCAAGGTAGCCGTTTCCGACAGATAATCAGGCGTGAATACTTCCAATTCCTGGCGCGGGCTGAGCCGTGGTCCCAGATTGCCAAATTCTGGATTCAGCAACAATGTCTCGTAGATGACGCCGATCAGACGGCCAGCTTCACTGGGGTTTGTCTGGCCGGTTGGGTTGGACGGTGGCTCCAACTCGATCGAGACAAAGGTGCCAAACGTGTAATCGGTGGGCTGCGGCATCAAGTCAGTTTCGCCGGGATTGTAAATCTGGCAGATATACTCGATGTGCGCGTTTGATTTAACAATTTTGCCAATGTAAATGTCGTTTAGATCGTGCATCATTGTATTAAACTAGACCTTGTACGCGATTGCAAATTTGTAGAAAGGTTAAACCCTTGGTTCTATCCAAAACCACCACTGCCGCCACCCCCACCGCCACCACCAGAACTGCCGCCACCCGAAAAACTACTCCCACTGCTACTCCAGCCACTGCTACTACTGCTGCTACTGCTAGACGACGAACTACTCGAACTGCGCGAAGTAAGCGGCGAATAACCGGCCAGCGCATTGCTGGTATTTGACAGCATCGTTCCCAGGCCGACGCTCAGGTTGGTCAGGCTTTGGCCTAACCCGCGGCTGGCAGCGCTAAGCGGGTCACCCGCCTGATGGTCGCCCTTGGCCGTGGGCGGCGTAGCCGTTGTGCCATGTGCCGTTGATGGCTCACCTGCCGCTTGCGTGCTATGACTGGTTGACGTTTGATGGTGGCTCATTGCGCTGTCATAGGCCGAGGAGGAGGGAAAGTACCAGGTGGGCGCGGATGCTTTCACGGCCTCAAATTTGCGAATGTATTCCTGATCGATCCCAAAGGCAATCGCATAGGGCAACCAGCGATCCCAAATGGCCTTTTGCTCGGTTACATCCGAATATTTTTCGATGTTTTGTAGATAATTTTTGAAGGCGCGCCAGCGAGCGGCTGTTTCAGCGCCTTTGTCTGTCTTGCGCGCCATATTCCGCGCCATGATCAGCACGCCCAAGGCGGTTACGGCAATTCCAAAGCCAGGCAAAATGCCAGCCACCGTTAGATCCACATAAACGACCAACAAACAGAGCCCTAAAAAGATCCCCAGCCCTAATCCTGCCCCACCGATGCAGCCATAACGATGGCGCACCCGGTCGGGATTGTGCGGGAAATAGCCCTCCTCTATCATCGTCTGATAGAGACTTTGTTTGATGCTCGCAAATTGTTGATAAAACAGCGCGCTAACCTGTGAAAGGCGCACGGTTTGCTGGTCGCGGGTTGGAAATAGCGCCGCCAAAACAGCTTCTTCATAGGGCTTGAGCGCCACCTGCGCCCCTGTGCGGCGATAGATAAAGTCAGTCCCACTGCGTGCGCTCGTACTCACCGGTTCCGCCGTAACGGTCAACACATTGCGCTGTGCCAGATCGACCACAGTGGCGAGAATATCCTGTTTGTCGACACGTTCATCCAACAGCGCGCCCACCATACCAGGGGCCAGGTCATCGGGGGCTTCGGGCAGGTAATCGGCCACCATCTGCACAGGTTTGTCACGTCCCCGAAAATACCAAAGCGCATACAGCGCGGCTGGCCCGCCAAACGTGAAGAGCAAGCCCAGCGCACAAAAGATAAATTCGTAAACAGGTCCCCACTTTTGCCGATAGACGAGCAATTCTGCCTGATGCGCAGCCTCGGCATCAGCCGCCGCTTGCCAGGCCGAAGGGCCCGCATCGACAATACCATGCGGAAATTGCGCCCGCACTTCAAATTCTTCACCGCTTGCCAACGCGCGACCCAACTCAAAGGTGACGGCCTGTTTGTCATTGTCTAGGGTGGCGGTGGCAATATTGTGGGCATCGTTGCCATTGACGTACGCTGACCATTGGCCAATCGGCGCTCGTGCTGGCGTCGTGATGCGGACGTGGCCGGCTGCTACAGGAAAGCTGCGATCACCGTAAATGGCTTTCCACCACACCTGGTCGCCGTTGGGATAAATGCGCAGACCATTATGCACTTTGTAACTGAGGGTATAAGTTTCGCTGCTCTCGCTAATTGGTGGAAAGTACCAATGGATCACATAGTGGTCATTTCCTTGAGCCACTTGGAAGGTGTATGGCATGTCGGGCTGGTCGGTTTGCACATAGCTGTGGCCGCTGGCATCAGTTACGGCCCAGCTATCAATCTGGCCTAGATTGTGGATCGGGATATCGCGTGTGCCAAAGCGAAAGCTGCCCTTGGTAAAATGAATCTGCTGATGCTCGGCTACATCAAAGGTGCCATCGGGCTGGACGGTTATGTCAACGTCAAAGCGTTCCCAGATCAGCGCCTTTTCTTGGGCCTGAATTGGCGTTATAAATAGTGAAGAGAGACTGGTGCAGAGGGTAAGAAGAAATAGCGCATAGCGCAGCCTGCCGCGTAGGCGCGTACCTGGCTGAAATTGGTTCAGAACGGAATGCCATATCCCACACGCCATCCCGAGCACTTATCTGCCTCCCATGCCAGAGAGGGTGATGCCGCGCACAAACCAATTCTGCCCTAAAATATAGATGATCAACACCGGCACCAAGGCAATCACGGAGCCAGCCATGAGCAGATGCCATTCGGTGCTAAATTGGCCTTGGAATGAAGCCAGCCCAATCGGAATCGTCCGCATCGACTCTTTGTTTGTGATCACTAGTGGCCAGAGAAAATCATTCCAGGCGGCCTGGAAGTTAAAAATTGCCAGTGTCGCCAACACCGCCCCGCTGAGCGGTAAAATGATCTGCCACCAGATGCGGAAACTGCCGGCACCATCCATCCGTGCGGCTTCGTCCATTTCTAGCGGAATGCCCTTGAAATATTGGCGGAGCAGAAAAGTGCTAAACGCGCTGAAAGAAGTTGGCAGAATCAACGCTTGATAGGTGTCACGCCACTGCAAGAAGCGCGCCACCAAGATGTAATTAGGGATCATCGTCACTTGGAAAGGGATCATCAAGGTGGCGAGATAGAGCAAAAAGAGTACTTCCCGCCCACGGAACCGCAGCCGGGCAAAGGCAAACGCCGCCAGCGACGAGGTTAGTAGCTGCAACAAAACAATGCTCACCGAGACGATAATACTGTTAAGATAGTACCGGCCAAATGGCGTCTGACGAAATACCTCAAAATAATTCTGAATGGTGAACTGGTCTAGCGGGTAACGGTGCGCCATAAAGGCATTCTTCGGCCAGAAAGAGACCAGCAACATAAAGGCAAAGGGCGTCAACATGACAATGCTGCCAACAAGCAATAGTCCATGCAGCCAGAGATAATTTCGTTGCGCCACAGGACGCGGGAGTGCGAGTGTTGCCATAGGTTTATCTACTTACGATTATGTCGCTCAGTAGAGCGTTGATTGACGAAATTGACTTGACGGTTATGCTGCTTCTGCTTTCGAGGATCATTTGTCGAAAGCAGAAGCAGCATAACCGTCGAATTCACCTCGTAAATCGTAAATCAAAAATCGTCAATCAATTGACTTCATAATAGACCCAACGCCGTTGCATGCGGGTTTGGATGAATGTAAAGATAAAAATGAACAAGAACAGGAACCAGGCAATCGCCGACGCCTTGCCCATTCGGTTAAAGGCAAAGGCATTCTGATAAATATAATAAACCACGGTGAGCGTTGCCTGCGCCGGTGCGCCACCGCTGCCACGCGTCATGACATAAGCTTCGGTAAACAGTTGGAAGGCGCCGATCATCTGAAGCACAAAGAGGAAAAACGTAGTTGGGCTGATCAAGGGTACAGTCACGTTACGAAAGCGTTGCCAAGCGCTGGCGCCGTCTACTTCGGCCGCATCATACAGCTCTTGAGGGACACCCTGTAGGGCGGCTAGATAGATCACCATCGTAAAGCCCGTGTTCTTCCACAAGGTGAGTAACACCACCGAGGGTTTCTGCCAGGACGGGTCACTGAGGAAATTCGGCGGCTTGAGCCCTAAGCTCCAGAAGATCTGGCTGATCGGCCCGAAATCTCGATTGAGGAGATATTGGAAAACAATAGCGCCCGCCACAATCGTGGTCACCACCGGCATAAAATAGATGACGCGATAGGCTAATTTGCCGCGCAACGGTTGATTAAGCGCCAGCGCTAATAGGAGGCCAAAGATTAATTGGAGCGGCACAATCGCAACCATAAAATAGGCGGTGTTCTGCACTGCGCGCCAAAAAACAGGGTCACGCCACAGCTCGCGATAGTTACCAATGCCCACCAGTTGAAAAGCACCACTCAATTTCAGCTCACCAAAACTGAGCAGCAGGGAACCGAGCACAGGAATCAACACAAATAGCAAGAAACCCGCCAGACTGGGCAACAAGAAGAGGTAAGCTTCCCAATGCTGATCGGGTCGCCAGGCAAACCGATGACGGCTCACGGTTGGGGTTGCCAGTGGCCTGCGACGATCAATAGAAGGTTCGCTGCGGAGCGGCTGCTCCTGAGGTTGAATCGCCATAACAAAATTATAGCAGAGGCCGTCTGTTTCCGCTATTCCATTTCCTAGGGTTAGACCAGGGCGTCGCGGCTTGAGGGACGCCAGATTTTCCCTCCCATCTCCTGGCTAAGCAACCAGGAGATGGGAGGAAAAGGTCCGCATTATGGATTCTGTACCAAAACCGTCACTTGGCAAGGGAGGGGGAAATTACCTGTTTTATCGACAACAGTCAAGCGCAACGTATAGGCGCGATTGGGGAGCTCTAGTGAATCAAAAGCCCCTAATACACTATTGGTAATTTGTGTGCTACCACCGGCAAAATAGCGATATTCCGATGCATCATTGTTGGCATTCGCCCCAACTGCATATTCCAACTTGTAGTAATCGAAATTTGTCTGTGTCGCTGTGCCAATGATGTTTACCGTGCCTGTAACCACCTGATTGACGCCAGGTGATAAGATCACGGTGCCTGGCGATGGACAGGCCGGGGCAATGATCACAGGACGGGTGGGCGTGGGCGTCACGGTGGGGGTGACGGTGGTTGTGAGGGTTGGCGTGCCCGTGATTGGCGTGGTGCTGGTCGCTGGCGAATTAAGCGCCGGTGTGGCCGTGGCCGGCAAGGCGGTTGGTGTGGCCGGTGCCGGCGTGACAATGTTAACCGTCGGTGTGCTGGTCGCTTGCGTCTGGACGGCAACTACACTAATGCCAAAGGCTGATGTCAGTGGCCGGCCCAACCCGACTTGGATATTTAGATTCAACAAAACGGGCACGGTTACTGTCTGTACACCGGTTGCACCAGAGATACGTAGAGTCAGAGAAACTGGCACTTGTTGGGTAATCACCGCCGTTATTGGCTCTATTTGGGCTGGGGGGCTGCCTGCCAACGCAGTCGGCTGGGGTGTAGCTTGCTGGGCTGTGACTATCACGGTGAAGGTGACAAGGAGGGTCACGGCCAATCCTAAAGTAATCCAACTTTTTCGTAGCATATTCTGCTCCTTTCATTTTGCTATCGACGTTCTTCCGTTTTAACCATTCACGCTAGATGACGATGAGCGCTTTGATTAAACGTCTGTAAACCCTCAACGGTTCACAGACTCGGTAAGTCACTCTGTTTGTGGATTGCAAACTGAAGAGGTTGCCGAGGCCCGCTCGGTTAATTGCGCACCGATACGATCACAAAACAGGTGGGCAAGGTTTGGCCGGCTTGATCGGTCACTGTGAGCCGAATGGTATTCGCGCCTGGTGGCAATGGGCGAGTGTCAAGCGTGCCCAAGATGTTGTTCTGGACGGGTTTATTGGCGCTGCCAAATTCGATATAATCTAATTTGTTTTGCATCACATCCGCGCCGGGGATGTATTCGAGTTTATAGGACTGAAATTTTTCTTGCCGGACGCTGCCGCGAATGGCAATCAGGCCACTGACATTCTGATAGACACCAGGTGAACTGATCGTGGCGCCCTCGTCTGGGCAGAGTGGCGCAATCAAACCAACGGGATCCGTGGATGTCGTCAAGGGTGTGGTCACCGTCAGCGTTGGCGACGCGTTAGAGATAACTGTGGCGGTCGTCACAACCGCTGTGTTTGTAATGGTAGTTAGGGTTGGGCTAATCGTCGCTTGTCCTAAGACAGTTGGTGTGGGTCTCTTTTCTGGCGATAGGCTAGTGGGTGGCAGAGGAGTGCTTGTCGTGGTCGGGGGAGGCCTGAGTGTAGCGGTCTGCGTTGGGCTAGCGGTGGCTGCCATCATGGTTATTCCTGGAATTTCAAGCGTGGGCGCCGCCGAGACCTGGATCTGCCCTGAATTCAGGCTCATTTGAATGCTTAGCTGCAACAACACCGGCACCGTGACGATCTCTGTGCCAGTAAGCCCATTTGCCACGCGCAATGTAAAGGTAAACGGCACCGCTTGTTGGATCACCGACTGCACAGGTTCCGCCCGAATAAAGGCCGTTTGTGGATTGGTGGCAAAATTATTGGCTTGTTGGGCAACGATAGCAATCGTCACGCCGGTCATCAGCAGTAACAAAAGCACCATTACTATAAAGCCACGAGTCCAACCCTTGCTGGGCATCTTCCAATCCTTTGCTGCCGTGAACGATAAGTCAATATACGTAGGGGATAACGTAAGCATAAATTAAGTACTCTTGTAAGCGTAATTGCGCGACCGCAAGTTGACAATAGCAGTGGCTACGAACATAAAAAAACGACACCTACGTGAAAAACGTAGGTGTCGCATAGGCTAACCGTAGGTTGTCGATCAACCCAAGACAGAGAATAGGGCTCAGAGAAGTGCTACCGAACTCTCCTCATTACGATTTTGGATAACCCTTATCCTTTAGGAATTGATCCACTTGCTTACACATTTCTGGCAAGATATCTTCTGGTTTGCCTTCGCCGCTCCAAAGTTTAGAGGTGGCTGGGCTCATGATCGAGCTGTTGAGCTCATCCCAATCGGGGAAATAGCCAAAGCCACCCACCCCAGAGGCCGAGGCTTCTGTGACCACGGCCTGGCGATTGGTCGGCGGTTGATCCTGCTTCAAAAAGTCTTCATTGGCCGTAGACTGCAATGCTGGGAAGATTTCCCCACGGTCGGTGTAGACCTTCTCCCCGCCACCCGTGCTTTGCAACCAACTGATGAAGGTCCAAGCAGCATCCTTATTGTCGCTGCCTGCGCTCATCACCCAAGCCGCGCCACCGGCGGCATTAAAGCGCTTGCCACCTTTGGGAATTGGCACGACTTGAACGTCATAATTCATCTTGGCCGCATTAAAGGCCGAGACGCGGCTGGTGTTCTGGATAATCATCGCTGCCTGGCCGCTTTGGAAGACCGCCTGGTCACCGCCTGCCGCGCTCAGGTCGGCATCGCGCATGGCGTATCCCTTGTCCATCATGCCGGTAAAGAATTTAATCGCATCCATTGCCGGTTGGTCGGCCATCGTGCATTTAGATGGATTGCGCATATCATCGAGCAAGGCGCCACCATTTTGGTTGACCCACTTGTCATATTTGCCGCCTTCCATCGCCAATGCATAGCGGGTTACCTTGCCGTTGGCATCTTTCTTGGTCAGCTTTTCTGCCGCCGCGAGCAGATCGTCCCACGTCCATTTATCGGTTGGTAGATCAACGCCCGCTTCTTTGAAGATATCCTTGTTGTAATAGAGGACGCCGACATCAATGTCGCGCGGGAAACCGTAGACATGCCCATCAAACTTGGCCGATTCGAGCAGGCCAGGCCAGTAGTCATCGATCTTATAGCCAGATTTTTCGATGTACGGGTCGAGGTTTTCCAACACGCCTTGAGCAGCATAGCTGGGGGTTGGCCACAAAAAAGCGACATCGGGAATTGACTTGGCGTCACCGCTGGCCCATAAAGTCTTGATCTTGGTGAAATAATCATTCCACGGTTGGCTCCAGATCTCAATCTTGATCTCTGGATGTTCTTTGGTGAAGACATCGGCCACGGCTTGATGCGAGGCCACTTCTTCGGGGCTACCCCATACGGCCCAGGTAAGGGTGACGGGATTGGCCGCCGAGGCTGCCTGGCCACCACTTGTACTGGCGGCCGGGGCTTGTGCGGCTGGTACGGCGCAGGCGCCCACCACAAATGCCATCACGAGCAGTGCCGAAAGTAGCACAAACAAACGACTTTTCTGCATAGGATTTTCTCCTTGATTGGTTCTACATTTTAAACAATTTAACACACTACAACGACCACATCGCGGCCATTATACCGCACTGGCCACGAATCTATCCAATTAGCCGCTTTGCGCACCAGACATCGCTTTGCACTAGATCACTACGCATACGCCTCCATTGGCGGGCAGGCACAGATCAAATTGCGATCGCCATAGACATTGTCAATCCGCGCCACGCTGGGCCAGAATTTCCGTTCGCGCACCCATGGCATGGGAAAGGCGGCCTGTTCGCGCGAGTAAAGGCGATCCCAACCATCTGCCGCAATCATTGTCGCGGTATGGGGCGCGCCTTTAAGCGCGTTGTTCTCCAGATCGCTTTCCCCACGTTCAATGGCGCGAATCTCTTCACGGATCGCAATCATAGCGTCACAGAAGCGGTCTAACTCGGCCTTCGATTCACTTTCGGTCGGCTCGATCATCAAAGTGCCAGCCACGGGGAAGGACATTGTCGGCGCATGAAAGCCGTAATCCATCAGGCGCTTGGCAATGTCTTCCACTTCTACAAAGGCTTTGAGTGGCCGCACATCAATAATGCATTCGTGCGCCACTTGGCCGTCGGCGCCTTTGTAGAGCACCGGATAATGTGAGTGCAGCCGCTTTGCGATGTAATTGGCGTTGAGAATGGCGATTTTGGTTGCCTCGGTCAGACCCGTGCCACCCATCATGGCGATGTAGGCATAGGAGATCGGCAGAATGCTGGCGCTACCCCACGGCGCGGCCGAAACCGCCCCCACCGCGTGGGCATCGCCTGCTCCCCAAACGACACCATGGCCGGGCAAATAAGGTGCTAGGTGCGCGGCCACCCCAATCGGTCCCATGCCCGGCCCGCCGCCACCGTGCGGAATACAGAATGTCTTGTGCAAGTTCAGGTGACAAACATCCGCGCCGATGTCACCAGGGCGAGTTAAGCCGACTTGAGCATTCATATTAGCGCCGTCCATATACACTTGCCCGCCATGTGCATGAATGATGCGACAAATTTCAACAATGCCCTCTTCAAAAACGCCATGCGTCGAAGGATAAGTGACCATTAACGCCGCCAATGCCTGGCTGTGTTTTTCGGCTTTGGCGCGCAGATCGGCCAGATCCACATTGCCTTGTTCATCGCACGCCACCACCACCACATCCATGCCCGCCATTGCTGCACTGGCCGGATTGGTGCCATGCGCCGAGGAAGGGATCAGACAGATGCGGCGATGCTGGTCACCGCGCGCCTGATGATACCCCCGAATGGCGAGCAGACCAGCGTATTCTCCTTGCGAACCGGCATTGGGTTGCAGCGAAACCGCGCTAAAACCGGTGATCTCGGCCAGCCAGGCCCCCAAGCGTCGAAACATTTCTTGATAACCTTGGGTCTGATCCAGTGGTGCAAACGGATGAATTTGCCCAAATTCTGGCCAGGTGACGGGGATCATTTCTGTGGTGGCATTAAGCTTCATCGTACACGAGCCAAGCGGGATCATCGAATGGACTAAAGAGATATCGCGCGCTTGGAGCCGGTGAATGTAACGCAGCATCTCCGTTTCTGAGTGATAACTGTTGAAGACTGGGTGGGTGAGGTAGGCACTGGTGCGCTGAAAGGGCGCCGCATAGTCGAGTTCAACTTCAGCCGCTAGTTCTTCGATGCTGATCACGTCGGTTGCACCAAAGACGCTGAATAACGCCTGCAAATCTTCGACGTTCGTTGTTTCGTCCAGCGCAATGCCCACCGCGCCATCAGCAAACGCGCGCAAATTGATTTGTTGCGCCACGGCGGCTTCAATCAAGGTAGCTTGGTCGCGTGGCCCAGCGGTCACTTTGATTGTATCGAAAAGTGGCCCATCAACGACGGTATACCCTAACTGGCGCAAACCCTTGGCCAAGCTGCCGGTCATCAAATGGACGCGCTGCGCAATTTGCTGCAAACCAACTGGCCCGTGATAAACAGCATACATGGAGGCCATGACCGCCAAAAGCACCTGTGCAGTGCAGATATTGCTGGTCGCTTTGTCGCGGCGAATGTGTTGTTCGCGCGTTTGCAACGTCAAGCGCATGGCCGGCGCGCCCGTGGCGTCGATTGAGACGCCGACAAGACGACCTGGCATCAGCCGTTTGAACTCATCTTTGGTGGCCATGAAGGCTGCGTGCGGGCCACCAAAGCCCAACGGCACACCAAAACGTTGGCTATTGCCTACCGCCACATCGGCCCCAAATTCGCCGGGCGGGCGCAAGAGCGTCAACGCCAGCAGATCGGTGGCCACGACGACCAGCGCGCCAGCGGCATGCGCCTTGGCGCAAAATTCCGTGTAATCGATGATTGCGCCATCCGTCGCCGGATATTGGAGCAAAACGCCAAAGGTCGGCTGGTTAAAATCATAGGCTGCATGGTCGCCTACTACCACCGTGTAACCCAGCGGTTCTGCCCTTGTGCGCACCACTTCAATAGTCTGCGGATGACAACGCTCATCGACAAAAAAAGTGTTGACAGTGGCGCGTTTCTGCGCCCGTTTGCAAAGGGTCATCGCCTCGGCGGCGGCAGTGCTCTCATCGAGCAGCGAAGCATTGGCGATTTCGAGACCGGTTAGATCAATGACCATCGTCTGAAAATTAAGCAACGCTTCAAGGCGTCCTTGGGCAATTTCTGCTTGGTAGGGTGTGTATTGAGTATACCAACCGGGATTTTCCATAATGTTGCGCAAAATCACACCGGGTGTGATCGTGTTGGCGTAGCCCATGCCAATCAAAGAGCGAAAACGTTGATTCTGGTGGGCCAAATCCCGCAGTTCGCTTAACACTTCGGATTCGCTGCGCGGTCCCGGTAGATTTAATGGGTTGGGCATCCGAATCGCCGTGGGGACAGTTGCGTCGATTAGGGCATCCAACGAATCAAGACCAAGCGTCGCGAGCATTTGGGCAATTTCTGCGGGGCGTGGGCCAAGGTGGCGCTGGACAAATTGGTCGAGTGGTCGAAGCAAGGCCAGGTTTTTGTTTTGTTGACTGGGATCATCGTACGCAACTTTGTGGCCGTTCTGCGCGATGATTGGTTCATTGATAGCAAGCATGCCAATTCCTTTCTGTTTGAAGCGGATAAGCTCAATAATAACAATACAATCTGGTTAAACTCAGGTTGCCTGTTGACGAATTTGGGCAACAAAAAACGGGCATTCCAAATGAATGCCCGTCTTCCCTGTCGAAAACCTGAGAGATTGTGCTTCCCTCACCCAACCTTCCCAGTGTAACGCTGGCTAGGGATCAGGATAGAGTCAAGCTTGCCCCGTCGGTGTCAAACACCACCACAATGCTTCCCCAAGGGCCGCAATTGTCATCGTGTCTAAACTTTCCAGAGATGCTGAAGCGCCACGATCCTTTTGCCTGAGAGTGTCACCTGCGAAGTGTGGCTTCTCCGCCCGCTTGCACCTTCGGCGTCGGAATGAATGGGTAATGCTGAATGGTTTAACGGTTAATGGGTAATGAAACAACATGGGAATCCACGAGTTGTTAACCATTACGTATTAACCGTTCAGCGTTAACCGTTATCCTGATCTCTCTCGTCGCGCTTAATCAGCCTGTATGTAATTGTGTTTATCATATCATACTCTACGCAAAGTGTATAGTCCATTTTTTTAGCTTTGTCACTCTTTTGTCATGGATCCCCAATTGACAGTTGCGTTTTTAGCTGCTAATATAGCTAACAAATTAGCTAATGTGATTGCTAAGATAGTAGGGGAAATCATGCCGAAAGCCGTATCTTCAACCGAAGTCCAAAATAAATTTGCAACGCTCATGCAATGGGCAAATGATAACCATGACAGTGTTGTCATCGAAGTCCGGGGTAAACCCAAGGCCGCGATTATCTCTTATGCAGATTATGAGGAACTTTTGCGCCTGCGTAAGCTTGAGCAAAAGCGTAAGGCATTAGCTGCCTTAGACGCATTGCGCAAAGAAATTCGTCGACAAAACCCTGAACTTACCAACGCAGAGGGTGATCACCAATCCGTATCAGCATTGACTGAAGAGCAGGCATGACGATCAAGGTTATTTTAGATGCCAATGTTTTTCTGAGTTACTTGCTTGCACCCGTTACAGAACGCACTATTACAATGATCGTTGCCGCGTGTTTCACTGAGGAGATTGATTTAATCGTTCCGCCTGAATTGCTCGCAGAAATTGTCGAAAAGCTACAAAGTAAACGTTATTTTCGTGAGCGTGTACCACAGGAACTGATCACCAACTTTGTGGAACAAATGACCCTGCTAGCCGCAAGTCTAGCTCCACTGGAAACGATCCCTGCTTTCAGTCGTGATCCAGATGATGATTATCTGATCGCCTATGGCTTACTGAATGACGTTGATTATCTAGTGACTGGGGATCTGGATTTGCTAATTTTGAAACAGATTCAGCAACTCAAAATTGTGAGACCCCAAGCATTTTTGGATATCCTAATTGAATTAGGTTTATATGTATCTTTTTGATGATGGCAATAACCCTCGATAATCGTTTTCGCCCTGTAAAGATAGCCGTACACAGATTAGCATCACAACGATGCCATCATGGTACAATCGGTTTATCAGATAAGTCTCATCCATTTCACAGCCCAATCAGAAACGAGTAAAACATGAGCAAACAATCCTTCAACAGCGGCACCACCTGGGAAGAACTGGCCGGTTACAGCCGTGCCGTGCGCGTTGGCAATCACATTCTGGTCTCTGGCACCACCGCCACCGGCCCGGATGGTCTGGTCGGCGGTGATGATCCGGCAGCGCAAGCCCGTTATGCCTTAGACAAAATTGAGCACGCGATCGCGCAACTGGGCGGCCGGCTCGCAGATGTTGTGCGCACGCGCGTCTTTGTCAGCGATATTGCCAACTGGGAGGCCGTCGCCCGTGTCCACGGTGAACGCTTCGGCCAGATTCGCCCGGTCAATACGCTGGTGGAAGCCAAGTTGGTCGGTCCACAATATCTGGTCGAGATTGAGGCGGAAGCGATAGTCGGAGCAGGAGAGTAATTTACGATTATGTCGCTCAGTAGAGCGTTGATTTACGATTTACGAAGTTGACCCGACGGTCACGATTGTTCTGCTTTCGAGAATTAGTGGTCGAAAGGAGAACAATTAAGGCCGCCGAAATTACTTCGTAAATCGTAAATCAAAAATCGTAAATTGTTAGGAGAGCCATGCGTTTCAGCCTACGCCTCAACAATGACCTGAAAATTCCCGACTATATCGCGTTAGCCCAAACAGCCGAAGCCGTGGGCTTTGATCAGCTTTGGGTGAGCAATGACCTTTTTCTGCGCAGTGATCTGGTGATCCTGGCTGCGGTGGCGCAAGCGACGCAGCGGATTGAACTAGGCACCGGCATTCTGAATCCATACACGATCAACCCAGCCGAAATGGCCATGTTGGCCGCGACGATGGACGAATTGAGCGGCAACCGTTTCAATTTGGGCATCGCCGCCGGCGCTGGCGAATTTCTCAAATGGGTGGGCATTGAACAGGCAAAACCGCTCGCCGCCACGCGTGAAACGATCCTGGCCGTGCGCCAATTGTTGGCCGGTGAGCGGGTGGCAATGCAGGGTGAATTTTTGCAGTGGACCGGCGAAGCCTATTTACGTTTTGCCGCGCCACGCATCACGCCGATCTATATCGGCGCAATGGGTCCCAAGATGCTGACGTTGGCGGGCGAACTGGCGGACGGTGTGCTTCCCTTGCTGTTCCCCCCAGAACATTATTTTAGTGTGAAACCTTATCTGGATCAAGGCATCGCAAGCCGTCCGGCACAACTCGCCCCGCTCGATTTTGCGGCGTGTCTCTGG
>JAPLGZ010000578.1 GCA_026389895.1 Chloroflexota bacterium | reverse complement strand
GCATGGGCGAAACGAGGAGAGCTCCATTATCTAGACTTATCTGGCGATGTTTTTGCGCAAGAGTATTTTTGTTAGGAGGAGGGAGGTATGGCCGATGGCCTATCCGTTGATGAAATGGCGCTGGCCTTTTTTTATCGCCCTATTGACTGGGTTGATCGTGAGTTGTCGCCCGATCACACCGATGCCAGGTTCTGATATCCCGAGTACAGTGATGGCCTTGAGCCGGCCCCACACCGGCGGGGTTTATCCTTCTCCAGACGGCCAATGGCGGGCTGAGGTCATCGTGTATGACTGTGTTCAAACAGGCGAAAACGGCCAGAATGCTTTTGAAGAGCTGCGCCTTGTGCGGGCGAGCGGCAATGTCACCAGCACGATTGCCACCCAATTACGCAACTGTGGCGGGCTGGGCGCCTTCGGGCTGGCGGGCCTGTTTTGGGCGCCTAATAACCAGAATTTTTATTACACGGATGCGCGTGAAGGTACGCCTGATGGCTGCGGCGCCTGGGCCGGTTCGATCATCCGTTACACGTTGGCTACTAAGCAGACAGAGAAACTGGGTGGTGGCCCGCGTTCGCCAGATGGCGAAAAGATCGCAACGTGGCAAGGCCAGGAGATTGTTGTCTGGGACATTAACACGGGCGAAATCGCCCGCCGACCAGCCGTTATGCCTGAGCTTATGCCTGGTCCACTAGTTTGGTCACCGGACAGCCAAGCGCTGATCTATTTACAAATGACCACGCCTTGCCCGCTATCGGGACAGTCTTATGCCGTGCGCCTCGATTTGCCGGCGCTCGAACAAACCGTGCTTTTTGCGTCGGAGAGACCCACGTTCTATGCCGCAACCTGGGTTACGCCTGACTACATTACGCTGTTAGATGAAAACAGGAAGCCCTGGCGTTATGATTTTATACGCCAACAACTGACGCCGGAGAAGGCCAATGTTGATTGACGCCCATACCCATCTCGACCATTATCAGGCGGAATGGCCCGCCGCCCTCGCAGAAATCCAAGCCCAGCAGATTCTGAGCATCAGCGTGGCCGTTGATCTGCCCTCCTACCTGCGCACAAAGGCGCTTGCTGTCGCCTCGCCGTGGATTATCCCCACCTTTGGCATTCATCCTTGGCAGGCGCATCGATATGCTGGCCAGTTGTCCGCGCTTGACGCCTATATCATCGAGAGCCCTATGCTCGGTGAAATAGGCCTGGACTATGTCTGGGATGAAGATCCGGCCCACTATCCGCTGCAGCGGACGGTCTTTGAATATTTCCTGGCCGCGGCCAAAGCGCAGAACAAGAGCGTGAATTTGCACACGAAAGGGGCAGAACAAGAAATTCTTGACTTGTTGCGCCGGTATGATGTTACGCGTGCTTTGATCCATTGGTACTCCGGCCCACTGGACGTACTGGACAAACTGATTGATCACGGCTGCTATTTTACAATTGGTGTAGAAGTGCTGGTCTCGCCGCAAATCCAAACCATTGCACAACGGGTGCCCCTGGCCCGCTTATTGACCGAAACCGATAACCCGAGTGGCCAGCAGTGGCTGACCGGTGAACTGGGCCTGCCGCATCTAACACAAACGGTGCTTACCTATTTAGCCGCCCTGAAAAAGTTGAAGGCGTCGGATTTGATGGCAACGATTCAAGAGAATTTTCAACGATTGGCGCCCGAGGTTGCATTGCCCAGGGTGTCCAATACTGGGCATGATGAAACTCGTACAGACGAGCAAGCGAGGATATAAGATGGCGACAATTTTGAAAGCAGGCATGAATCCCACCACGGCGGATGCTGTCGATCAAAAAGTACGTGCGACCGTTGAGCAGATTCTGGATGATGTGAAACAGCGCGGCGAGGTGGCGATCCGCGAGCTTTCGCAGCAATTTGATCGCTGGTCGCCAGCCAGCTTTCGGCTCTCGCCCGCTGAGATTGAGGAACTGGTGGCCAGCTTGCCAGCGCAAGTGGTAGAAGATATTCAATTTGCCCAAGCCCAGGTGCGTTATTTTGCCCAGAAACAGCGCGAAGCGCTGCGCGATATTGAAGTAGAGACGTTGCCCGGCATAAAGTTGGGCCACAAAAACATTCCCGTTGGCAGCGTCGGCTGTTATGTGCCCGGTGGCCGTTATGCGATGGTGGCTTCGGCGCACATGAGCGTGGTGACGGCCAAGGTCGCTGGCGTTAAACGCATTATTGCCTGCACGCCACCGATGAACGGCAAACCGCCGGCCGCAACGGTCGCTGCCATGCATTTGGGCGGCGCTGATGAAATTTATATTCTGGGTGGCATTCAAGCCGTGGCTGCAATGGCTTTGGGCAGCCAATCGATCACCCCTGTGGATATGTTGGTGGGGCCAGGCAATGCCTACGTGGCCGAAGCCAAGCGCCAACTCTATGGCCGGGTTGGGATCGACCTATTGGCTGGGCCGACCGAAGTTCTGGTCATCGCCGATCACACGGTCAGCGCAGAGATGGTGGCAACTGATCTGCTTGGGCAAGCTGAGCATGGACCAACTTCGCCCGCCACGCTGATTACCACCAGCGCGGCGCTAGCCGAGGCCACCGTGCAAGAAATTGCGCGCCAACTCGAAATTTTGCCGACCGCCGACATCGCCGGCAAAGCGTGGGCAGATTATGGGCAGATTATCCTGGTCGAAAGCCGAGAAGAGGCCGTGCGTGAGGCAGACAAGTTGGCGTGCGAGCATGTGGAAGTATTAACCGAGCAGCCACGCTATTTCTTGGAACAGTTGACCAATTACGGCGCCTTGTTCCTGGGACCTGAGACCAATGTCGCCTATGGTGATAAGGTAATTGGCACCAATCACACTTTGCCTACCAAACAAGCGGCGCGTTATACAGGTGGGCTGTGGGTGGGCAAATTTTTGAAGACTGTTACCTATCAGGAATGTACACCGGAGGCTAGCGTCTTGATCGGTGAAGTCGGATCGCGGTTATGTGAGATTGAAGGTTTCTGGGGGCATAAAGAGCAGGCAGACCTGCGCGTTCGCACCTATAAAAAGAGTAGTTGAGTGGGGTAAGCTGGCGGGATTGCTACTCATCTTCCGGGAAGGGGTCAATCAATCACTGGTTAGCGAAGCTGGTTATGACCCCTTCCCGGAAGATTTTTCCCTCAACCTGCGGTGTATTTCTTCCAATAGATTGACTTACGCTGGAACGCGTTAAGGTTTTGCCAGTTCGCTTTTCCCAAAAGCGGGATGGTAATACGTGGCCGCAATGGCGAGGATGGCGGCAAAGGCGAGCATGCCCGGCGCCAGCAATGGATTAGCCCCCCCTAAAGCCTTGAAGATCAGCGTGTTCAGCGTGGCGTTGGGCTGAATCTCCAGTGCAAATTCCAAATTCGACGTAACATGTTCATAGATGCCAAAGCCGCTCCCAACGATCAGTAGCCCCATAATGCCTTGTAGCAATCGCAGGGTGCCACGTTGTGGCCGCAGCAACACCACCACCACGGCCACCAGCCCTAATCCACAGAGCACAAACGGCAAGAACTGAATCGGATCTTCGGTATGGTTGATCAGCCACAACTCTACCACTGTCGCCATACAGATCAGCCCAGCCAAAATCAGCAGGAAACGTCGCAGCCGTTCGACGACAATTTCGGCGTTCATTCGGTCTCCAAATAGGCTCCTGCGCTAGCCGCTTGTTCCGCTGAGACATGGGTTGCCAAAGCCGTTAAGAAAGCCTCGTTAGACGCATAAGGACGGCCAGCGATCAAGTCTGCCGCCACCGTGGCATCTACGCCCGGCAACTGTTGCAACGTCGCCGCGTCGGCATCGTTCGGCTTTACCGGTACATATACATATTTCTCATACTCGGCAACCTGCGTTTGATCCACATATTTGCCGATCTCCTTGCGGAACTGCTCGATGCTCACATAGGGGCGATATTCCTGAAATTCGCGCACCATACGGTTACCGGTGTTCGGAATGGTGAGGATCTGCTCTGGCGTGACAGTGTTAAGATTAAATTTTGTCGTACTCGTTGCCACCGCGCTCGTTTCGGTCGTTGCTGTCGTGGCCGAAGTTCCAGTCGTGGCTGAAGTAGAAGTCGTAGCCGAGGTAGCCGTTGTCTCTGTAACAGCCGCCGTGGTGTTGGCAACGGTTGCGGCTGGCGCGGACGTGGCCTGTGCCGTGGTATTTGTGGTCGTAGTCTGGGCGCCACAGGCCGCGAGCATCCCGCTGAGGGCAAGACCTGCCAGGGCTAAATTGAAATTTTTAGAGGCGGTTGATAACCATGTCGGTTTTGATAGCGTTTGCATTTGTATGCTCCTTTGCTTAGTGATGGATCGTTTCCATCAGTAAAACAGAACAGAATATTGATGTTTTGTCTAGCTCGCTTCCGTCGCAATCCCGGATTTGCGGCGTTGTCTGCATTTTTATAATACTTTCTAGTTCACTGAACCCATGTGCTCAGTACCAGGGGCAGGATAAGGCAAATAAGTAAAAAAAATCGTAAACCTACTTCCTTTTCTGCTGGCTGCACCGCTCGTGCTGCCTACCTGGGCCATTCCCATATGCACCTATGTGCGCGATTATAGCGCAGAAATTTTAAGGAATTGTGAAGATGGTATAGGGAAACTTTGTGGGTAATGAGGTTAATCGAAGACAGCAGATGCCCTGTCGGTTGAGCCAAGCCGTAATCACTTGTGATGAGGCTGAAAACTGGTGTTCTAAGCGAGCTATCTTCTGGGCCGCGGTCAAGTCGGCTAGCGTAAACAAGTCCACAGGTGACCACGGCCCAGAAGATTCGTTTAAAATGATTACGCCATTTGCGCAATAGCCGCTGCAAATGGGGGCGTTTTCATAAAATACAAAGCCTCGTTCAACAAAACTTTGCCGTACGCTAATTTCCCTTCATAGCCTTCGAGCGAGACTTTGCCGGCGCCAATCAAGCCATGAAAATCGCGGAGGCGGAGTGTCGCCATGTTGGCATCAACGGCAACGTTCGCTGGCTTCGTCGTCGCCGCAAAGTTTAGCATGATCATGGCGTAATACATATGGCAGACTTGCTGCATCAGGAAGAACCGCGCCCGTTTATACTCATCCAACGCATCCCCAAAGTAAGCCTGTAGATAGAAGGTTTCTTGCGCTTCGTTGGTCACAAAGGGCCGGGCCGCGATGGCCAAATCCACATACCGGTCATTTTGGAAGGCCGCTTCCCAGTCAATCAGCCAGAGTTTTGTGCCATCAAAGAGCATGTTATTCGGGTTCAGATCATTATGGCTGGAGACCAGATCTGGATCATGGCGCGGGTAGGCTTTCTGGATTTCGGCGTAATAAGCCAGGTGTTCCGTTGTCACATTTTCTGGCAACAGCGCCAACGTTTTGAATCGTTCGATAAACAGATCGACGCCATCCAAGAAATTGACGAGCTTGGGAAAGAGCGGTGTGGCATGCAATGTTTTGATCGTTTTTACCACAATTAGCAGCCGATCCTCAGCGGCGGCAAAATGAGTAGATAACGGCGTCGCTTCGATAAAATCGGTAATCGTTACTGCATCGGCTACACTGGCATAATGGACCAGCGGCGCAACTCCTGCGGCTGCGGCGGTATTCATACAGACAAATTGGCGGGCCGGGTCCGTGAGTTGATTGATCTCCATCACGAGTCTGAGCACATAGGGTTTGCCGCCCACGACAATTTTATAGACCAGCGCCGAGGAAAGCCCACCGGTCAACAGACGAACAGTGTCGACCTGGGTGGTATTAAAAGCAATTTGCAGCGCAGTTTCCACGGCGTTTAGTTTTGCCTCGGGCAGCAAAGTGGCTAAAGTTACTTGTTCCATACGATTTGCCTTTCTTTTTGAGCGGGTGAATGCTACGCCAGTCTGTTGCTCTATTCGGGCAGTTGGCGTTGATCGCGTAACTGCTCCACTTGCGGGCGCAGCACGCGTTTGTTTTGTTGCGGATTCATAATCGAAGGATCGGGAATCCAGGCCAGTTGCCCCTTATCCATCGCCCGTGTGATGCGCATCCGATTTGCCTGGGTATTTTCGCCAAATGCCAGCGCTGCCGCATTGCTGATCGTGATCAGCTCGTCCGCCGAAATCCACCAGCGCACCCGTGAGACCAGGATACCGATCTCTGTCTGCCAGAAATCATCGGGGATCGTCACCGGATACTGGAGCGGATTGCCCAGCAGCAGCGCCAACAAGTGCTGCAAAGCCAACTCAATGCGTTGCACATCGGCTCCTGTGGCATGCGTTCGGGCATATGCCCCATTGGCCACCTGGATCAGTAAACGCAGGTCACTTTGGAGCGGACTTGGCGCCTCTACATCGGTTGTATCCGCCAGCATAGGGGATTGACCTAGCGCGTTATGTAAGATTTGCTGTTGATCGTGGATGAGGGCCGTGACTTTCTGAATTAGTTTGTCATTAAAGAGCGCCATTGCGCCACCTTCTTTCTGAGAAATGCTTATAATATTGCATAAGTGGATACTAACGTAACTAACGTTAGTTGTCAAATGCAACACTAGAGAATTTTGTACGCGATCCTCTGTGTCATTTTCGAATAGGATTGGGTCTATGAAGATCTAGTTTGAGGGGGAGGGATCGTGTGATGTAAGTTTGCGAGAGCGTTGTGTAGGTCATCGCTGCCAGCGTGACGAATTTAGTTATACCATCCATGACAGGATTACCAGAGATCGTCACGCTGGCAGCGATGACCTACGGCTATATCCTCATCGCATAAACGTAGGTCATCTGGCCTATCAGCATAAAATGGCGGTGAGGCTTTGAGCGAGGGAATGAGACAATCTACGCCTCTGGATGCTATAACCCCTGTCGCATAAAATCTGCAATTCGCTCCCCGATCACCATGCTCGTCACATTCGTGTTGGCGCGGATGCAATCGGGCATGATCGCGGCATCGGCCACACGCAACTGTTCGAGCCCGTGGACTTTGCCAAACTGATCGACCACCGCCAGTGGATCGTTGCTCGGCCCCATCTTACAGGTGCTAGAACTGTGATGGCTGGTGGTTGCCTCGCGCAACATCCAGGCGTCTAGTGTCGCATCCGAGGCCAGATCATCATCGGTTGGTGTGATGCGCTCGGCAATGACGGCGCGAAAGGCGGGCTGTTCGATCAAGTCTAGCATGAGACGAGTTGCTTCGCGTAGCCGTTGGCGATCAAAGGGTTCAGCCAGGTAGTTATAATCAAGCGCCGGTTGTACGTGGGGATCGGCGGAAGCTAGATGCAGTTCACCGGCGCTGGCGGCGAGGTAGAGGCAGGCGACCAGGTAAAAGCCAATCGCTGGCGAATCCGTTGCCACACCTGCCTGTGTCGCAAACGAAGACGGCACCATGAACATATCGTTGCGCAGATCGGAGCCTTGGGCCGTATAGCGCAAGCCCACCTGTAAACGTGGCGCCAGCCCGTCCAACGGCACATCGGGCTTGGTGCGCAGGGTCATCAGAACCTGTGGATGGTCACGTAGATTTTTGCCGACGCCCGGCAGATCATGCACCACCGAAATTCCTAATTGTTCTAAGTCGCGGGCCGGTCCGACGCCGGAAAGCAGCAACAAATGGGGCGAGGCAATCGCCCCGGCGCTCAGCACAATCTCATTGGCATATACGCTGGACAAGGTGCCCTGCTGTTCGACCAAAACACCAATCGCTCGTTTGCCTTCAAACAAGATCCGATGGACCAGACAATTGGGCTGGATTGTGAGATTGGCTCGCCCGCGCACTGGGTTCAAATAACCAATCGTCGTGCTCCACCGGATGCCATCCACGTTGTTGAGTGGATACGCGCCCACGCCAGTGGAATCGGGGGCATTGTGATCCGCACAATCGGCAAAACCCGCCGCGCGACAGGCATCATAAAAGGCCCGTTGCTCGGGATTCCATTCGTCGCGGCGAAAGCGGCGCAGTGGGATCGGTCCAGCGTTGCCATGAAAAGCATCGTGGAAATCTGGATCGCGCTCAATTTTGCAGAAATAAGGCAACAGGGCTTGAAAGCTCCATTGATCATTGCCCTCCGCTGCCCAACTGTCATAATCTTCGGGGACGCCGCGCAGAAAGATCTGCGCGTTGACGGCGCTTGAGCCGCCGACGATCTTGCCGCGTGCGACTGGCATCGGCGCAGCTGTGGCTGTGGTCTTGGCGGTATAGCCCCAGCCAAACTGCGTGGTCTGCCCAAAGGCGCGCGTCCAGAGGTTGCGGTCGCGGCCATAGGCATAGCGGATCTCCTCTGGCAGTTGTTCCACCTCGGGAAAGTCGGGGCCCGCCTCTAACAAAAGCACCGACCGGTGTACATCCTCCGTCAGCCGCGCCGCCAGGATCGCCCCCGCCGAGCCGGCGCCGATAATAATGGTGTCGTATTGCATGGTCACTTCTCCGTCTTTTGGGTTGTTGCCGAACTAATGATGAAAAGGCTTAGACAGGCTAAACAGCAGCGCAGTGAATGAATTCACCGCCTGGTACGCAAAACACGTTGAAACGTGTTGAAGGTCGGCGTGTTGCCTGGTGACTAATGGGCATTAACAAAATAAATGGGTAACGGCTCAGCCAACCTGCTTTTGCAGATTAATAAAATAACCGAACAATCCCACTTCCCTGTATAGCGCTGATGCATAATGGGCGTACAGGGGTCGAAGCAGAATTTTTTTGTCTGATTAATTTATTAATCTGCAAAAGCAGGTTTCCCGTAGCAGGCGGCGGTTTTAACCGCTGCGGCACGCCGCCAATTGCCGAAATAAATTATTAATGCCCATCAGCAGGTTTCGCATATTAGGCGTCGAATCGGGTGCCCGTTGGGCGCGATGCTGAAAGCCCACCAATGACCGAAATAAATGGTTAATCACCATCAATCACCACGGCG
>JAPLGZ010000658.1 GCA_026389895.1 Chloroflexota bacterium | reverse complement strand
GCGAATTTTGAAGGTGTAGGTCTTGCCATCTTCGGACAATGTCCAACTCTCAGCGCCATCGCCCACGACATTCAACTGGGCATCCAACTTGACGAGCCCCCCAAAGATCAGATTGATCGCCAACACGGATTGGGCGTTTTGTGGATTGGCTGGGTCGAGACCAGGCAATTCGTTCACGCCTTCGATGGACCAGAGCAACTTTTGCTTGCCCGTGGTGGATGCTGCTGGCGCGTTACCGGCACCTTGGGGGGGCACACAAGCGGCAATGAGCAAGCCAACCACCAACAACCAGACAAATGTTATTGCTATTTTCTTTTGCATGTGTAAGCTCCTGAAGATATGCGAAAACTAAACGTAGTGAAATGGTGCAAAAAATGTAAAAGTAAGCATAGGCTGTCGCTCTTTCGATCTGGCTTTAATGATAATTCCCTTTCATGGGTTGGTTAAGGTAGATCAAATAAAAAGAGCGTCACCGCATGCGGTGACGCTCTTTTAGATGACAAAAAACTGAGCGCTTCGTGGCTTATTCTCTGACCGCATTCGCCACAGGATAGGCAGAAGCAGTAAGAAGTCTTTGCTCTCGTTGTTGTAGGCATCATCCGACAGCGCTACATCAGAGATAAAGGCCCTGCCTCTGCTCTCGGCAGCTACAACAACAGCGAATATTGAATAGCGCCCACAAACGAACTTGTCGATCAGTCATGAAAATAGATCCGATAAATAGATAAGCCAGATAGATAGGGACAATAACATAGGACAGATCCAATGTCAAAAGTCTAAATGTTCATCTGATAATTCTCGCTTTGGTACAGTTTACATAGAGCAGGGATTAAGGTGCGAGCCGTCTTCCGGGAAAGGGTCAGGCACCCGTGCGTTAGCGAAGTAAGGTTTGACCCCTTCCCGGAAGACTTGCCCTAGGCTCTACCTAAGAAAGGTAGTAGGTGCCTCAGGTTTGACTTTGCTATGGTATAATTCGCGCAAAATATAAATAATTATCCTTGAAACCCTGCTGGTATAAACCTATGCAACGACCACGCGCTCGCCAACTTGGCCTTGATCACTGGCTGCTGCCCACTGGAACCTACAACGCCATCACCGATGTGGCTGGGGTGCGCGTGGGCCATACCACCCTTGTGCACGGGGATGGTCCGCTTCGCCCTGGTCAAGGGCCTGTGCGCACTGGCGTCACCACCATCCTGCCCCACGCTGGTAACTTATTTCAAGAAAAAGTAATCGCGGCGGCGTATACGATCAACGGCTTTGGCAAAGCGTGTGGCTTGGAACAAGTACGTGAATTGGGCGTGCTCGAAACGCCAATTGCCTTGACCAATACCCTCAATGTCTGGTTGATGGCCGATGCCCTCGCCCAACAGGCTGTGCAACAAAACCCCGCGATTGGCATTCACACCAGCACCGTAAATCCCGTCGTTGGGGAATGCAACGACGGTTTTCTCAATGACATCCAGGGCCGGCATGTCCAGGCGGAGCATCTGTTTGCCGCGTTGGCCAACGCCAGCGCTGGCCCGGTCGAAGAAGGCTCGGTTGGGGCAGGTACGGGGACGAGTTGTTTTGGTTGGAAAGGGGGAATCGGGACCAGTAGCCGGCATTTACCCGATAGTGTAGGTGGTTTTACACTGGGCGCGCTTGTGCAATCGAATTTTGGCAGTTCGCATGAACTGACGATGGGTGGCAGGCTGGTCGGGCGCGTTTTACAACCGCCGCGTGTCACACCAAGCCCGCCCCCTACGCCGGGTTCGATTATGATCATCTTAGCCACCGACGCACCATTAAGCGCGCGCCAACTGCAGCGGCTCTGCGCGCGGGTATCCGTTGGTCTCGCGCGCACTGGCAGCCATATTGGTCATGGCAGTGGCGACTTTGTGATCGCTGTTAGTACAGCCCAGCGCATTCCCCACACCTCCACCAATCTTGTTGCGCCACTACGCATGTTGATGGATGAAGCAACGGTGATCGAGCCACTCTT
>JAPLGZ010000886.1 GCA_026389895.1 Chloroflexota bacterium | reverse complement strand
ATTCATATTGGCTCGGTGGTGCCAGAACAAGTTTTCCGCACCGAAGTAGATCGCATGACCCGCGATATCGGCGAAACCTACACCCCCATGCCCGGCCATGATCGCGCTTTGCTGCCTGGCGCCATTGAAGAAGAAATTCTTGCCCAACACCGTAGCCAGGGCATCCGCTATGGCGAAATGGAACAGAACAACGCACGCGAGGCCAGCCAAAGACTCGGCGTCCCCCTGCCCTGGGCCTAAATTTGCTCCCTGTAGGACGGGTTGCACCCCGTCCTACGCTTATCTCTAGGAACCGAACATGCCAACTCAACCTGAAGTCGCCAACAAAGCCCCAGAAAATAAGCCAGAACCCACAAAACCAGACCCCAAAGATGAGCTTGTCGTCACCGAGCACACCATTACGGTTAATGGTCAAACCTTGCATTATACCGTCACCACCGGCACCATCGTGATGAAAAATGACGAAAACAAGGCCACAGCCGCGATCTTCTTCATTGCCTACACGAAAAAAGATGAGCCAGATAGCAGCAAACGGCCGCTCACGATCTCGTTCAATGGCGGGCCGGGTTCTTCCTCCGTCTGGTTACATCTGGGCTTATTGGGGCCGCGCCGCGTCGTGAGTGGCGATGTGGATCAACTGCAACCGCCGCCCTATCGGCTAGTAGACAACGAACATACGCTCCTCACCGAAACCGATCTAGTCTTTATTGATCCAGTGAGCACGGGTTATAGTCGCGCCGTAGAAAAAGAGAAAGCCAAAGACTTTCATGGCTTGGAAAAAGACATTGAATCGGTGGGCGAATTCATCCGGCTGTACGTCACACGTTATAAACGCTGGAACTCACCCAAATTTCTAATCGGCGAAAGTTATGGCACCACACGCGCGGCGGGGCTGGCGGGTCATCTCCAAGAACAATATGGGATGTATCTAAACGGGCTGATGCTCGTCTCTTCCATCCTTAATTTTCAGACCGCGCTATTCACCACCGGCAATGACTTGCCCTATATTCTCTACCTACCCACCTACGCCGCCACGGCCTTCTATCACGGTAAGCTGGCCGCGCACGATCAAAGCAATTTGCAGGACTTGCTCATCGAAGTGCAAACTTTTGCCTTGACCGATTACACCTTAGCCTTGATGCAGGGCGATAAACTTGCCGCGGATACGCGCACACAAATTGTTGAAAAACTAGCGCGCTACACCGGCCTCTCGCCGGCGTATATTGAGCAAGTTAATTTACGCATTGAGATCTTCCGCTTTACCAAAGAACTCTTGCGTGATCAGCGGCGCACGGTTGGCCGCCTAGACAGTCGCTTCAAAGGCATTGACCGCGACCCGGCCGGCGAACAATTTCAATATGATCCCAGTTACTCAGCAATCCAAGGCCCCTATTCCGCCACGCTCAATCACTATGTACGCAGTGAGCTCAACTTTGAGAGCGATCTGCCTTACGAACTTTTAGCCAATCTCTACGAATCCTGGGACTACAGCAAACATCAGAATGAATTCGTCAACGTCGCCGACACGCTGCGCGCCGCCATGACCCAGAACCCATTCCTCAAAGTCATCGTCGCCAACGGCTACTACGACTTCGCCACGCCCTACTTCGCCACCGAATACACCTTTACCCATCTAGAATTAGACGAAAGCCTGCGCCACAACATCAGTATGACCTATTACGAAGCGGGCCATATGATGTATGTGCACGAGCCATCGTTGGCGCAGTTGAACAAAGATTTGGCGGCGTTTGTGCGGGCGGCGATTGCTTCGTCGCTGAGTTTATAGACATTGATGGCAACAGTAAAACTTTGTGGTTAGCCCTGATCTTTATGCCCAATTGCGGCACAGGGTTAACCACAAGTTTATTCCTAGAGATCCTCTTTCACTGGATCTGCCGTTCATTCCTCATTTCAATTGACATCCCTCAGACTCCCCCTTATACTCTCTTTAGGCCTGCCTGCGCAACCTCTTATGGGAAACGGCCATAACCGATGGCCTGACCCTCGATTGTTGCCTTTACCAGAGGATAATCCTATGCCAGACTTTACCCCAGTCCTCACTTATATCAACGATTATTGGCCACGTATCATCCGCGCGCACCCAGAAGATGAAAAGACGCTGATTGGCTTGCCACATCCTTATCTTGTGCCCAGTGATGGAAGCATGTTCCAGGAGTTGTATTATTGGGACAGTTATTTCATTGCTGTAGGGTTGGTGGGCACGGCGCATGAGCCGTTGATCGTCGATATGGCGGAAAATATGGCCTATTTATTCCAGCGGTTTGGGGTGATCCCCAATGCGAGCCGGTACTATTTTCTGTCACGCAGCCAGCCACCGTTCTTTACCCAGATGATCTGGTTGGCCTATGCCGTCAAACAACAGCGCAATGATCCCGACGCACAAAGCTTTCTGGCGCGCATGATGGCGTTGGCCGCGCAAGAGCATGAGACCGTCTGGTTGGGCACGGCGCAACCGCATCATCGCCAGGTGTATGCGGGGTTGTCGCGCTATTTTGATATTAACTATTTGGACATTCTGGCGGCCTGCGAAAGTGGCTGGGATCATTCGACACGCTGCGATGACCGGTGGTTGGAACATTTGCCGATCGATTTGAATGCAATCTTATACTTGCGTGAATGCGATTTGGCGCGTGCGGCAGAGACGCTGGGGCAACTAGAAGAGGCAGTTAGCTGGCAAAACCGCGCGCAGCAGCGGGCGGAAACCATGCACCAACTGATGTGGGATGAAGAAGCTGGCTTTTTCTTTGACTACGATTATGTGAATTTACGGCGCAATCTGCATCCTTCCTTGGCCGGTTTTTATCCGCTCTGGACGGGCTTGGCAACAGACGAGCAGGCAGCGCGGATCGTGAATTCGTGGCTACCCCGCTTTGAATTAGCTGGCGGCTTGGTCACCACTTTAGAGAGTAAAGTGGGGCGACAGTGGGCCTATCCTAATGGTTGGGCACCACTGCAATGGATTGTCGTCAGCGGTCTGGAACGTTATGGTTACACGTCCGAAGCTTTACGCATCTGCGAAAAATGGTGTACGAATGTGGCGCGAGTTTTTGCCGCCACCGGTGCGGTCTGGGAAAAGTATAATGTGGTAGACACCAATCAGGGTGGGGAAGAAGGGCTGTACGGCCAGGTGAAAGGTTTTGGGTGGAGTAATGCCGTATTTACCAATTTTGTTCATAAGTTAGAGGTAGGCACTTGAGCCTACAAAAGTAAATTTATGTGCAACTTTCGTGCTAGTTTGGCGTATTCCTACTATAACGAAGGATATTTTTCGTTCGTCGTGGTCACGCGTCTATTGAACGACGCGTATAAGGAGGAGCATAGATTTGAAAAGACTCGAACTTCGCACGGATAACACTGCACCATCGAGTAGTCCTGTAAAGCTTGGCTTGGCCGTGCTCATTGCGGTGATTTTTGTAGCACTCGTGGCACCGTTTGCTATGCGCCAGATGAAAACTGTGCTATTTGAGCCTACCCAAGCAACCCCACCTCCTGAATCTGAACCGTGGCCCACGCCACCAGCTACCTATGCACCCCCCACCGTTGTCGCGGCGGCCAGCTTACGCACAGATCCAACCCCAACTCCTTTGCCTACCGCGATTCCAGCGCCTGTTTGGCGGGAATTGAATTATCTAACGACCGTCGAATTTACCACTTCAAGCGTTGTTACGACACAACGCACGGCAAATCTAGAGTTAGGCGGCGTCCGCTTGATGGATAATCTGGTGACGGATCGTTTATTGCTAAAAGCAGTGGGTAGAGTGCAACTCGGCGTCAATTTAGGCCAAGTTAGCCAGGTGAAAGTGACCGGTAAGAAAATTTCGCTTAGGCTACCTATACCCGAAGTCACCAGTGTTGAACTGCTGCCCGAGCAATCGCAAATCTTCGACAGCGTACAAGTCTGGTTTCTTTCCCAGTATAAAGGGATGGAGACGGAAGCCCTCCAACAAGCCCGCAAACAATTAGGTGACGAAGTAGCCGACAATCCGAGCATGATGGAGATGGCAAGCGAAATGGCCCGCTTGCAGTTAACCGAATTTTTGCGCAAAACGGGCTTCGAAACGGTTGAAATCACCTTTCAAGAGCCCCAACGCTGATGGTGGACAAGGAAGGGATTAGGGAGAATGCGATGAGTGAATCTACCAACAAAACAACGTATCCATTTATGCTACAATCGACCAGCCAAGTGAGTAAGCCGCCCCCACCTGAGCAAAATCAGCCCGGTGGTTCGAATTTCAAGGCATTTTTACAATTCCTCGGCTGGACGATGGGGATAGCCGCACTGCTGATGGCCGTTGTCACTTTAGGTGGCTGGTTGATGTTAAATAATACGATTCGCGATGTCTTAAAGCTTGACACGAAAGTAACTGTCATCAACGGCGCCGCCGTCATCGAATCGATCAAGCGTGTGAATAAGCAAATTTTCATTGAGCATTACAACGTGGTGGATGTTGATTACACTGAAGCCCCGGCGGGCTGGCTGCGTGTCTTGCCGATCAAGCAGACGTTTGTGGTTTTATTGCGCGGGCGTGTGCCAGCCGGCTTTGATCTCAGCCAACTAACCACCAAAGATGTCTGGATCAGCGATGATCACCAGCGAATTCAGTTAATTTTGCCGCCGCCCACGATCTTTGAGGATAATGTCAACATTGATTTCGAGCATAGCCGTATTCTAGCGCAGGACGATACATGTCCCGACTTTATTTGCCAACAGACGATCGAAGCCTACCAAAAACAGATCTTGCCTGAAGGGCGCAAATTGCTGGTGAATGCGTCCGAACAGAGTGGGATCTTAGAAGAAGTTGCTGAGGATGGGCAGCGCTACTATGAACAACTATTAAAATCGCTGGGCTTTGCAGAAGTCCGTGTGATCGTCAGCAATGAAGATCAGTGACACCCTAAATGTGGGGATCCAAAGGCGTCTATAGTAGACTTTATCAAGACATAACGTAAAACAAGTAGCCAGGGAAACAGGTTGGATTACCTACCTATTTGTTTCCCTGGCTACTTTTCACCTATTTTCTTGTTTACTGCTCCACTTGATCAATAAAATCCGGCATATCTAATGACAACCCAACTCGCAGTCTTCATTTCTGGTGACGGCAATGAATTACAGATGATCATCGATGCCATCCGCGCCAAATATCTGGAGGCAGAAATTGTGGTGGTGGTGGCGAATCGCAGCAACGCATTGGGGTTGCAACGGGCTCAAAAAGCGCGCATCCCAACAATCTATCACTCCCTAAAAGCTTATCGAGCCGCAGGACATGATCGCCGCGCCTATGATGCGGAATTAGCAACCCTCGTTAAAGAGTATCAGCCAGATTGGATCATTCTGGCCGGTTGGACACATTTGCTTAGCGATGCTTTTTTACAACATTTTTCATACCGCGTGGTCAATTTGCATTTAGCGCTGCCCGGTAAATTCCCTGGCGCCCATGCCATCACGGATGCGTTTGCAGCTTTTGATCGTGGCGAGATTAAACAGACCGGTGTGACGGTTCACCTGGTTGCTGACGAACGCATCAACCGGGGCACAACCCTAGCAACCCAAGACGTACCAATTTACCGGGGGGATACGCTCGGAATATTAACCCACCGTGTGCGTCGAGCGGGCAGCGAATTGCTCGTCAACGCCGTGCGCCGGCTGATTCAGGGTGATGACGAGCGTTAATTCTAGGGCAATCGTAAGTTGCTTTGATCTTTGTCGCGCAGTACAGAACAGAGGGCACATAAAACCGGTTCTGGCAGAGAGTACAAAGTGCGCAGAAAAATCCCTTTCTAGCGCTGTGGCGCATGCACTTCTGGCATGGAAAAAATTCTAGTCGCATCGCCATTGACACCATTAAAGGGCTCCATGGCTCGTGGCCAACCGGTATGCCAGCGCAAAGCATGTTTGGCGACATCATGCGACGAGTTAACCACCAAACGATCCCCTTCACGTTCGAGAATACGCGCAAAAATTTCGGCAATGATCGGATCAAACTGGGTACCCTGCATACGGCGCAATTCGTCAATAATTTGATCAAGGGAGAGCGCCTTGCGATAGGCGCGATCAGAGGCCATTACTTCCACGGTGTCGCACACCGCCAAGATGCGCGATTCAAACGGGATCTCCTCGCCCCGCAATTTATCGGGGTAGCCCTGACCGTTCCACCATTCGTGGTGATGACGTACAAAACCAGCCAGATGACGTAAGCCATGCGAAGTCTCTAAAAAGGCCGCGCCAATCGTAGCATGGGTTTTGATATATTCATATTCGGCTTCGGTCAAGCGCTCGGTCTTTTGTAAAACCGCTTCAGAAATAGCAATTTTTCCAATATCATGCAACAAGGCCGCCTGTCGAATCTGCTCAACTTGTTCGGCTGGCAACCTCATCTCCTTCGCAACCACGACCGCATAATCAGCCACCTTCGCTGCGTGACAAGAGACATAAGGGTCACGGGCATCAATAATCTGCGCAAGGGTCATAAAGAGTTCATTATTTAATTGTAAAACCGCATTGTTGGCGCTGATGACACCTTGGTTCGCGCGCGCCAATTCTTGGTTCAGCCGCTTCAATTCGTGCAGATTATCTTCCGTTTGTTCGACATACTGCATTTGTGAGTACCGCATCATCAAAATCGGCAGAACAAATACGATCATGCCGGGCCAATCAAAGGTGCGATAAGCAACACTGAAAAACAAGCCCATAATACAGAGCACTAGATAGTGACCTGTGAGCCAGCGAAATTGAACTTTCCAAGTGCGAAAGATAGGTACACCACTAGAAAGACCAATCACCGTAGCCACTAACCCCGATTCTACCAAAAAATAGAGAATCGCGGCAAAACCCATAGCAAATACAAGCGGGGCCAGGTACTTTATCTCTAGTGGGAGCCCCAGCACGCGCAGAATCACGATTGGAACCGTTCCAGCCAATAGATGAGTTGCCCAGTTGAAAGCCGCTTTAAAGACGATGCCAGACAATGAACGTTGTTGCGAATGTACAATGGCTGTTGTGATCGCAATCGCAGCACTGACAAAAACAACACCTGGAATGCCAATCAGCAGCGCAGCCGCAAATGCAAACGTGACAGAAGCAGAAATCGTACCAATCCGATAGAGATCAACCTGTAACAGTTCGGCAATAATGGCCATGATAACTAACAGACCTATCGCAATCCAATCCTTCTCAGGTCGAAAATAAAGGCCACCTACTGCCACGATAGCGCCCCCAATAATCACGCTAATCATAAAAATGTGGCGCCAAATATTGGGGGTCATGTGTGGGGCAGACGGTTCAGAAATATTTTGCAAGGGCGGCATTGGGTAGCTGGTTGAATGGCTGTCCATGCGTAACCTTTCTGTAGCACCGATCGCCCGCGTCTCGGCAGGCAAAACCGCCAGACCATTCTTGGGGATCCCTTCAAAGCGTATCGCTTGGGGTAGATCAGCAAGACACATAACCCGATTACGGCCAAGTAGTTTGGCGTGATAAACAGCAACATCAGCCTGGTGGAGCAAATTATTCATGGTGTCGGCATCTGCGGGGAAACAAGCAATGCCAAAACTCATGGTGGCGCAGATCGGGTTAGGGGTCGTCGCAGATACAAAACCAGCGGCCTCAATTTTGGCGCGAATACGTTCAGCCAAAGTTCGGGCTTCTTCTTGATCTACGCCAGGCAAAACAATCGCAAATTCTTCGCCACCGAAACGCCCGGCCAACTCATGATCAGAGATGCTTGCGTGAATAATCCGCCCCACCCCTGCCAAGACAGCATCGCCGCCCAGATGACCATAGGTATTATTGATGACGCGCAAGAGATCCAAGTCGGCCATGAGCAAGGCCAGCGGTTCGTGCAGACGACGCGCATTTTCTAATTCTTCGGCAAATCGTTGGTTAAAGTAGCGGGCATTTAATAAGCCGGTTTTGCTATCGGTCTGTGCTTCTTGCGTCAATTTAGGCACCAAAAGGGCGCGGTACATCAAGACCAATGGCGCCAACGCGGGTATTATCAACCAGGGATTGACACCCCATAAGACCGCCACGGCATACCCCATATATAACAAGATAAAGTCGGTGACCAGATTTTCCACCGCCCAGATGCCAGATTCGCGCCAGGTCATGTCCCCAACAATCACCATCGCAAAACCGACCAAGAAGTGGTTCATCGCCACATAACTAAGCGCCGCCAGCGTTGCCACCACAAATGAGCCGACCGGCAATAACTTGAGCGTATCAGTATATAACACGGAATAGACCCACTGCGCCATCAATCCAACAATAATATGCAGAGAGATATTAAACAGTTGAACGTGCCACGAGAATGGCAGTCTCTTGCGTTCAATATAAGCTTTCAACATTTCAGCCACATGCGGAATGGCGACTAGGAGCACAAAAAAGAGCGGAGAAAGCAATAATAGGCCGGCAAAAAAGAATATCGTGTGCGGATAATAGGCCTGGCTATTATCAGAAAAAGGGAATTCTATAAACTGGGCTAGCGTGGCAAAAATAGTTAGCACACAAAAAATAAACCATTGCGACATAGGAAGGCTTGAGAACAGAAAGGTAGCCAAACTTAGTGCAATCCCCACGACGATTACACCACCAATATACGCCCATTGACGAACTGTCATAACTGTTCTCCTCTTACATTTTACGCGCCCAATGAATGGACAGAACCTGCACAACTGCGCATCAAAATCTACTGTACGGATTCAAAATTGCCCAAATTCAGATTGGCACAAAACAAACAAATGTGCCTGACGATGAGACAGTTTCTTTGTCTGTCTCATCGTCAGGCACATGATCGGTGCGAGGTTAAGGAGCGGTAGCCGCAACGTATGGCAGGAAAATATGCTGATTAAACGACGCGCCGTCGATCAATGGCTCGGCACTTTCAGCGGCTTCTGACGAAAGGTCAAAGGTATCCTCGGTTAGGAATTCAGGATTGTCAGTGGTCGGTTCAGCACGCAAAGCTACTGACACCAGATCAGGCCGGGCATTATCCCAATAATCACTGCCCCAGACAACCGAATTATTCAAGTCGCCATTCTGTGCGGCAGCACCCCAGAACGCCGTCCCATGCCCACGCCAGTTGACCGATCCCTGTGTAACGGAATCCCAGAGAAGCGGAACAAGATCATCCCAGAGAAGCTTACTGACGCTAAGCGCTTGATTTTCCTTCTGCATACTGGTGTCTCGAATCGCGGCATCTATATCTAGATAGCCCGCCCCAGCGCGCAAGGCCGTATCGAAAGGGCGCGCGGTATGCATCAAACGATATTTCACCTGATCCGGCGTCAATCTTGGATCAGATTGAATCAACAATGCGGCCGCCCCCGCGACCATGGGGGTGGACATTGACGTGCCAGACATTCGAAAGTAGAGGCCTAACAGACGATTTGTTTGCACGATATTAGCGGGATGCTGCCTGACTAATAGTGTATTGCGCTTAACCATGCTGACAATATTGGTGCCTGGTGCAACGAGATCCGGCTTGGCATAACCATCGCTGGTTGTCCCATAGGCCGAGAATGACGCCATCACATCGTCATTCAGATTGGTAGTCCCTTGATCATCTGTTGCACCAACGGTGATCACAAAAGGATCGTTGGCGGGGGCATAAATACCACCGTTACCTGTGTTGCCTGCCGAGACAACTACCACAATGCCATTAAACCACAATATTTCTACCGCAGCATCGAGCGCGCTGGTGTGATGCGATTCCAAAACGCTATCATTCATCGAAATATTAACAACGCGAATATTATAGCGATCCCGATTGTCAAAAATCCATTGCAACCCGCTAATTACATCGGAAATCTTAGCCCGGCCTTCATCGTTGGCCACTTTCACATTGATCAGGTTCGCCTCAGGCGCAACCCCCATATATTCATTGCGGAACCCACCATTACTGCCAATAATCCGTGCCACATGATCACCATGACCATAAAAATCTTCACCACTTGGGTTGCCGTTATAGACAAACTTTGCCACCAAACGCCGGCCGCCCCAGTGTGAAATATTCAAATCATAATCCATGCTAATGCCACTATCGACGACCGCCACACCAACTTTTTGACCTTGCAAATAAGGAGGACGATTCCAGACTTTGTCGGCCCCAATCGTAGAAATATAGGCAGACGCCAAGCGGTTCGTATCGATACACCAAAAGCAGAAGCTACTCTGCGCAACAGAGTCCAGCGAAATCCAGCGGACACCGGGTGTGCGACCTAAGTCGACCACAGCGCTGGCTCGCAATTGCACGGCTAAGGCGTTGATCAATGTCAAGTGCCGCATGATCCGTCCGCCCACCTGCGCCACCGCGGCCTCAACCTCGGCGCCGGAGCCTGATTGCTGAACAATGACATTAACCTGAGCATTCGGCTGTTCGCTGGCCAATGCGATCAATGCGGCATGAACACGAAGTGGCGTCTGAGGCGTTGTAGCAGCGAACGATATCGTGAAAGGAAAGCCAATGGTTAGGAAACAGAGTGCAGCGACGCTACCGGATAAAAGTAGTCTTGTTAATTTATTATTAAGCTTACTCAACCACCTCGCGTTGAATACCTGTGCAAACGTCGTTCTCTTTGCAACCATAAACGAATCTCCTTTTGCTCGGCAACTATTTAGGTATGAGAATAACGCTTATTATACTAGAAAACAAAATTATCTGTAACTTTAACAATAGATAATGCATGAAGTAAGGTAAATTAAATTTGAATTTAAAATTAGCACACAATTGTTTATCCAACCAATCCAAAAGCCTGGCTTTCGAAGCCAGGCTCACAACGCAGGCAAACTAAGTGCTATTGCCAGTGGATTGGACAGGAAGGATACACGCGTGTAATCCATGTGGGTAAAACGTCAACTA
>JAPLGZ010000198.1 GCA_026389895.1 Chloroflexota bacterium | reverse complement strand
TTGCAGGTCCATGAGTGCCTCCTTGGTTCGTTGTTGTCTCAGCAACCACAACTTTACCGGAGAACTCATGGATTTTCTAATTCACTATACGCACCTTTTCTAGGTCACAACTTGAGTTATATAGATTATACCGGTGACGAACATGGCATTATCGAATCAGAGATCGCACGTTATTTGGGCAACTTTAACGTTACCCGCAAACTTGGCTGGGTCTTAACGGGTGAAGTGGGTGTGTATACACGGTATGAGCCTGATACAGTGCGTGGCGTCGATGTGATTTTTATTTCGCGCAAACGTCTTGCCGCGCCAAGTGGCAAAGCGTTGCAAGTGGCGCCTGAGTTAGTGGTTGAAATTGTTTCGCCGACGGATCGGTGGAGTGAACTGCGCAGTAAGATTGCTGAATACTTTGCGATTGGCGTTGAGCGCGTGTGGATTGTCGAACCGGGAAAAAAGCAACTGCTCGTCTATCGTACGCCTACCGAATTTATCCAACTCGCTGAGCAAGAGACCGTGCATGGCGAAGGCATTTTGGAAGGCTTTGCCTTGCCCTTGCACGAGTTGTTTGCCGAGTTGCCGTAGACTATTTATCACAATGCAGCATTCTATGCTATCCAATTGCATCTAACTCTGCTTTTAATGCTTTTACAGCGTTGATGGCGTTTGCCAATTCTGTCTTAATTTCATGCCTTTCCGTGTTGTAGTGGCTGAAGGCGTTGAGGACAAGACTTCGATAGGTCTCAATGCCTGTTTGGGTGGCAAGCGAAATATCAGGATAGAATTTACGGTATAGCCCACTGTCCAGTCCAACGCACGCCTGCTTGCGTGTGTGGTCCACCCAATGTTAACTGCGCCTAGTCGTCAATTGCTTGATAGGCCAAGGTCCAGAAATCACGGCAGAGAGCGGGCGGCTTGGCTTGCCTCGATGGCTGGCAAATCACGAAATTTGACCGACGCGCGATCTTTGTCTAGCCAGGCTAGCAATGGGTGCTCAAGCGCAGCAAGAAAGATCGCGACGCTCTCTGGCGTGGATACACGGCGCTTCGGTGGTTTGGAATTGGCAGCTTGCGCCGTCATGGCTCACCCCTGGTATGGTCATCAAACGATAAGTTTTGCTTAGGCAATCGGCCGCGGTGCCACATTAGCCCTTCGCATAATGCAGCCCAACAACGCCACAAGCATAGGTCTTGGCCGACAAAAGCCGGAGAGCGATTTTCTCGTTAATACCGGCAAATAACGGCATGCCACTGCCCAAGACGACCGGATTGACATTGATCCGATATTCGTCAATCAAGCCAAGTTGCATAAACGTATGAGCCGTACTGGTGCTGCCGATCATCAGCAGATTTTTACCCGGCTGCGCTTTGAGTTTTTGGATCTCTTCGGGAATGTTATCGCGCACGATTCTTGAATTTTCCCACTCGACGGTTTCCAATGTCCTGGAAAAGACGAGTTTGGGCGCCGGATTGACCCAACGGGCATGATCAATATCATGTTTGGAAGCAGTTGGAGCGTCGGCCGCCGTGGGCCAATACCCGGCCATCATCTCATAGGTCACTCGCCCAAATAAAGCCGTGTCTGCACTATCTGTTAGCTCGGCGACATCATCAATTACCTGTTCATCCATCTGGATCCAATCCATTTCGCCATTGGGGCCGGCCACAAAATCATCTAGCGACACATGCATTAATAAAATTACATTTCTCATCTCTATGCTCCTTCGTGAACATTTGTCCTGGTAAAAGCGTACCGTAAAATCTATTTTCTTATGTCCAGCCGGCCTGGCTGACATGCGCTACGCCGGCTGGACTACTCAAATCAAGTCGAGAGCCGTTTTTTTGTCATTAGCGCTTGATATCGCGCCGTACATACTCGGCGGTGAGCGATTCCTGCGCCGACAGAAGTTGGCTGGGCGTGCCTTCAAAGACGATATTACCGCCTGCGCTGCCAGCATCCGGCCCGAGATCGATGATCCAGTCGGCGTTTTTAATCACGTCGAGATCGTGTTCGATCACAATGACAGAATTGCCCTGATCAACCAGCCGGTCGATGATATGCAACAGATGCCCGACATCCGACATATGTAAACCGGTGGTCGGCTCGTCCATGACATAAATGGCGCTCGCTTTGTGTAATTCAGTGGCAAGCTTGAGGCGCTGACACTCGCCGCCCGAGAGCGTGTTGAGCGGTTGGCCTACTTGCAAATAGCCGAGGCCCACATCGTTGAGCGCCTGCACCACTTTGCGGATGTTGCGTTCGGGGAAAAAATCCAGCGCGCTCTCCGTTGTCATGGCGAGAACATCGTTGATCGACTTGTCACGCAGCTTTAATTCCAGCACTTCGGCGGTGAAACGTTGGCCGTTGCAGACTTCGCAGGGCGATTTCATCTCTTCCATAAACGCCAGATCGGTGTAGATCACACCCAGCCCGTTACAGTGGGGGCAAGCGCCTTTCGAGTTGAAGCTAAAGAGTGAAGCGTTGGCGCCGGTGGCTTTGGCAAAGAGCTTGCGGATCTCGTCCAAGATGCCGGTATAAGTCGCGGTGTTAGAGCGGCGCGAGATCCCCACCGCCGCCTGGTCAATGACGACCGCGTCGGGGTGGAGCGGGAGAAAGAGATCATTGATCAGGGTGCTCTTGCCCGAGCCGGCCACGCCGGTCACGACGGTTAGCACGCCAACAGGAATTTCAACGGTGATATTTTTCAAGTTGTGTAGATTGGCATTAACAATGGTCATTTTGCCTTTGGGCTGTCGGTAGTGCGTTTTGAGCGGAAGCCGGTGCTTCATGTGCCGACCGGTGAGCGTCGCCGCTTCGCTTAAGTCGGCCACGTTGCCTTCGTAGACGACTTCACCGCCGTGGCGACCGGCGCGCGGCCCCAAATCAACCACATGGTCCGCAATCTCGATCACATCGCGGTCATGTTCAACGACCAACACAGTGTTGCCCTTGTCGCGCAGCTTATGCAGCAACACGTTGAGTTGTTGCGCATCACGCGCATGCAGGCCAACACTCGGCTCGTCGAGGATATAGATCATTTCGGTCAGGCTGCTGTTGAGATGGCGCACCATCTTGATGCGCTGCGACTCGCCGCCCGAGAGGGTGGCGGTCTCACGATCCAGGCTGAGATAGCCGAGGCCGATGGTGACCAAATTTTCGAGACGCTCGATCGTGTTCGCACAGATCGACACCGCAATGGGATCGGTGAAGGTGCGCAAGACCGCGATCAACGCTTTCACTTCTAATGCCCAAAGCTGGGTGATATCATAGCCATTGATCTTGCTGCTGCGTGCGAGTTCGTTGAGGCGGGCGCCTTTGCATACTGGGCAGATGTCGTTGGTGACAAAAGAGAGAAAAATCTCGCGGTGGCGATCCGACATGGCGTTGATATCTTTTTTGATATAGAGCCGGGTAAACTTGGTGACAATCCCCTCGTAGCTCATGTTAAAATCAGCACCCGCGATGTTGCCGGGAATTTTGCCTTCTCCATAGAGCAACTGGTGCATTTCCGCGTCGCTATAATCGGCCAGCTTTTTGTTGTTGTCGAAGAAGCCGCTGCCGGTGTAGAACTTCCAGTACATCTGTCCCACTTTAAAATCGGGGTGGAGAAAAGCCCCCTCGTTGAGCGATTTTGACTTGTCGATAAACTTGTCAAAGATCAGTTGAGTGGAGCGCCCGATGCCGTCGCATTCGGGGCACATCCCTGGCGGCTCGTTAAACGAAAAGGTGCTGGCGGCCCCAACATGGGGCGCACCGACGCGCGAGTAGAGCAGCCGCAGCAACGGGTTGATGTCGGTGATGGTGCCAACCGTCGAGCGCGAATTGCCGCCGATGCGCTTCTGATCGATGATGATGGCGGCAGAGATGTTTTCAATCGCGTCGAGATCGGGGTGACCATAGTTGGGCAAAAACCCGCGCACAAAGGCCGTAAAGGTCTCGTTGAGCTGCCGTTGGGCCTCCGCGGCAATCGTATCAAAGACGAGCGAGGATTTGCCCGACCCCGATACGCCAGTGAAGACGGTGATCTGGCGTTTGGGGATGCGCAGTGAAACATTTTTTAAGTTGTTCTCGCGTGCGCCGGTGATGGTAATGTAGTCAGTGGGTCGTGTGGTCATGTTTAAGGTTCCTCATGGCTTATGAAATCAAGTTCGTATGGTTAAAGAGCCAGAAACAACAATTGAGGTTCCTTAGAACCAGAGCAAATCGATGGCATACGATCTCACGGTACGCACGAGTCTTTAACACAGGCGCAGCGCCCTGGTCTTGGCCGGCCAGTGTATATCGGGCAATCATTTGGTGGCGGGCAAGGCTAGGCCAGGAACGGTGCAACGACGGGGATGAGCAAGGGCGAAGCGAAGATATTGTAATGGGTTAGCCCCGGCAAAATGGCAAGCTGGGCTTTCGGCATATTTGCGCCATCCCAGCCGGCATCGCGTTGGCCACCACCGAGCAAGCCAAAAAATTCGACCATATGGCTCGCCTGCACGCTGTCGGCATCGGCGAAGACTAACATCACGGGCATCGGCAATGCCGCCACTGCGTTGGACCAATCATAGGGTTGGCGCAGCAGATCGCCAACCTTGTCGAGCAACAGGGGGAAATTTTCTGGCTTTGGCGCAACTCGCGTATAGCCCTGGTAGATCGGCGACTGTTTCATAAACTCAGCGGCGGCGCGCCCCACCTGATCCATACCCGCCAGGACCTCTGGATACGATCCAGTGCGTTTGAAGGTGACAGAGACAAGCACCAATTTGCGCACCAGGCCGGGGTGTTGAATCGCCGTGCGCAACGCCGCGCCACCCCCCAACGAATAGCCCATCACGTCAACTTGCGCAAAGCCAAGTTGACGAATTAGCGCAGCAATATCGTCAGCCATCCGTTCAAACCGGATGGGGCGGTCGATATCGGCGGTGCGCCCATGCCCTTGCAGATCAACTGCAATCACCTGTCGACTGGCGGCCAGTTGCGGGAGCGCTTCCCCCAGCAGTTCGATCATCCCCAGGCCCCCATGCAACAGCACCAGTGGCGGGTTTCCCTGGGTCGCGGCGCCATGAATTTCGTAGTATAGCTTTAGCCCATTAACTTCGGCATAGCCTTTTGTCAGATCGCCGGTTTGGTTTTCAACTTGTGAAATCGTCATGATCTCTTTTCCTTCCATTATCGACACTGCCCGTAGCCCCGTGTCTTATCAACTGGCACATAATCTAAAAAGCTTGTTAGGATTGTGCATACGCTTGCTGCAAAGCCTTGATCTCTATTTTGTTCATCTGCAGCATGGCCTGCATCACTCGACCAGCCTTTTCTGGATCCGGATCGCCCATCAGTTCACCCAGTGCATCGGGAATGATCTGCCAGGAGAGGCCAAACTTATCGACAAGCCAGCCGCAACGCGATTCCTGACCACCATTTGCACAGAGCGTCTCCCAATAATGATTTACTTCCTCTTGTGTTTTGCAATGCACAAAGAGAAGGTGACCATGAACGCCTTGCCGTCGGGTCCGCGAGAAACGTTCAGCACATTGGAATCTTCAAAAAGTGCGACATAGAAGTTGGCCGCTTCTTCGGCATTGCCATCGAACCAGAGAAATGGGGTAATTTTTTGCATCGTACGCTCCTTATGAATCAGTGTCGGAATTTTGATAGAACATTTGTATTATACCCCGACGCTGGGCGCGTGTCTTGTATAAAATGGCAAACTAGCTCGGCTGACTCATTTCTGTGATGGGCGCCGCGGTAAGCCCGAGGATTTGGGCCGGCGTATATCCGACAAACTGTTTGAGCGAGCGGGTGAGATGCGGCTGATCAAAATAGCCAAGCTCGTAGACGGTATCCAGGATTGAAATTCCTTGGCGTAGGAGCGCTGCGGCTTGTTGGGCGCGTTCAAATTGACGGATGTGGCAGTGGGTCAAACCAGTCGCGCGCAAGAAGCGATGGCGCAGCGTGCGCGGGGCCATGTCGTGTGGCTGCTCCTGCAACACAGCATTCACCAATGGATCACGCACCAGGATCTCCTCGCGCGCAAGCCGGTTAACAAAGGTTTCTACGTTGTCAAAATCAGGACATTGCCAGGCAGCGCTCTTTAGCCAGAAGGATTGTCGCGTCGCACCAGGCAAGGGCGTCTCGACATCTACAAACGCGTTTGCCGGCAGGTGGGGCATAAAGGCACCAAGCTTGAACTTGATCCAGAGAATCTCGGCGCCTTCGCCCCAAGCGACAACGCCAGAACTCGTCAATGCGCCAACTACCAATGGGTGAAAGTTGCCATGCTCGCGCATAAAGACCATGTGCCAATGGCTTTCGGCGGGGCGGATCGTAGAGCCAGCGCCCACCGTATGGCCATGCATAACTGCTTCAATATAAGGTGAGTCCGACAATCTTTCCTCAACCAGTAGGCTCATGCGTTTGTTCCTTATCGATCTGAGATTTCATGATGGATTCATCCGACAAAAAGCAAGTATAGCACGCATGTTCTTGTTTTGCCAACCTTAATCCCCATAAAAACCGCTCGTCTATCCCTACTTTACGCGAGTCGTGGTGGTCGCATAACCGCCACCGGGCCAAACCCAGGCGCCGGTCAAGGTGTTGCCGTCAGCGCTAAAGGTGGCCTGGTAATAGGCAGGCGAACCTTTTTCACCGCCCCAAATCGTGAGGGTGTCGCCTTCAAGCTCATAGACGTAATCAAGTGTCAATCCGTCGAAGAAACTATAGACACGCGTCCGAATTTCCGGGCTTGGCGCTTCCCCCAGCCCCTGAAGATGGCCAATCACCTCGATGCCCTTATTCCTGCGCGCACCATGCATCAGATCAAAGTGCTGGACAAGGAAGAAGCCACCCTCCATCCATTCGTACCGAATCTGGCCTTGCGCCTCGCCGGATACCTGCCATGTGCCGATGAGCCGCTCCAGATTTTTGAGATCAGGGCGTGGACTGGCGTTTTCTGACATGTTGATTTCTCCTTTTGCTTTGGGACGCGAGTTGAACCAAACTACTGATTGACCGCGCTTGGGTCCATATAAAAGAATTCCCAGATATGACCATCCAGATCTTCGAAGCCATGCTGATACATAAAGCCAAGGTCGTTCGGTTCGGCATAGGTTGATCCACCAGCCGCAACCGCCTTACGCACCATCTCTTCGACCGCCTGCCGGCTCTCCAATGCAAAGCTCAAAAGCATCTCTGTACTCTGCTTGGCATTAGCGATGATCTTGGGGGTAAAGGTTTGGAATTTGGCTTCCGTCAAGAGCATCACGTAAATGGTCTCGCTCACGATCATGCAGGTGGCTGTTTCGTCGGTGAACTGAGGATTGAAGGTATAGCCCAGTTGGGTGAAGAACTCGACCGAGCTCGTCAGATCTTTGACGGGTAAGTTAACAAAAATCATGGTTGCCATCGTTATTCTGGATCTCCTTGTTGAATAGTTATGTTTATGCTTTGGCGCGCGCCAAGACGGGGGTTACCTTCCAGCGCATATACGCCACAAAGGTGACGAGGATAAACAACACAGCTGTGGTAATGGCGGAGCTGATCTCACCACGAGTGACATGCAGAACACTGGCGCTGGCCATGACGATCATCAATCCTGCAGCCGCCAAGGGAATTAACCCAGGCAGAATGCGCGTGAGGCCAGGCAAGATGAGACCAATCGCGGCCAGCACTTCGGCCAGACCCAGAAAAAGGCGAAACCAGGTCGGGAGCATCGAATTCATGGTCACCAATAGTTCTGCCGGCGGTGACAGAAAGAGCCAACCATGCGCGGCAAAGGCCGCAGCCAGTAAGACCTGAAGCACCCAAAGAAAAATTTTCATTGCTCGATCTCCTTATCTATTTTGTCAACTGTATTTTGTTAACTCAGCGTGGTGAGATACTCGGCCAGTCGCCCCAGGGTCTGCTTGCCGCCCTCGATGGCGTGAAAGACATTGACAGCCCGCGTGTAGTCGGCCGCGCTTTCGAAGATAGTATGCATCGTGAGCGCGGTCTGGCCGCCTTGTTCGGCAAAAGTGACGGTTGATCGAAATCTTGGGGTTGGGCCATGGTCATATACCAGGCGCTCAGGCTTCGCAACCTCAACATAGACGATCTGATTCAGATAGTCGGTGCCATCAGGCCCATGCATATGAAAGTGCCAAAGCCCGCCAGGGCGCACATCCATCTCATGAATGGTGAGCGAAAAGCCATCTGGTCCCCACCAATGGACGACATGTTGCGGCTCGGTCCAGGTCTGCCATACCAGTTCGCGTGGCGCAGCATAGACTCGCGTCATGACGATTTCCCGTTCGGTTATTGCCATATCAACCAAATGCTCATCCAGCCGGGTGAAGGTCTCACGCATGCCCCACTCCATCCCCGAATTGACATGGCCATCGCGGTGTTCCGGCGATTGATAACGCAAATGGCTGGTAAGTGTAGTCTTGCCATCTTGCTCGACAAAAGTCACCGTCGCCACATAGTCTGAACCGGGAATCGCCTCAAACCTTTCGGTAGAGACCAAGCGGTCTGGCGGCGCGATCTCCAAATATTCGCCAGAGAAAGCAAATTCGTTGCCATCGGGCATTTGCACCACGTAGCGCCATTTGCCACCCACCTGTAAATCAATCTCACAAACTTTCATGGTGTGGTCGCGCAAACCGTACCACTGGCGTACATGTTCAGGCTGGGTCATGGCCGCAAAGACCAAACGACGCGGCGCGTTGAACACACGCGTCATAACGGTCTCGCGATCCGATGGAAAGGTTAATGTGAGCGTGTTGCCGTCTTGTTTTGTCGCGGCGTCATTCTTTAGGTTCATTTGCTTTCTCCTCTGCTTGCAACATTTTGAGATATTCCGCCAAGCGATCGAAGCGCTCACTCCATAATTGCTCGAATGGCTTGACCCAGTCATGAATAGGCTTGAGCGCCTCGCCTTTCAGGCTATATAAGCGCTGCTGCCCTTCAACACGCACGCTGACCAGACCAACCTCTTTCAAGACCCACAAATGCTTAGAGGCTTGTGGCTGTTTGACGCGCAGCGCCTCGGCAATATCATTCACCGACCGTTCGCCCAAGACCAACAGCTCAAGAATTTCGCGGCGTTGCGGTTCCGCAATTGCATTAAAAACATCCGAAGTCGTTGCCAAACGTGCCATACCTGCATTATATTCCCATATGGGAATATTGTCAAATCCAGTTAGCACAAATGTGCTTTTCATTGACGATACCAAGGGTATATCGCACGTTTCAGGGTATGGCCGAGCCGTCGGGAAAGGGTCAAGCTTAATTCGTTGTTTAGGTAGCGTAGGGGCGTGCCCTGGTGGCCGCCCGTTGTGCTCCAAACACAACGGGCGGCCACCAGGGCACGCCCCTAC
>JAPLGZ010000212.1 GCA_026389895.1 Chloroflexota bacterium | reverse complement strand
TCACCGAGGGTGAGTGGGCCTGCAATGGGAATAGGGCCTTGCATGGTTGGTTCCTTATGCGTAACTAGGTAAGTGGTAATTGATGATTGCGTGATCAAGCCTACCGAGAATGCGGCTGACCTATTTATTTTTCTGAATTAGCCTGACCACTTATGATTTACCGCTTACGATTCGACCGCTTATTCAACAGCTGCTGCCCGTAACAGATCTGGGTCGACACCAATATTATGCACATCGGCCAGATCAATATACCCATCTACAATTGAAATTGACCGATCGATGATATCTTCTTTTAATTTGAGAAAGAAACTCAATTCTGAAGGATGTTCGATGCCCGGCAAAGCGGCAAAGATCGCCGCGCGTACGGTGCCCAGACCAGCGCTGGCCTGCGAACCGATCATCACCCCTTTGCCATGTTGCAGGGCAAGGGCTAACATGCTTTGCGATTCGGTATAGCCGGTGCGCGCCGTCTTGATGTTGAGAATGTCGAAGGTGTCCAGCGCAAGTTCACGTTGCAGATCGCGCACCGTAAAACAACTGTCATCGGCAATCAAAGGCATTACCTGTTGGCTACGCAGGGCTGCGCGCTCGCGGATCAATTCTACAGGCAAGGCTTCTTCGCAATACAGGAGGCCCATTTCGTGTAGATAAGCTAGCTTGTGGGCCGCCTCAGCTGGTTCCAAACATTCATTGGCATCCGCATAAAGCGCCATTGCGCTGCCAAACATCTGCTGCAAATCGCGAATCCTAGCGATATCTTCCTCCCATTCGCGCCCGACCTTTACCTTTAGAACGCGCACGCCTTGATCAAATACGCGTTGCGCTTCGGCCAGCACCATCTCTCGATCACCAATGCCCAAGATGTAACTAACCTTCAATTGTTGCTTCTGCGCGCCTAGGTATCCGGCCAATGAGCAACCCGCGTGCTGCGCCAACGCATCTTGCAAGGCCATATCCAACGCCCCTTTGGCGGCATGATTATTCTTGATTTCTTGCAACCGTGCCTGGACCTTTTCGACTGGAATGCCGACAACACGTGGCGCCAACTCGTGTTCGATGATGCTTGTAATGCTGTAAACAGTTTCGCCGTAGATGGTGGGGCGGGGCGGGGCTTCGGCTATCCCCTGGCTGCCATCGTTCAATGTAACCTGCACCAATACATGCCGTGCTTCGGCCAAGCTGCTGCTTTTACCCCAGCGCAAGGCCCCAAACATCGGCAACCGAAAGATCGTGGTGGAAATGTGCTCAATGGCAAGAGAGGGTATTGGCATAATGGGCTCGTCTGCTCAAGTTTAAGAATGATGATCTAGTAAATGGTAAATAGTAATTGGTAATCAGAAAATTTCGCTTACTAACGCATATTGCCCAGAAGGAAGCATACGGCTACGTCAATTCGTTTCAACGCGTTTTGCGTACTAGAGGTGAATTCCTTCACCCATCTCCGTGCGTAACATTTACCACTTATCTTAATTCAATTCGTCATAAAATCAACCAATGCCTGTGTAACTTGGGTTGGTCTATTCTGTGTGGTGTCGATGACGAGTGTCCGGTCGGGTGCGCTGGCTTGCAAAACTGCGATGGCGGCGTTTGGGTCATAATTGCGCCGTTCTTCGATTACAATTTGCAGCTTAGCGCGCAAATCATCTGGGCTAACGCCGTGTGCGAGCAGCGCGAATAACTGGTCTTCTTCTTCGGGCGTAAACAAAGCTGCCGCTTCAGGCAGGCCAAGGTCGGCAAAACTGTTGAGCGCCTTCGTTTGGGCGTTGCTTTGTGCAGTGCCAGCCACCTGATCAAAGGCATCGTTGCGACCTAATAAACGTTGTACACGCACAACATCGGGGGCATGTAACACAACAAAACGCGCGAGTGGCAAAGCTTGTAGCGCGTGCGTCACCTCATCGGCGCCACGCAATCCGTCAAAGATCAGGTTGGTGCGCAATTGGGCCGGATTAATCCACAGTTGCGTGAGGGCATGGCTCATACCACCGGCAAATTGCTCGCGAAAACGGCGGGTATAGTCGAAACGCAACTTGCGATCAGTCACTGGTTGAATCGGTTGCTGGTCTAATGCCTGCATATAAGCGATGATCAACTAGTCGGTGAGCACACGCCGATTGGGCAGCAATGTGTAGTCCAATCCAGTTTTGGCCAGCTTTTCCAGGGTTGTGCTTTTGCCGACACCCGTCAGACCAACAATAATCAAAAGTGGATGATCAATGAGCGCGCGCCACGTGGCTGGCACGGGGGCTCCAACAGCGATGCCGGGAGCAAGTTCGGTAAAGTGCAGAGAATCGGCCGTCATAGAATGTAAATAACTTTCTAATGTAAATGGTTCTCAATGAATAGAGTGAGTAAGTGGCAAGCCGTGCAGCATAAGAAGTAAAGTGTGGGTCAGGGCATCCTCAGGTGATCAACACAACTCACCACTTACTATATAGCCTAACATTTTACGCGAATCAATCCAAGGGTGGGACTAACACTTTGTCGATCACATGGATAACGCCATTGGACGCCTGGATATCCGTCTGAATGATTTTTGCCTCGCCAACGAGTGTTGTGGCGCCCTGTTTAGAGAAGACCAAGGTTGAACCTTCTAGAGTTTGTTCGACTTGTTGGTCGGTAAAATCGGCAGCCAGCAATTTTTTACCGGAAATAACGTGGTAATTGAGTACGCGCGTCCAGACTTCGGGGCCACGGAATAAGCTCCCGACGAGGGGGCTGGGCAAGTTAGAAAAGGCGTCTTGTTCAGGGGCAAAGAGCGTGAAGGGGCCGGCACCCTGCAATTCGGTATAGACGCCGGTGGCCTTGAGGGCGTCGACCAATGTGCTGAAGCGTTCATCAGTCAGCAAAACTTCGCTGATCGTGGCTTTACTGTTGGCGGCCGACGCTTTGGCAGGTGGCAATAAAACTTTATCGAGAACATAGATCACACCATTGGTGGCCTGAATGGGTGTTGCGATAATGGTGGCGTCATTCACTTTAATGATCTTGCCCTCCTGGCTCACTTTTAATTCGTTGCCGAGGAGGGTTTTTACAGTTGCGCCACTGGTCAAGCTGTCACTTGTCACGCGGGTGGCGGCAATGTGATAGCGTAACACCTCTGCAAGGCGGTCTTGATTGTCTAGCAGACCAGGCGCGAGCGCGGCAAAAGCCTGGTCAGTCGGCGCAAAGATGGTGACCGGATCCGAGCCTTTTAATGACTCACTCAAATTCGCTACTTGGAGCGCGGTAACCAAGGTGGCAAAATCACCAGCCGCTGCCAGCGTATCAGCCACATCCATCGGTTGCAATGTGGGCGTGGGCTCTGCTATGGTTGCGATCACGGTTGGTGCGGCGGTTGTGGGGGTTGGGCGAGGGCCAGAAGCAGAACAGGCCGCTAGAAGTAGCGACAGAATTAGCAAAATCGGTAAGGAAACCGTACGTCTCATTGAATCTCCTCCTTGGGGAGTGGCCTGGAGATTGCCAGGCGCTGAAAGGTATTAGAAGATTATACTTTGCCTGGTTGTCTTACACAAGCAACGAGGGTTCAATGGTGCATCCCCGAATGCGAGGGCTTTTTCGCGGGGATAAATTCGCCTCGGCGACCAGGAGCTTAGTGTGAGGAGCCCAATGCCAGTGACGCCTATAATTGGCAGGCAACCAGGGTTCAAAAGATGGTAGCCCATCGATGGTAGAAAGGCCTCCTTGATGGGCTACTCCTGTCTACTGTTCACTTTTTTAAACATGAAGTGCATAACTGTAAGCGTCAAATTATGAGAGTTGTGGTAAAATAGCTCGATACGTTGAATGACAATGATTACGGTGAACTTTCGGATTATGCAGGAGCCCTTAAAATTTTTCCAACGTCTTTTAGAACGTTTGGATTTGAATCAATTTCCTTCGTTTGCCCGAATTTTGGCATCGATGGACCCCGTCGCGTGGACATTAGTTATCTTGTTAGTCGGCGCCATTGGCATTGGTCTCTTTTTTAGCTTTAGCACACGTCGCTCATTCCTTCAGCCTGATGAAGTAGAAACGACCCCCGAACTTTTGTTGGCGCGCTTAAAGCAAGACCCCACCCGCCTGCCGCCGGTCGCCATTGTCAGCCGGCTGGGCTCTGAGGCGACCCTCGAGCTGCTCGAATATGGCGATCAGATTCGCACGAAAGAGTGGCGTTATCGGTGGAATGGGGTGCGCGAAGAATTGTTACGCTTATTAAGCCAACAAAACGCTTTTGGACCAGCCTATGCGCTGGCGCGTTATTACCGCAGCGCAGATGCGCAGGAGCCAGACACCTTGCGGATTCGACGGACCGCTTTAGTCCATAAATTAGGTCTGTTACGCCAACTGGACCCTAGCTTGGATGGCAAGCCCGCGCAATTACGCATTCGGTGTCACCCGGCAGAAGTCGAAGGTCGGCTCGGTTTTGAAGGCGATGCGCTCTGGTTAATGCCTGACGAACCGGCGCCATTGGCCGAAGGCCCTGTGGTCGAAATGGACCAAATTGAATTCCGTACGGTGCAAGATGCTGAATTACAAATGCACATCCGTCGCTCGCCGATGGTAGGGGGCGGTTTTCGTTTGCGTTTGCAAAAACGGCGTAATATGTGGGTTGTGGTCGAAGAAGAACTTGAATGGGTTAGTTGATGCGTATGCTGGAGTCTACGTTTAGCCTGAGTCATCTCTTGGCGTTCTCCAATGTGATGATGTCATCGGTGGTGACGATTCTTGCCTTTTCGCTGATGGCTTATACGTTTACGTATAATTTTCGCAATCCGGTGGCCCGGCGTTTTGCTCTGTTACTGGTCTGTGTATTGGTGACCTACGCCAGCGATGTCGCACTGGAGCGCGTAATGACTGTTGGGTCGGCGGAGCGCTGGCTCCGTTTTCAATGGCTCGGCATTGCCTTATTACCCGCTGCTTCGTATAATTTTGCGCTCAGCGTATTGCAGACCACCAATTATCGGATCCGCCGGCGGCGTTGGGTGGCGAATATTATTGGGGTTTTGGGTGTAGCCAGCGCCGTAGACGCTCTTTTAGGGGCGCAATTGGTCAACGGCATCCGCTTTGCGCCCCCGATCAGCTATTTAGAAGCCGGTCCCTATTTTGGCTTATTTGCCGTCTATTTTGCCGTCGTTTTTTTGCTTGCTTTGGCCAATATTAATAAAGCGCGCCAGCGCTGTTTGACGGAAAATAGTCGTAAGCGCATGACCTATCTGTTGCTTGGTTTTATGGCGCCAGGGATTGGTGTGTTCCCTTATTTAATTGGGCTTAGCCGCATCGTTAGCACCGCACATTCGAACGCCGCGGTTTTTTTACTATCGTTGGTCGGCAACATGGCCGTGGCGGCGTTGATGGTTTTGATGAGTTACACCGTTGCCTATTTTGGTGTCTATACACCAGACCGAGTTGTGCGTTATCGTTTACTTCGCTTCTTCATGCGCGGGCCGGTTGTCGCCATCTGCGTGATTTTGGCTGTACAAACGGTGCCAACCATCGAGCGTTTGATGGGACTGCCCACCGATGTGGTCCTGTTTAGCATTATCACTGGTGTAATCGTAGTGAGCCAGCTCTTTCTGAGCATCTCAAAATCCTTGACCGATCGCCTGATCTATCGGGAAGATCGGAACGAAGTGGCCTGGCTGCGCGAGTTAGACCGGCGTTTGTTGACCACCACCGATTTGCGCCAGTTTCTAGAGAATAATCTGACGGCGCTGTGCGAGTTACTGCGGGTGCCGTCTGGCTTTGTGGCTGGTGTGATTGGGCAGGATCTCATCTTAGAAGCGGTGATCGGGAGTGAACAGACCCGCCAACAGGTAATGGCTGTGCCAGATTGGGCCGATACGTTGAATTTGGCGCTCAAATGGACCGAGCCATTGCGGCCACTTTCGCATGCCGGTTTTTGGATCTGGCCGCTACTTGAGCCGATGGCTGATGGTGACAATCGGCGCATTCTGGGGGTGCTAGGTGTAAAAGCACGCACCGAAACGCCGCTGCTCAGCCTAGATGAGATTGATGTATTGGATCGCATGTTAGACCGCGTTACTGGGGTGTTGGCCGATCGGAAATTGCAGCAAGGGGTCTTTGTGACGTTGCGGCGGATTATCCCGGCACTGGAACAGGCGCAACAGTGGCGTGGCATTGTACCCTATACTGCCAATGAGAGTGACACCCAACCGGCCACAGCGCTGCTTGATCCCAGCCCTATTCACAGCCCTGAGTTTGAAAGTTGGGTGAAAGATGCCTTGAGCCATTATTGGGGTGGACCTAAACTGACCCGCAGCCCGCTAACGCGTTTACAGATTGTCGCCCATGCACTAGATCAGGCAAACGATGATCCGACCAAAGCCTTACGGCTGGTGCTGGGCACGGCGATTGAACGCTTGAAGCCAGATGGCAAACAAAATCTGAGCGCCCCAGAATGGTTGCTCTATAACATCTTGGCCATGCGATTTATCCAGGGGCGTAAAGTGCGCGAAATTGCCGACCGCCTGGCCATGAGCGAGAGTGACCTCTATCGCAAGCAGCGGGTGGCGATTGGACAGTTGGCACGGGTGCTGAGTGAAATGGAGCAAGACAAACGAATTGATGGCAACGGTGTAGAAAAAGTTACCGATGTAGAAAAATTCGCTAGTGTAGAAAAAGGGGCTGGTGCAGAAAAAATCCTCTCTTCTACGCCGCTCAACGAAGTGGTAAAATAATTCGCGCTCATTGATGATGCAAACTTATGGCAGAACCACACAGTTCACAATCAACCACTTTACGAAATCTGTTACAAGAAGCTCAGGAAAACTTTAATGCCGAGTTTATCGGTTTTCTGCTGTTTGTTGTGGGTGGGATCCTCTTTTTCAGCTTAGCGGGTACACGCACCGCCGGTTCGGAAAACATTCCTTGGCTTGTCGGAATGACGGGCTGGACAGCGCCGCTGGTTGTGCTAAGCTTTTTAGGCACGGGTGGGGTGTTGATGTTAGGCCACCGCGCCGGTTACTGGAGCGTAGAGGCGATTATTGGCATCGAGCTATTTCTCCTGAGCCTGCAAGCTGGCACATTTGCCTGGTATAACGACAGCGTCACTTGGCGTACGCCCATTGATGGCGCCAATGGGGGCTTAGTCGGTTGGTCTTTTGGTTCACTTTTGGTGGCGGCTTTAGGGCAATGGCCAACGTTGGCCATCCTCACCTTAACCGGCCTGATTGCGCTGAGATTGCTCTTCCGCTACACACCGTTGATCTATGTGGTGCTTGCACTGCCCCGTCTTGTCCCCAGTTTGCCCCCTCACTGGTTTTCTTTCCAGGCTGTGACGCCGCACGCATGGTTGCCATCAGAAGGCGCGCACAGTGGCTCTAGCAACCAACACAAGAAAAATGCTCTTCAGGCCAGTAATTTTGTCTCTCCGCACCAGGCGCGGCGAGAGACAACCATCGAGCATGCATCTGAACTATCTGCCAACAAGCCCGCCGAAAAAGCCCCACGCAAGCGAGCGGTAGGGCCTGAACCGGTTGCGATCCAATCGGTGAGCGAACAAAAGCTTGCGGTTGACAAAAAATCTAGTAGTGAACCAAAAGCCAAAGCTCCCAAAGCAGACAAAGCGCCGAAGACGATGATGCCCACGCCCAAAGTATCGCGCCCGAATAGCGATCTGCCGGCCCTGGATCTATTGGCTGCCGATGCTGGTGTGATCAAGAACAATGATGTCCGGGCGCTCCAACAATTAATCGAGACTACGCTGGAAGATTTTAATGTGCCCGTGAAGGTTGTCCATGTAGAAAGTGGCCCGACAGTCACACAGTTTGGTGTAGAGCCCTTGTTTTTGGAGCGCGGTGGCCAGCGGCGCAAGGTGCGCGTCAACCGCATAGCTAATTTGGCCGACGATTTGGCCTTAGCCTTGGCGGCCCCTTCCGTGCGTATCGAAGCGCCCGTTCCTGGGCGTCCTTATGTGGGCATTGAAGTGCCTAACCTGATCAAAATAATGGTTACCCTGCGCGGGATCCTGGAAAGCAATGCCATGGTGAAAGAGGGTGGCAAACTAACGTTGCCCTTAGGCCGCAATACCTCTGGCGAACCTGTGGTCATGGATCTGACGCGCGCTCCTCATATTTTGATCGCTGGCGCCACTGGGTCGGGTAAATCAGCCTGTATCAACACCATTATCACTGGCTTACTCATGCAACATGGGCCAGATACCTTGCGCTTTGTGATGGTTGATCCAAAAATGGTAGAATTGCCAGGGTATAACGGGATTCCGCATTTGTTGGGCAAAGTCATTACCGATGTCGATCAAGTGATGGGGGCCTTGACCTGGTTACTGCTGCAAATGGACGACCGTTACCGGCTTTTTCAACAATTGGGCGTGCGCAATATTGATACCTATAATGGTTTGGTCAGCCAGCAACGCAAAGGTGACGCTCAACTAGAGCGCCTGCCCTATATTGTCTTAATTATCGATGAATTAGCTGATCTGATGATGACTGCCGCCGAGGATATTGAGCGCCAAATTTGTCGGTTGGCGCAAATGGCGCGAGCAACTGGCATTCATCTGATTTTAGCCACCCAGCGGCCCAGCGTTGATGTTGTCACTGGCCTGATCAAAGCGAACTTTCCCACCCGTATTGCTTTTTCTGTCACCAGCCAAATGGATAGCCGTGTCATTTTAGATACACCTGGGGCTGAGCGTCTGCTTGGCCAAGGTGATATGTTAATGATGCGTTCGGATGCGGCCAAACTCTTCCGCGTGCAGGGTTGTTATGTGGGCGACGAAGAAATTACCCGAGTGGCTCAATTTTGGAAGAACTATGGCGCTGGCGCAGAATCACCCTCGGTCTCCCCTTGGGCCGGTCTGCTGGATCGGATGGATGACGAAGATGAGTTGTTGCAAGATGCCATTGACGTGGTGCGTGATATGAAATCATGTAGCACCAGTATGTTGCAACGTAAACTCCGGGTTGGTTATCCTAAGGCGGCCGGTCTGATGGACGCGTTAGAAGCCAAAGGGGTTGTAGGGCCAGATATGGGCGGCGGACAAGGGCGAGAAGTCTTGTTGAAAAACAAGGAGGAAGAAGTTGGAGAACCGAGTGACGAAAATTGAAGGCTTGATTAGCCAGGCAAGAGCTTTGGCACAGTCCCCCCAAGCGAATATGTTATCGGCATGGAGTAAGCGACAACTTAGCCCGCCTGTTTTCGCCGATTTAGAAAAAACGCGCCTTGCCAGGTTATCGCATGTGCTGATTCAAGTTAGTTTTATTGTTGTTATGTTTCTCGGTCTCGTGACATTTTTCGATGTAACTTCTCCGCTCTCCCCTTTGTTATTCAGGGTTTGCCTTTGGGTGGAACTGTTATTAGTGTTTGTGTTTGTGTTTGTGCGTTACGGGCAAGTGCATTTTGCCAATCAGATCCTCAACTTTTTTGTCTTAATGGTCTTTGTCTATGAGTCAATTTATCTCGACAACGGGATTCACAGTATTGGCTATGGGCTATTATTTCTGTCGGTGATCCATGCTGGCATCCTCCTGGGACGGCGCGCCGCCTTTATCAATGCGGGGCTGGGTATTGTGATTGGCTCTTTATTGCAATATGGGCAATCCAGCGGATATTTGCATTTAGCAACTGTGTTGCCCAGTGACTATTTTCGGTTGGCTGCCTATGGTGGTGGCTTGACGATTGCCGCCAGTTTAATCTATCTCGCCATGGAAAGCTTGCATCAAGCGATTTTGCGCCTGCGTCAGAATGAAGAAGTTCAAGTCGAAACGAACCGTAGATTACAGTATGAAATTAGCGAACGGCGCGCCCATGAACGCGAACAAGCGGCTGTGCTGGCGATGGCTAGCGCGATGCGCGAAGCGGCGACCTATGCTGAAATTGTGCCGATTATTCTTGCTAAAACGATGGAACTTTTCGAAGGGAACGCGTCGGCGCTTTCCCGCTTTGTAGGCAATAATAATGACCAGATCTTTGAGTTTTCTTGTGGTGCCTGGCAGAGCTGGGAGGGCAGCCGGCTTAATAAATTTCCAGCTTGGGAAAAATCCACGATTGGCAACAATACGCTCTATGTCAACAACGCGGTAGGCAAAGACCTGAATTTTCCACTGGCAGCGCAATTGAATCAGGTCAGCGCCATTGCATTGGTTGTCCTGGAAGGTAGTGAATTACAGATCGGCGCCTTATGGTTGGGCAGCCAACAGCCAATCCCGCCTGCTGAACTGCAAATTTTGACCGCCATCGGCAGCATGGTTGCCAATGCGTTGCAACGCATTCAACTGCATACGGAAACGCGCAATCGTGCCGAGCAATTGGCTGCGATTAATCGTCTGGGCCAATTTATTGCCGAAAAGCTGGATCTGGTAAAAATTTAAGAACAGATTGGACAGACCACTCGGGACGTCATGCCCGAAGTCTCTGATCTGTTTAATCACCTCTATGATGTGGAAAAGAACAACCTGACAATTGTGTATGGTATCCAGGACGAGCAGCAGATTGATGTCAACTACCTTTCTATCCCCACGCATACAGTCAGTGATCCGACATTCCAGAATCGGTCGA
>JAPLGZ010000184.1 GCA_026389895.1 Chloroflexota bacterium | reverse complement strand
GCACCACTACGTCACCGGTATCGGTAAATTTAATGGCGTTGCCGACAAGGTTGAGTAGCACCTGGCGCAGCCGCCCGGCATCACCGCGCGCAATCAGCGGCACATCGGGCGCCACGAAAGTCATGAGCGAAAGATGCTTCGCTGCCGCCTGCGCGGAGAGCAATTCAGCCACGCTTTCCACGACGGTAACGGGCGCAAATTCCTGGTTGTCCAACATCAGCTTGCCGGCTTCAATCTTAGAGAAGTCGAGGATATCATTGATAATGCTCAGCAGATGGTCGGCTTCTTTGAGCACAATGCCAGCATACTCTTGTTGTTCGTCATCCAGCGGTGTATCAAGCAGTAATTCGGTCATCCCGATCACCCCATTCATCGGGGTGCGGATCTCATGACTCATGGTCGCCAAAAACTCACTTTTGAGGCGCGAGGTTTCCAGGGCCTGGTCACGCGCAACAGCCAGCGCTTGGTTGGTCTGCTCAATCTCCGTGGCATAGGCGCGCAGTTGTTCGGTCTTTTGCTGGCGTTCAAGTTCACCGCCTACCCACTGGGCCATCAGGCTCAAAAATTCTCTGTCGGCCGCTTTAAAGGGCAATGTACGAGGATCCGGGCTAGAAAAGCTTAAAGTCCCATAAATATGATCGGTGACCGTCACCGTTGTGCCCAGGTAGGACTCTAAATTAAAGACCGCGTAACAAGGATGATAAGCCCAGTCAGAGCGTGCGGCATGCTCAAAGCAGACCGGCCCATTGGCTTCGATTGTCCGCTGACAATAGGTCTGGCTTAAGGCAAAACGCGCGCCTTTGACAATGTCAATCCCCGGCGCATAGACCTCCATGACCTCATACGCTTCCTCTTCGATGCGCGATAACATGCCAATTGCCATCCCGAAACGTTGGCGCCCCATGATCAGCAAGGCTTGGATCTTTTGGGCAAAACTCATCTGCTGATTGGCCGTAATATTGTAGAGACTGCGAATGGCTAGCTCACTCTCACGCAGAGTCTGTTCGGCCTGCTTACGCGCCGTGATATCCCGATAGTGCCAGAGATGGCCCTGGTAATGATTGCCCACAAAGATCGGCACATAGTCGCGTTCAAAAATTTGCCCACTGAGCAACTGCAACTCATCCGAAGTTACTGTCTGGCGTTGACGGGTGATCTCGTTGACCCGTTGCACAAAACGCTCGGGATCGGCGAAGAGAATTTTCGACTCCTCGGCTTTATTCGAGCAGTCGTCGCCTAAGAGCGCGCTGGGGGACGCTGGAATATCAAACATGTCGCAAAAAAGCTGATTGACATGCACAATGCGCCGGGCCTCATCTTCGACCAGAATACCGCCCTGTAAATTTTCGATTAGCGTTGTCAACCGTGAGGTTCGCGCCCGCAACTCGTCTTCTGTCTGTTTGCGCAGCGTGACGTCGCGCTGCGCTGCCACGTAAGCCGTGGTCTGGCCCGCGGCGTCGCGCACGGGCGCGATCGTCTCTTCAACACAATAGAAGACACCGTCTTTTCGCTTGTTGAAGAGTGTGCCACGCCACACCTCGCCACGTAACAAGGTAGCCCACATTTCTCGATAGAAAGCGGCGTCTTGGACGCCACTTTTGAGGATACGCGGGTTCTGGCCAATCGCCTCGGTGTGCGTAAAGCCACTTAAGCGTTCGAAGGCCGGATTAACATATCTGATTGTGCCCTGTACGCTGGTAATCAGAATCGCCTCTTCGGTGGATTTCAAGGCCGTCGCCAGTTGGATGGTCTCCTCTTCGGCGCGCTTGCGACTGGTGATATCGCGCAGATAGGCATTGAAGATCGGTTTATCGCCCAGGAAGATAGGTGTAATGGCTAGCTCAAGCAAGAACTCGGTGCCATCGGCGCGTTGGGCCGATATTTCGAGCCGTTTGCCGAAATGGGGACCATCACCCGTTTGCAGGTAGGGCGCAATCCCTGTTTGATACATAGGCCGCATCGCTGGCGGTATAATTAACGCCTGGATGGGTTGCCCTAGCGCCTGTTTACGGCTAAAGCCAAAGGTTTTCTCGGTCGCGGGATTCCATTCGATGACGCGACCCTCGTGATCGATGGTGATGATGCAGTCCATGGCCGACTCGATGATGGCGCTTTTTAAGGTCTCACTGGCGCGCAGTTCATCTTGCATGCGTTTGGTCTGGGTTACCTCCACTGCATATACGTTGACATAGCCAGCTTCCACGGGGGCAAACTTGCAGACAAAACGACGATCGCCCGCTTGAATCTCGGCTTCCACCGGCAAATTGGATTGGTGTGTTTGTTCAATAATCGTTTGCCACTCGGTTGGACAGGGCCCTTGTGGAACACAACCCAGCATTGTGAGAAGCTCGACACCGGGTGGGTTGGCAAACGAAATGATGCCAGTGGGTTGCACACGCAACACTGGGTTCGGGTTCTCGGCTGGGAGGCGGGCTAGCGTCTGAATCTCGGCTGTCCGCTCCCGCACGCGTGCTTCGAGGGTATCCCGCTCGGCCTTTAAAGCGCGATTGAGTTCATTTAATTTTTCTTCTACTAAAAGCCGCTGGCGCTCTGCCTCGTGCGCTTGCGCCAGCAGAGCCGCTAGTTCTGTTGTGCGTTCTTGTACACGCTGTTCTAATTCCTCTGTGCGGCTTGCCTGGAGTTGCGCGCGTGCCGATTGTTCGCGCATGAGCCGTAGCGCATAGACGAGATGACTGTTGCACAAATATTCGAGCAACGGTAGGTCGGCATCTTGGTTGGTGGCGAAAAAATTGACGACCCCCAGATAATGATCGCCTGTATGCAAGCGGATGGCGGCGATATGGCGCAGCCCAATCAATTTTTCGGTGGCGGAGGCCATCGTCCGCGTCATGTCGGCGCGCCATTCGCGGATATGCGTAAAAACCTCGGTAGGCGGCGTCTGCAAAGTTAAGGTTGGATCATTCACAAAGCGATACCCTACGATTGAAAAGCCGGTAAGCTTCTCCACCGTTTGCACAAGCCATGCCGGCGCGTAGATGGCGGTGACCTGCATGTGCAAGCCATCTGGCTCCATTTCTGACTGTAGCCCATACGTGTAGCCAGTGGCGTGCGCGATGATCTCGAGCATGCGTTGACGAACAGCCGTGTGGCGGTTTACGTCCACCAGATCGGCTAGGCTGTCGTTAAGCTGCTGCACGGCTGTCATCCACCGTTGTTCGCTGGTATTTTCGTCAGAAGGGGTTGGCTTGTGTTGCGAGCGATACATCATGAGTCGATCCAATGCTAAGCGTAATCAATTTATCGGTTAACGTGAACTTGGTTTACAGACCAAGCGCTAGGCTGTACAGAGGAGGGTTAAAGAGAAAACCATTCATCCCATGGCACCCGCCTGGTGGATGAATGGGTTGCACAAGATGAGCTTTACAAAACGCGCCTCATCTGGCGTTGTGCAATAGGGTTAGCGTAGGCTGCGTTGAGTGATGTACCGTTGAGCGATTTACACCTTTTAGCGCTAAGCCCCAAAATGCCTTATTGTTCAGTATAGATTTGTGCCTGGAGACTGTCAATCAGCCAAATAGCGTAGCTTACGTGCGTGATTAACTGGCTTGATTGTGGGCGGTTTTAGCGGGAAGCAATTGTAGCGGTTGCTCGATGCTCACCCGAGCGAAGCTGGGGATGTACGAATTGTTTGATGAGCAGTCCTTCGATTTCTCCAGGACAGATCATGTACGCCTATGGCGCCGAGGAGGCAACGCACTTTGTGCCCTATGGGGTGAATTCATTCACGCTATGCGCTGTGAACACGCGTTGTTTTTAGAAAACAATGAGATAGACGCGGTAGATGCGCCGCGTCTATCTCATTGTCGTTATATCAGCTTTTGCTCAATACCAAACCTACTTCACAATTTCCCACTTTTCGGCCTGGTCGTAATATGTACCACCGCCGGCGGCTGGGGTGAACTGGAAGTTGGCAATGCGCTTGGAGACGAGGCCATAGCGCGTGGTCTGCCAGAGGAAGACCCAGGGCAAATCTTGGCCCATGACCGTGCAGGCTTGTTTGTAGATGTCGGCGCGTTTGGCCGGGTCCATCTCTTGGCGGCCACCTTCCAACAGTTTGTCCAATTCCGGGCTGCTATACTTGTAATTGTTGGTTGGCGAGGCCGAGTAAAAATAGTTGTAGGCTCGGTTTGGATCGGCACCGTTGGCGCCGCCGATGAACGACATCTGCGATTCGCCCTTTTCGTAATAGCGCGAGTTCCATGCCGCGCCGTCGAGCGGCATCAACTCAATAGTCAGCCCAATGTCGGCCAAATTCTGCTGGATCACGGTCATTACATCCGAGGAAAGTTGGTCGTTGTAATAAGTATCCATGACAATTTTGCCCAGTGAGGCCGGATCAACGCCGATCTCCTTGAGGAGCGCTTTCGCCTTATCGGGATTGTAGTCATACTGTTCAATCGTCTCTGGATAATATTTCGGGTTGCCATAGAGGCAAGGCACCGTAGTGGCTGCGCCACCGTAGATGCTGTCGATAATTGATTTGCGGTCAATCGCGTACAAAATTGCCTGGTGGAATTTCGGGTTGCCAAAGATCGGATTGGCTTTCGGATTCAGCGTGATCGCATTATCCACGCCCGATGGCCCAGGGATCACCACCGCCTTGTCGTTCTTACTCTCGCGCTCGACTTCGTCACGGGTTAGATAGGTGAAATCGATTTCACCCGCGTCAAAGGCGAGTAGGGCGGTGGCTGGGTCTTTGAACTCGCGGCGGATCAACTTGGCCAGCTTTGGCTTACCACGCCAATAGTTATCAAAGGCGACAGTCTCGATATATTGACCTTCGACAAATTTAGAGAACTTGAAGGGACCTGTGCCAATCGACTTGGTGCGCCAATAATCGTTCTTGTCGAGGTTGTCGCGCGGCACATCCTTCAGGCTGGCCTTTTGCACAATCCAGGTTTCGGCGAAGACATCCAACAAGGGGGCGCTAGGACCATCGGTCGTAACGGCCAAGGTGTTGGCATCGACGAGGTTCAGGCCGGAGATCGAGGTTGCTTTGCCATCAATATAATCTTTGGCGCCAGCGATCACAGCCAAGGGGCCAGATTGCTGACAGAGGACTTTTTTATCAAGACAAAGCTCAATCGAAAAGATCACATCGTCGGCGGTAAAGGGCGTGTTGTCGTGCCAGGTGACACCTTTGCGCAGATTCAGTGTCCAAGTCAGGTTGTCGTCGGAAATCTTCCAACTCTCGGCTAGATCCGGCTGAATCTCGGTATATTCGAGATTGTAGGTGACCAAGTGGCTGAAGATTTTATTGAACCAGTGGTAACCACCACCTGCGCTCAGGGGATTGAGAAAATCAATCGGGTTACAACAAGGGCCAACCCACGCACCAGTCATGGTGTCTGCCTCGGCGGCTGGCGCTGCGGCGGCTGGAGTTTCTGCCGGTGGCGTGGTCGCCTCAGCGGCTGGGGTGGCACCAGCGGCTGGTGCGGGCGCGGCGGCTGGGGGAGCACATGCGCTTAGCAAGAGACTAAAAACGAGGAGTAACCCAAGGGCTGGATATAACCGCGCAAAGTGCCGGGTTTTCCGAGTGCTTTTCATGGCTTTCCTTTCTTATATGAAATTAAAATGGGAAATTTGGAATGCAATTGACAGGTTACTGTAGTTCTAGCTTCCTGTCAATTGGCAAAGTCGTCTATGAAATCGGCCCTTCTTTCGTCAAAGATACCCAATGAATTTTATGGAGAATAGGTAGAGAGGGAAACAGAAAAAGCAGCTTAGCGTCATCTGTTTCCCTCTCTACCTATCTACTGGATTGCTTTCATTTCGGTCATTCTAATCAATAACAATTCACTCGCCGAGTACAGCATCCAAATCTGCGCTGCAATTCTTCAAGACATTCATCAAGGCAAAATCGCCCCCCCACGGCACAATTTGCGCGCCCATAGCGCGGAAGCGCTTAATATCTTCGGGTGAACCCGCGGTGATGCCCCAGATTTTGTTGTGCTTCTTGGCGGCGGCGGCTACAATGTCGATGGCTTTTTCCATGGTCATATTGCTGCCAGCCGGGGCATTTGCAATGCGCAAACTCAAGTCGGCGGGTCCTAAAAAGAGCCCATCAATCCCATCAATCGAGGCGATCTCCTCGGCGTTGGCGACCGCTTGCAAAGTTTCTACCTGAGTGATGATAAAGGTTTCGTGATTGGCATCCGCATTATAAGTGCTACCGGGTGCCCAGGCGCTCGTCCCGTAATCGGCATCCAAGCCCGCGCCATCCATGCCGCGGTTGCCCAGCGGTGGATATTTGACGGCCTGCACAAGATCACGCGCCATTTGGGGATCGGAGACCAGCGGCACCAGGAAGCCCGCTGCGCCATCTTCTAGATAGCGATAGAGTTTTGTGCGTTCCAAGGTGGGCGGGCGCACCATACAATCAATATCATTGTATTTGCACATCGCGATCAACATCTGTACTTCTCGGTTGTCCATCGCCCGGTGCTCTAAATCCAACCAAATGCCATCAAACTTGAAATGCGCCGAATAGCGCACAAAAAACGGCAGATAATGGCCCAATGCCGAAACACGGGCAAAGCGGCCACTGCGGAACTTCTCCAACATCTTGCTCTTTCGCATGGTAAACTCCTTAGATCGGTAAAAAATATTTGAGTATAGTTCATTGAAATTTTTTGATGCGTGATACGTGATGCGTGAAAAAGGTCGTCTGCTCTCACGCATCACGCATCACGTATCACGCAATTCTTCCCGTAATATGCACCAACCCATCACCCACCTGGACGCGATGAAGACGCCGCAGCATGATCACCACGCCCTCTTGATCGGCAATAACCTCTTGCTGTGGCTGACCGAATAGGTCTTGAACGACGCCCAGCTTTTGACCCGTTTTGACTTCGCTGAGTAATTCTACAGTGGCGCGGAAATAACCTGCCTCTGTTGCGTCAATCACGCTGTCTAAATTGCCATCACCAAAAAGGTGATGGGTCATGCGGCGCGGTTGCGGAGCCCCTTCGAGCATACCCAAATGGTGTAGCACATTTCGTACGCCTTGCATAAAACAGGCTACATCATCCGGTCGTGCATAGCCACCACCGGGTCCTTCGGTGTAAAGCGAAGGAACACCCAAATCGGTGGCGGCGGAGACTGTGCGTCCCGGCGCCATTGGCAGCGGATGGCCCCACAAGATCGGCGCGCCAAAGGCTTTTGCCCCCGCCAAGGAAGCCTGCCCCAGCATACCCTCGTCATGGATATAGCCAATCAAAGTGGGAATATCATAGGCCACACCACCACTATGCAGGTCGATATAAAAATCGGCCCGGCTTAATAATTTTTCGCGGATCCAATAAGCAATCCGCTGAGTGATCGTGCCCTTTGCGTCACCGGGAAAGACGCGCGCTAGATTCAGGCCATCAATCGGGCTGCTGCGCTGCGCGGCTTCATAGGCTGCCATGTTACAAATCGGGACCATGACCAGTGTGCCGCGCAAGGCCGCAGGCTGAATTTGGCTGTAGATGTGGGGAATCGCCTCGATCCCCTCATACTCGTCGCCATGGACGGCGGCGGTAACCACTAGCGTAGGACCGGGTTCGTGACCAGTGACGTAGAGTAGCGGCAGTTGCCACGCGCGCAGATGGCAGCGCCTGGCAACTACCGCTGCTCTATGTCACTGGTCACGAACCCGGTCCTACGCTCGTGGTTACCGCTGCCGTCCATGGCGACGAATATGAGGGGATCGAGGCGATTCCT
>JAPLGZ010000003.1 GCA_026389895.1 Chloroflexota bacterium | reverse complement strand
ATCTTCCGCAAGATCACTCTCTCCTACGAGGACGTATTGCGCCAGGCGCCGCGCCATGGTGCGTACCACAATCGCCAGTTTAAGGATTGGATGACCGCCAGCCATGATTTTGCCTTTCGGCCCGTGGTGCCCCTCAAAACCGGCCATGTGGGCAGTCTGATTTCTAGTGGTCAGATGGGGGTGATCAACTTGCAAAAGGTGGCAGCGAAAGGGCGTGCGACCAAGGTGGTCGAGTTCTTCGACGCCCAAGGCCGCAAGGTCGAGCGGGACGATGCCAGCATGACCGAGTCCCGCGAGCGCTTCACGACCGAAGTCACCACGATCAACCAGGCTGGCCAACATGAAAGCATCACGTCGGTCGCCGATATGCAAGCCTTTTTAGCGCACTATGCCGGCCAGATCGCCAGTGCGATCAGTGCGCAGTATCAGCCGCTCTATACCAAAGCCACCGACCGTGAATGGCAACATTTGGGCAAACTCATGCGTCAAAAGCGTCTACCAGGGCGCCAAGCAGGTGGGTTGCTGCCCGCGCAGAAACATGCGGCCGCCGCCTGTGTGCGCAGCTTAAAGGCGCAAGGTTGGGTCGATTTGATTGGCGAAATGGGCACCGGCAAAACCTGCACCAGTTTGGCGGCGCTGGACTTGGCCAACGCCTACCCGGCGATCATTATGTGTCCCGGGCATATGGTTGAGAAGTGGGCTAGAGAAGCCCGTGAAGTTGTGCCCGGCGTGCAGGCGACGATCATCGCCAACTTGGCCGATTTGAACCAGTTTGTCGCTAAGGCGCAAACGGGCGGCAAACACATTGCGGTCTTGTCCAAAGAGCGGGCTAAGTTGGGGTCCGGTTGGGAACCAGCGGTGTTGTGGCGTTTGCGGCGGGTGGGCATCAAACATGATGCCGCAGGCATGCCGACCGCAACGGGGGTCTGCAAAGTGCCGGCCTGCCCGAGCTGCGGTCAGCTGATCACCGACAAAGAGGGGTTGCCAGTTCTGGCGATGCCAGCCAACCGCCGGCTGTTCTGCGACCATTGCCATACGCCCCTGTATAAATATTGTGGCTTGCGCCGTTGGCCGCTCACCGACTACATCAAGCGCCAGCTCAAGGGTTTCTTTCAGTGCTTCATCGCGGATGAATTCCATCAGTACAAAGGTAAGTCTACCGATCAGGCGGAGAGTTATCATCATTTGGTCTTGGCCAGCCGGTACACGATCAACCTCACGGGTACGCTGTTTGGCGGCAAGAGCACGGATCTCTTTTGGTTGCGCTATCGGGTCGATCCAGGTGTACGCAGGCACTATGGGTTTAGTGATGAGCAATTGTGGGCGCAGCACTATGGCCGCATTGAGCGCACCTTCAACAAGTCCAATAACGATAACGACTACGGCAAGTTCAGCGGCAAGGAACGTTATGTGGTCGATACCAAGGAGATCCCTGGCATTAGTCCAGCTATCTTCGCTCGCTTGCTCAAGTCTTGCATCTTCGTGCGGATCACTGATTTGGGCTATGGCTTGCCCAGCTACGACGAGGAAATCACCCGCCTGGCCATGGCGCCAGCGCAGGCCGAACAGTACGAATGGATGAATAACCTGCTCTACGCCAAGATCATGGCCGGCATGGGCTGGCATGTCAGCGCCAAGGAGCGGCATGAGGCCAAGGTGATGCTCTCCGTTTGGCTGCAAGCCTGCCTCAGTCGCCCCAATGCCACCTTCCGCCGTGAGCCGGTGCTTTGGTCGCCCAATAGCAACGGCGAACGGATCCCTTTTCACATTTCAGAACCCCATTACAGCCAGATTGAAGAAGCGGGCCTCGACCCCGATCTTGTGCCCAATGCAAACGGCGAGTTGCCCATGGTCCTGTATCCGTTGGCTGGTCGACAACCAAAAGAGGCGGAATTGATTCGCGTGGCGAAGGCAGAAATCGCCGCTGGGCGCAAAGTCATCTTAGGCGTGCGCCAAACAGGTACGCGCAATATTCAGCCCCATTTGCAAAAGCTACTGGAGGACGAAGGCATTCGGGCGGTCACGCTGCCCGACACCCTGGCCCCCGCCAAACGCGAGGGGTGGATCGATGCCCAGGTCCACAACATCGACGTGCTCATCACCAACCCCAAGAAGGTGGAAACGGGCTTAGATCTAATCAAATGCCACACGATCATTGTCTATGAAACCGAATATAGCCTCTACACGCTCTGGCAGTTCATGCGCCGCGTCTGGCGTTTGGGCCAGCAGAAGCCGGTCAAGGTCATCTTCATGGTCTATAACGGCACGCTCGAAAGTGCCGCGCTCAGTCTGATCGGCGAGAAGATGAAAGCGGCCTTGCTTTTGTATGGCGACAATGCCGCTAGTGCGATCACCGCTGAATCCGATGCCGGCGGATCACTGCTCGATGAGCTGGCCAGCCGTATTCTCGCCGGCGAACAACTGTCCAGCGACGGCATTACCGGCCTGCTCAAACAGTCGATGCCCGAAGTGGCGTTTGTCGAAGAAAAAACTGAGCCTGAAATTCTGGTCAGTACACCTGAAGCAACCATCATCCGCACGGCGCAGGGTAACAAATTGGTCAAACCCAACCCTTACCGCACACCGACCCATCGGCCAGTTGAGGTCAAGCCCCAACTTTCCTTTCTCGATTTGGCTGTCGAAGACGAAGGACCAGTAAGCGCAGATCGTTTGCCCTACAGTTGGTGTGAGTTCATACGCGCCATTATCGCCAAGCCGGTGGGCAAGGAGCTAAAGCAAATGGCCGCTGGTCAACAATCATTTGCCGATTTACTACTCGGCGTCTAAGAGGATCTATGAACAACAATCTCGTCTTTACCCTGATTGCCAGCCGCATCAAGCGTGATGCGCGTGGCCTGTATACCATCAGCTACATCCACGCCAACCAACCCATTCCGCAGCGAGACAACCCGCCGTGGGAATACA
>JAPLGZ010000566.1 GCA_026389895.1 Chloroflexota bacterium | reverse complement strand
GCGATCCAACCCGCCAATGGATTGAACAGACGCCAGCCCAACAGAAAAACAGCCAACAAACCGGTCAAACTGGCGATGGCAAAGGGCAAGCGTGCGCTTGCTTCGTCGAGATGGCCGGTCAGCGAATCGATCACGGCGGGCAACAAAATTTCTACGGGGCCTTTACGATGGATAAAGAGCACATCTTCATGGCCTTGCAACACCGCCGCCGCCCGCAACACCGTGCGCGCCTCATCGGTGAGAAATTCGGCATAGCCCAAATTGGTAAAGCGGAAGAAACCACCGACGAGTACCAAAACAAGTCCTCCCGCGAGCAGCCAACGGCGGCTTAGTGGTGCTGAATGCGAAATACGGAGTGCGGAAGGTTGGCCCATCCGCACTACCCGCTGTCGCCAGACTAAGCCAGCCAGGATCACCAGCAGCCCATCAAAAACGAGAGCGGTTTGCCAAGCGGCCACCGGACCGGGCCAATAGCTGATGCCCAACATGCCGAGGACCATGACCCCATAGCCCACGCCGATCGCATAGAGCAACTGTTCTTCCCAAGTTGGTGGCGCGTCACTCTGCCCCACCAACCATTCCACCAATAACCAACCTGGCAACAGCCCAGTCAAGATGAGCACAGCGCTTGTTTGTAGGACAAGCGATAGATTGGTGAAGAGCGCGAGTTGCGCAATGATGGCGCAGCCTAGGAGGATGAAGGGGAATTTAAGCGTTGAATTTGGCATCGACAAAAGAAAATATGCGGGGGGTTGCTGGCATACGCGCCAGACCCCTCCCTACCCCCGACAGGGAGGGGGAGAAGTCCCAGCAAGCGCGGCCACTAATTAAACCACTTCGCGCACAATATAGATCGGCTTGTTCTGGCTTTCGTGATAGGTGCGAATGACCATTTCAGCCACCAAGCCCATTGTGATCAGCTGCACGCCAATCACCACCAGGAGAATCGCCAACAACAAGAGCGGGCGCCCCCCGATATCTTGGTGGAAAAACAGTTTAACGATCGTCAAATAGAGCAGGGTTAAAAAACCACCGCCCGCTGACAACAGACCAGCGGTGCCAAAGACGTGGATCGGGCGTGTCGAATAGCTGCCCAAGAACCAGATCGTGATCAAGTCGAGCATCACGCGAATCGTGCGGCTGATGCCATATTTCGACGTGCCAAACTGACGCGCATGATGGTTCACCGGCACTTCGGTGACAGTGCCACCCACCTGGCTCATCAAGGCCGGGATAAAGCGATGCATTTCGCCATAAAGCCGCACATGCTGGAGCACATCCCGCCGATAGGCTTTGAGTGAGCAGCCGTAATCGTGCAAGCGCACGTCGGTTACATTGGAGATCAGCCGATTGGCCAACATCGAAGGCAACTTGCGGTCCAGCCAACGATCCTGGCGATCTTTGCGCCAGCCACTGACAATGTCATAACCTTCGTCGATCTTCGCCATCAGTTTGGGTACATCTTGCGGGTCATTTTGCAGATCGGCGTCCATCGTAATCACAATTTCGCCGCGCGCCTGGTCAAAGCCGGCCGAGAACGCCGCCGTCTGGCCAAAGTTACGACGCAAGCGGATCACCGTCATGTGTTGATCTTGCAACGCCCACTCGCGCAATAAGGTGAAGCTCTTATCTTTCGAGCCATCATCGACGATGATAATCTCGTAGGAATAGCCACAGCTTTCCAACGCCTGATGCAGCGCGGTACGCAAATGCGGAATGCTCTCTTCTTCATTATATAGCGGGATCACGACCGAAATGCGCGGCGCAGCACCATCCTGGTCCAGGGTATGCGTGGCACTGGACGGACGTTCGTGAAGCGTTAGGGTAGAATTTATCATGCGTTTCCCTGATTAAAAACGAATTAGGCTCGGAATTGATGGGCCACAAGGTTCGATTGACCGCTCCGTAAACCAAGACAGTGTACAATGGTCAGTTTGATTCGTCAAAACTGTGCGCACAATTAAAGCCTACTTTGCCCCGCTACTTTGAACCAACAGCACATTCTAGATCCGTTTTGTTCCACATCACGGGTCACGTACGATTTTACGGTCGCTACCTTTCTGCTGCTTTCGCAATGGTGCGTACACAATTAAAACGTAAGGCAATAATGCGACAAAAAACCCATGACTTTGTTGGCATAGGCTGATATGATGACAATTCAGCCACTTTTTTGCCTATTCCTAGTTGCTAAGGCTTCGACGTGAGCTCAGCCGAACGGTAACTTCCAGCCCCTGAGCCTGTCGAAGGGCAGCCGAGCAGTTGAATGCTCTCGGCTCGATCAACAAGCGACAATTGTCCAGCAAAACCGCGAAGAATTTTGAACTATGTATGGAGCTTTTATGAACCCTCAACTACTTTCACAGCGTGCTTTATCTACATTGATCAAAAGCTTGTTAATCCCATTGTTTGTCTGCTCTATGCTTTGGTGCGCGGGCAGCCAGACAACCGTATTGGCCCAAACCGAGCCCACTGTGCCGCTGATGCAGAACATGACAAAGCTCTGGCACTGGGGCGGCGTCATCAGCACAATGACCCCCGTCAGTGACACGCTTTATGTGGGCATGGGCCAGGATTTGGTGATCTTCGACATCGCGGATCCAACATCGCCCAAGCTGTTAGGGCAACTTAGTCTGGACGCATGGGTCTATGATCTTGAAATTGTTGGCACACATGCGTTGATTGCCGCCGGGAGCAAGGGCCTGTTGATTGTAGATGTCAGCGACAAACAGGCGCCGCGCTTGGTGGCAGAACGCCACGATCCATACACGATTAACAGTATTGCGGTGGCTGCGCCTTATGCTTATATGGCTTACCAGGGTTCTACAGATACAGCAATTGTGAACAGCATTGAAATTTTGGATGTCACCGATCCAGAAACGCCCATCGTGGTCAACCCTCAGATTACGGGGTTAGATTTTGACCCCGCTGATCTACAGATTGCGGCCAACCATCTGTTTGTGGCCGGCGGCAAATTGGAAGTGGGTAGATACACCTATCGCACTTGGGGCGTGTTCCAGGCTTTCGATTTGGCTGATCCCACTGCCCCCACTCCGCTGCCGGCCTACCTTACTGAGCCCAGTACAGAGAGTGAAAAACGATTTAACAATTTGCGGCTGCAGGGTGACTATGCCTATGCTGTACGATCGGACAGTATCTTGCGCTTTACGATCAGCACGCCAGCGGCCATCACGCTAAACAGCCAGTTAAACTTAGCGACGTTGAATTCCTCAACTTTAAACGTGGTCAGCGATCAGCTTTACGTTACGAAACAAATATCAACGGGAGGTGACAACGGTGGCCTCTACATTCTGGATACCTCATCTCCCTCCACCATCACCGTCAGTGATTTCTTGACCCAGCCGGTGGACGCGCTCGCGGTGCAGGGCAATTATGCCTTTGTCGGGCGCAATGATGATGGCTTGCATGTGTGGGATGTGACCAACCCGCTGGCGCCCCGCGAAATTGGCAACTATAGAATCCTTAGTGCATTTGACGGCGATTTGGTAGCGCATGCGCCATTTCTCTATGTCACGGGCGGTATCTGGGGAACACCCCTCCTAAGCACCATCGATCTCCACAAGCCCACCGAACCAACACTGACCGCTGTGATTACAGGCTCAGATTATGAAGCATTCTATCCTTTCATTGATGATAATTGGCTGTTGCTCTCTGCAAAACGTCCTGCTAGCTATAATTTTGATAATTTTCAACTTTTTGACATTACCAATCCAGGGGTGCCACAACGCATTGCCCGCCACGAAACCACGCCATTTACGAGCGCGGCCTATGCCGATCACCAGCTTTATCTGGAAACGCTTAATCACTCTCCACCATTAGCCCAAATCAGCATCTTTGATCTGGTCACATCGACGACTCCAGTCATAACGGAAATCATTCAGACTGCGCCTCAATTGCCACTCATGAACTTCAATGATCTCAGCGTG
>JAPLGZ010000787.1 GCA_026389895.1 Chloroflexota bacterium | reverse complement strand
CTTGAGTGAAAGGTGAGACATTGCCCTAGTATACACTATCTAAAGTTAGATTTTCGATCTGCCCAAGGCAAGCAATCACATTTCCCGGAACAGCGTCTCGTGTAGCTGCTAACGCACTGCTAACACCCCGCTAACGCCCAGCGCGCTATTGTATAGCCAGACAAGTGTATAGCCAGACAAGCAACCCATGACCAATCGCTACTTTCTACTACCCGTCCCATCGGGACGCCGACCTTAGGAGCAATGATGAAAAAGACAATTTCTATGATTCAAATGTTTATCGAATTTTTGTTTTCGCAGGAGTGCCGCATTTGGCTGCGGATGGCGTTAAAGCCGCTGGCTGTGTTTGGCCTCGTCTGCCTGCTGTTTTGGATTGGTGGGCAAGTGGATGCCCATCTGGCCCACGCCGCCACGGATACATTAGCTTGCCCGGTGGGGCAGGAAGCGGATGGCGGGCTCTGCTATCCACCCTGTCAGCTAGACTATTACGGGATCGGGCCCGTCTGTTACAAAAATTGCCCCAGTGGCTATCAGAGCGACAGCCGTCTCTGCTTCAAAGAGGCCAGCATCTTTGCCAAAGCCAGTTATACGCGCGGGGCCGGCGTTGGTTTGAGCTGCGCCACCAATCAGGAAAGCCAGAATGGTCTCTGTTATCCCCGCTGCAACGCTGGCTATTATGGGGTTGGTCCGGTCTGCTGGCAAGCTTGCCGCGCTGGCTATGCGGATCATGGCGTCACCTGTTTTAAGCATATCTTTGACTTCTATGGCAAGCCCACCTATGGTCGCGGGGCCGGTGGCGCGGTAAGCGTCTGCGCGCCAGGCTTGCAGCGCAATGGTGCACTTTGTTATCCACCCTGTGCCAACGGTTTTGCTGGCGCGGGGCCAGTCTGTTTTCAACAATGCCCCGCCCAGTACAGGGATGACGGCACAACTTGTCGTAAAGATGCCATCGTTTTTGCCACCCCCAGTTATGGCCGCGGCGCTGGCACGGTGATGAACAGCCTGCCGGTAGCCATTGACGAAACCGCGCGTACCCCCAAAGATACGCCAGTCAAACTCGTTTTCAAGGTTGACAACTTCGATAACGACGAACTTTCTAACGTCATCTTTGTGCAGAAACCCAGCCATGGCGAAGTTGATGCCGGAATCTATACACCCAACCCCGGTTTTGAAGGCTCGGATACGATCGTATGGAAGACCAATGATGGCAAACACGATTCCAATGTCGCCATTGCCACTGTTCTCGTCGGCAATGTGGATCCCAACGTCGCGCCGGTGGCACTGGATCGCACCGTCAGCGTGACGGAGGATACGCCAATTTCGATCACCGTCACCTGCACCGATGGCGACAACGATGAGCTCTTCTACCAATTGCTCGACAAGCCGCAACATGGTGAATATCAATGGCTACCCCCCAACACCGTGATCTACACGCCCACGGTCGATTTTGTCGGCACCGATTCGTTCACCTTCCGCTCGCATGATGGTCAGGACGCTTCTAACACCTCGATTATCACCTTGACGGTCGCCGCGATGAATGATGCGCCAGCTGCCCTGGCGCAACCGATCAGCACCACGCGTAACAGCAACGTCGTGATCAATCTCTTCGCCAGTGATGCCGAAAACGACCCGATTACCTATACTGTGGTCAGCAGTCCGACGCATGGCTTGTTGAGTGGCGGCGTTCCCAACCTGCTCTACACCCCCCAACAGAACTTTGTGGGCCAGGATAGCCTCCAATTTCAGGCGCGCGACCCCCAAGGGGCAGCCACCGTGGCGACAATCAGCCTCACGGTATTACCCACCAACACGGCGCCGCTGGCCGATAGCCTGATTCTCACCACCAGCGAAGAGAGTGCGGTTGCGGTTAACCTCACGGCCAGCGACGCCGATAACGACGCACTGATCTATACCTTAGTCACCAGCCCGACCCACGGTCTGTTGCTTGGTGACCATGTGGATTGGGTCTATACACCGAATGCTGGCTTCACGGGCACTGATACCTTTACCTTCAAGGCGAATGATGGGCAGGCCGACTCTGCGCTGGCAACGGTGACTATCAATGTGGTGGCCGTTCCAGCCGAAGCTAGTGTCGTGGGGATTATTTATGAAGATAGCAATGGCAATGGTCAACCTGATGCCAGCGACAGCGGTGTAAGCGGGCTGCTTGTCACCCTGACGAGTGCGAATATCCAGGCGGCGGGGACGGCAACTTCCTTCACCACCCAAACCGATGCTATCGGCGCCTGGCGGTTGGATGACGTGCCGCTGGGTGAATATACACTGCGGATCAGCTCCTCTGTTGCGGTTCAGGTCGAAGCGCCCATCCAGACTGCGCTGCTAGTGGGGCAGCGCGGTGTGCAACAATTGTCACCGGCTGGCGTCAAGATAACGGGGCGTTCCCTCTTTTTGCCGCTTATTCAACGGTAAAGTCTAGGGTCAGGCGTCCCTAGGGGACGAGGAGGGTGCAATGCGACGCACCACAGCCAAACATGGCTGTGGCGAGTCGCATTGCGCGTAGTTATTTGTTAGAAGTAGGAAGAGTGCGTTCTGAAGGTCGAGCAACTGATCGTCAGGATCAAATTCGTTGACAAAAGCGCCAGATATGAGTCGGCCTGCCCAGATGACACCGTGGTTGTACGGCTACGTTAGCTCTTCCGTTGGCGTTCGCGTTCGCGCAGTTCGACGCGACGAATTTTCCCACTGATGGTCTTGGGCAACGTTGTGACAAATTCAATTTCACGCGGATATTTATAGGGCGCGGTGATCAGTTTGACCTGCTCTTGGATTTCGACGGCCAGCAGATCGGACGGTTCGTAGCCAGGCGTCAGAATGACAAAGGCTTTGACAATCTCACCGCGTACGGTGTCGGGACTAGCGACCACGGCGGCTTCGGCGACCGCGGGATGTTCAATCAGCGCGCTTTCCACTTCAAACGGCCCAATCCGGTAGCCAGCGCTCAGGATCACATCATCGGCGCGGCCGACGAACCAGAAATAGCCATCCTCGTCGACGTAGGCCCGATCGCCCGTAATATACCAGTCGCCGCGCATGGCCTGCGCGGTGGCTGTTGGGTTGCGCCAATACTCTTGGAACAAGGCCAGGGGGCGCTGTGGTTTGACGCGCACCGCAATATCGCCTTCCTGGTTTGGTGGCAAGATGACGCCTTCATCATCGACCACGGCCACATCAAAACCGGGGGAAGGTTTCCCCATGGAGCCTGGTTTGACCGGCAAAGGTGGAAAGTTGCCACACAACAAGACTGTCTCTGTCTGCCCGTAACCGTCGCGAATGGTCAGGCCGGTAGCCGCTTGCCATGTCTCGATGACCTCTGGATTTAATGGTTCGCCAGCGCCAGTGCAATGGCGGAGGGTTGGGAAGCGGTAGGCTTTTAGCTCCTCTAAAACCAGCATCCGGTAGATCGTGGGGGGCGCACAAAAAGTCGTGATCGGGTATTTCTGTAAAAACGCCAGGGTCTCTTTGGCGCTAAATTTGCCCCGTCCGTCATAGATAAAGAGCGCGGCTCCTAGACTCCAGGGCCCAAACAGATTGCTCCACGCCGCCTTGGCCCACCCGGTTTCAGAGAGATTCCAATGCAAATCGCTGGGGTGCAAATCCAGCCAATATTTACCGGTGATGATATGCCCCAGCGGATAGGAAGCATGGGTGTGCAACACCATCTTGGGGTAGCCCACCGTGCCGGAAGTGAAGTAAATCATACAAGGGGCGCTGCTCGGGGTCGCCAAGCGCGTCCGCGCGTCGCTTGCCGCCGCGACGACTGTTTCATAGGTGACCCAACCGGGACATTCGCCACCAACCACAATAAAAATTTGGAGCGCCGGGCATTGGGCGCGCACCTCATCAAACTTCGAGGCATTGGCCGCATCGGTGATGATAACCTTCGCTTCGGCCAGATTCGTGCGGTAGACAATATCCTTGGGTGTTAAGAGGGTCGTGCCGGGCATCGATACGGCACCCACCTTCATCACGCCAAGAATCGTCTCCCACCATTCCACCAGCCGTGGCAGCATGATAAAGACCCGGTCGCCCCGCTGCACGCCGAGTTGGGCAAGGGCATTGGCCACCTGGTTGGAGCGGCGCTGAAAGTCGGCAAAGGTCAGGCGCCGTTCCTCGCCTTGCGGACCGACCCAGAGCATCGCCAGGTGTTGCGGGTCGGCGGCCCAGCGGTCCGTCACATCATAGGCCCAGTTAAAATCGTCGGGCGCACTCAGGCTAAAGTTGCGTCGCTCTGCTTCATAATCCAACATATGGGGGGCGATGGCTAGCTCTGTCATTGGGTTCTCCCTTGTGAAAGCACAAAAGTCAAAAAACCTACAACGGGAAGCAAGTTAACTATCAACAACGCAACCATTATAAAAGGGAACAGCACCGTTATAAAAACGGGGCGCTATCGTTATAAAAAGCGGGGTCTAGCGTTAA
>JAPLGZ010000451.1 GCA_026389895.1 Chloroflexota bacterium | reverse complement strand
AGGTCATCCCTTTCAGGGTGACAATCATTGCTAACCCGTGACTGGCGGGATAAAGTACACCAGTCACCCTAAAAGGGATGACCTACGGCTTGGGTTATACTTTTCCAAGCGCAACAACGGCGCCTCACCTCCGACAGGGTCTCCTGAATCAAAGGGCTGAGTTCAGAAGAGGGGGAGACAGGTGGTCGTTGTTCTGCTCCCCTCTTCTGAAACAGACGGGTGCCCCTTGGGGCGCGTTCAGGAGACCCTCCAGGGGTGAGGCATTGTCACTTCCCCAGCATTACATTCAAATGTCCATACGCCTCATCCCACGCTGCTCGCCCGTTGGCTGGTTCGTAGGTCTTTACGTCGAACGAGCGGCGAACCAACTCGCGCCCTTCGCGCAATGATCTGATCTGACCCAGCGCCATCATCTGCATGATCAAATTGCCAATGGTCGTCGCTTCGACGGGCCCGGCGATCACCGGGCGATTGGTGGCGTCGGCGGTGAATTGACATTGTAGCTGGTTTTGTGTGCCGCCGCCGACCATGTGGATTGGGTCGAGCCGGTGACCAAGCACACTTTCTACATTTTCGATCACGCGGCGATATTTCAGCGCCAGCCCTTCCAACGCACAGCGAATAATTTCACCTTTACTCGTCGGTTGGGGTTGGCCCGTCGCCTGGCAGAAGGCCAGAATGCGATTAGGCATATCACCGGCATCTTCATTGGGCTTGGCAAAGCTGGCGTGGTCGGGATCGATGATCGAACGCAAGGGCACTGCGTTGGCCGCCAACTGCGTGAGTTCGGCATAAGAATGTTCTTGGCCTTGGCGTGCCCAGGCGCGTCGGCATTCCTGTACCAACCAAAGCCCGGCCACATTGGCGCTCAGACGGAAAGTGCCATTGACGCCGCCTTCATTGGTCAAGTTATAGCCAAGACTCTGCTCGGTGATCACCGGCGCATTCGTTTCCGCACCGACAATCGACCATGTGCCCGAACTGATCCAGGCAAAGTTGGCATGGCTGGCTGGCACCGCCGCCACTGCCGAGCCGGTATCGTGACAGGCCGGCGCAATAATTGGAATGGCGTTGCGCGCATCCACGTCGTCGCGGATACCGGGCAATAGTTCACCCAAGACCGTGCCGGGTTGCACCACTTCGGGGAAAATGTGCGTAGGAATGCCCAACTGTTGCAAGAGTGGCCAGGCCCAGTTTTTTTGACGTGGGTCATAACACTGAGTGGTGGTCGTGTTGCTAAACTCGCAGACCTTGCGACCGCTGAGCCAGTAATTGAGCAGATCCGGCACGGTGAGAAAAGTCTGCGCAATCTCCAGCGCGGGGGACTGGGCAACGACCATCGACAACAACTGATAGAGACTGTTGAAGAACATAAACTGGATGCCCGTCTGCGCATACACTTCGGCGCGCGGCACGCGGCGAAAGGCTTCATCCAACATGCCATCCGTGCGGCTATCGCGGTATTGATAGGGGTTGCCGATCAGTACGCCATTTTTGTCGAGCAAGCCGAAGTCCACGCCCCACGTATCCAGCCCGATGCTGGCGACTTGACCATTAGTCTTTTGATTGGCGCTGGTAATGCCCTGTTTGATCTCATTCCACAGACGCAAGATGTCCCAGTGCAATCCACCGGGCAGCCGCGCGGGCACGTTGGGAAAACGATGTACTTCGCCGAGCGCCAACTTTTGGCCGTCGTATTGCCCCAGCATAGCGCGCCCACTTTCTGCGCCTAAGTCAAAGGCCAGAAAATTTTGTGTCATGGTCATAGATTTGCGAACCCTTTTGGCGTTGATAGCACGGTATAGAGAAATAACAGTTCAATGGTACATTTTTGTGCGCGGGGTGTCAATTTGCTTTAGTCGTCAGGAACCCACCATAAAAATGATTTTAATTATAAATGACGAAATGATCGATCGCACGAAGGATTAGGCTAAAATTAGCGATTAAATAAGCAGACGAGATTTTTTGCGCCTGCGCCTGTGGTTGTCTAGGGTGTAGAGCCGTCATGGTATGGAGGTAATTATGCAAACTGAACAGTATGCTCCCCCACCCCAACATCCGCTGGAACCCTATGTGCAGGCGATCTGGCGTGTCAAAGCCAATCGTAGCTATACCACTGAGACGATTCTGCCCAAGGGTAACGTTGATCTGCTCTTTAACTTTGGTGATCCGCTCACTAGTGGCGACGACCAATCGTCGCACAATTTAATTGGCGCAGCGGGTGCTTATGTCGCGGGTCTCTATACTGGCGCCTTTACGAATCGCCCCCAAGGCGAGGTGTGGCTCTTGGGCGTTAGCTTGAAGGTCGATACATGTACCAGCATCCTGCCCTTGCCGCTGGCTGAACTCATTAACCAAACCATTGAGGCGCGCCACGTCTTTGCCGACGCGCCTCAATGGATCGAACCATTGGCTGAATCAGCCAGCTTTGCGCAACAATGTGATTTGTTGAGCGATTGGTTGGTACAGCGCATCAACCCCAACCCTAACGCGGCGCTTGTCCACCAAGCTTGTCTCGCTTTACGCCAGTGCCCAACGGAGGCGCGCATCGCCGAACAGGCACAGCAATTGCATCTCTCCACGCGCCATCTGCGTCGGCTCTTTTACCAGCACATCGGGATTGGGCCTGCCGCTTATTTGCAAATGGTGCGCTTCGTTCAATGCCTCGAGCTCATGTCTACGCCCTCTTCCCTCACCCAGATCGCGCAAGAAGCGCATTACTTTGACCAGGCTCACTTCTGTCGTGACTTCAAATCCATCGCAGGCATGACACCGCAACAATATCGCGCCGGCGTGGGCCATGTGCCAGGCCATCTGTTTACCTAATTCACGTTATGTGGAAAAAGAATGAACGATAGGCATGAAGCCAAGCGCTGGGGGCGCGTAGGGGCATGCGGTCGGCGGCGCATCTGTCTTGGATAGAA
>JAPLGZ010000178.1 GCA_026389895.1 Chloroflexota bacterium | reverse complement strand
TTCGCCGTCACAGGGGCCATACCAGCGTGTTGCATGTTGCCTTCAATGCTGACCACCGCATCGTTGACCGGCTGGCCACTAGCGTCGGTCAGCTGAACAATTATTGCTTGGCCAGGCGTAGGAATCAGCGTCACGTTGAGGTTGCTCGTGTTGCTGGTCGATTTTTCTCGCCCACAGGCGACCAACATCGTGCATGCCAGCAGAACGAAGCCCATCAGAATCAGTTGTTTCACGCACCATGCTGGACTTATCTTTAATCTAGCTGTCATTCTCACAGAATACTCCACTCAACAAACTTGCTATTATGATTGATTATGCACCATTGTGTCACCCGCCCAGCGCGCTGCCACGCATCTCCATAGGCAAAAGGAAGATTGCGCCACTGGTAAAAATTATCAAAAAGACCAGAATCAGCCAAGGTAACGCCTCGAGCAGCGCCTTGCCGCGATCACGGTGCGTTTTACGGGCACTATGGAGGGTCAAGGCCAGGGCCATCAGCAGACCGACGTAGATGATAGTGGTTTGGGTAATTTGAATCGCGTCGACGGTTGGCACAAAGTGTCGCGCCAGTTCCCAATTCGGTTCGCCCAACAGCGCCCAGCCTAGCGTTTGGGCAAAAAAGGTCTGAAACGCTGGGATAATGGTCATAAAGCCAGTGAGCAAATGAAAGAGATAGTGGGCAGACCAGATCGCAAAGCCAAGCGGCACAAAGCCATAGGCATAGCGCATGACCAGGCGGTTGAGCGAAAGTGGGCTGGCCACCAGAGTTTTACTCAACCAGGCCGCGCTATAGGTCAACGCCAATGGCCACAGAATCGCGCCCACGATATAAATCAGCCCAAGCACAATGGATTCATGGGAAGTGAACAACAAGGTCGCCAGCCTGGCTTCTAAATCATAGACAGGTGGCGTCATGCCAAACGCATTGAGCGTCGCTAAAAAAGCAGAAAAAATCGCCAGAAGCGCCAGATCTAAGCGGTTCGGCCAGCTTTGGCGAAACAGTTCATCGCCGGGCGGGCGCACGGCCAGCGCCACATTATCATAGGGGCAGGCCTTTACGCAGTCCAGGCATAACGTACAATCAAGCGTGCTCTTCATTGTCGGCACAAAAAGTTCTAATTGGCAGCCTTGTTGGGTGGCGCTGCCGTTGATACATTCATGTCCTTTACAATCACGACAGGTGTTTAAGTTGCGGGCGCTAATCTTGAGTGGGCTAATGGTGCTATAGAGAAAATTGAACGTGCCTAACGGACAGACATACAGGCAAAAACTATCGCGTGTAAAGAAGGCTTCCAACACAAAAGCTGTGGCGAAATAGGCGATGGTTAGCCAAGCTGTCAACCAGGGGCTGGCCCACAGATCAAATAGTTCATAGCTGTAAATAATTCCGACAAAACCGATCAACGCCAGCCATTTGTTGCGCAATAGTTTCGGCCAGCGTCGCGTGGGCCGGCCAATCCATTTTGCCAGTTTGCGCGGCAACATGAAAGGGCAGGACGCGCAGAAAAGGTTGCCAGCAATTAGCAAGGCAAAGGCCACCAAGCCACGATAATGCACCCAAGCAGCTACGGTTGCCACGTTTTTAGGGGCAAGTTGGCTACCCAACAATCCATCGATAATGATCGCCGCGGCCAGAGCAAACAGGATGATCTGCGCCGCCGTACGGCTATGTTTCCAGACTAAAAAACGGCCTAGCAACGGCACGCGCAAAATATCAATTTGCACACGCCTGTTTTGCAGCGAATTAATCAATTTTTCTTCTCGATTTCTGGGCGTAATCCCCAGGCAAAAATGGCGATGATGGGACCGCAGGCCAGCATCCCCCACACCCACCAATAACGACCAAACGGCCTAGACAGACGATTCGAAAAGGTCGCATTTTGTCCACTGTTTGGCAAGGGTAGGGGGCTTGTCGTCTGATTGCTCAATGACGGCGTGGCCAATGGGGATTGTCCCTGCCGTGCGGCATCAACCGTTTGAGCAAAAGCGGTGGCCGTTGCTGGTGATGGCGTGGAATTTACGCCACGATTTAAGGCATAGGTGCCTTCACCTGGATCGACCGTGAAGGATGTCAACGCGTCAAATGCGCCATTTTTCGTCACCGCGTGAAACTTAGCCTGCCACTGCCCCGCTTTGCCTAACACTACTGTCGCGGAATAGTCACCCGGAAATTGGACCGGGTCGGTGGTTAAGGTAAAAGGACCCGAAGCCACCCCTTTTTCACAACAGGGCGCGGTACTGCCCGGTGGCGCCAGGTAAAGCTCGGCGCTGGCATCGGTCACCGGTTTATACGTTTTTAGATCATAGATCAGCAAAGTAATGACGGTTTGCCCTGGTGTTACAGGAAAAGGGTTGATGGCCACCAGCCATTCATATTGTTCGGTATACCCATCGGTGATGATCGCGCCGCCGTGGGCTTGCACGCGGCCGGTTGGTTGAGCCAGACAGAGCAAAGTTGCACACAGGAATGCCAACATTCCCCGACGATAAGCGGTTAGAAATGGCGGCCCAGGTCTGTTTTTATTCAATGGCAACATGATCAACTCAAACCAATCTTTTGCATAATTTACACCATGCAAACTTTTATAGTACGCAATACAGGTTCAGAGCGTGAGGAGCGAGCATCTCCGGTCTCCTATCCCTGTTATGTAACGGCCATGATGAGAAAAATGCCACCGATCAAAGTTAGGCCAGCGGCTAGTGGTCCTACGCCCTGCCAGAAGCGAAAACCATTTTGTCCGATAAAATAGCCACCGAGGCCCAAAGCCAGCAGACCAGTGAGCAAAAGCGCCAGCACCTGGTAGGGCAGCACAGGGCTCGATTCGATCACGGGCATCGCGGGTGGTGGCGGCGGCAAGGGCACTTGTGGCATAAAATCCACGACTGAATCAAATTGTTCTGGCCGCTGAACGGTCATGCGGACTTTCCATTCACCTGGCACACTTAGATTAGCACCCTTGACCGCATACACATTGCCCTGATGCTGCGTGATCTGGAGTTCACTTTCGCCTAAATCTTGCGTCTGATTCTGAAAACGCAGACGAATCAGCGCAGCATCAGTGACGGGCATGTTGTCAGGGGTAGAAAGAATAACGGTAAATTTATTTTCACCCACCCAACCCGGCTCAATTATCAGGTGAATTTGTAAATCATCTACCACTTGCATGTCCATCAGCGGTTGCGGTGGTGGCAACGCAGCCAACACCTTGTTGATCGCCCGCTGAGTCAATTCGCCGCGGGCAGGACTGATCGAAGTCATCAGACCGACAGCCAGCAACAGCCCGGCAGCCAACGTTATCTCAGCGCCCATCAAGCCACGCAAACGGCCCATCCAAAGCGCCTGGCCCGCTTGCAAGCGCCGCTGGGTGACCAGTAGATTGACGCCGGCAACGCCCAACAGTGGCAGAAGTAAGATCAACTTAACAAGCAACGCCTGCCCATACAGCGTCGTCAGCAATCCTTCGAATGAGCCAACTTGCAACCACGCCGCATATAAGCCGGTTATCAACAAACCGGCCACCGTGATACGCGCATAGTTCGAAAAATAGCCCACTAATTTACCGAATGTCGACGCCAGCGCCACCCGCCGCAACAGACTTATTATACCAAAGAATTGTACCAATCCCCCGATCCAAAACGCAGTCATTGCTAAATGAAACCAGTCACTCAGCATGGCAGCGCCAGCCTCATGGGCAGCCGATGCGTGGCTATATAGGCTGGTAAGCAGGAGGAGGAGGAGGCCAAAGAGCAAGGCCAGCCAGCGCAAACGAGGATGCTGACGGGTCAACAGGAGGAGACCGCCAATCACCAACCAGAGTTCCATTCGAGCCGACCACAACGTGCCAAAGCGTGTGCCGCGTATAACCTGCAGCAGCGCCGGATACCGCAAGGCTTGTAGCAATGGCGTGTTGATCATGGTCGAAGTTTGTAAGAGCAGCAAAAGCGCACCGCTAAGCCCAAGCCACCACCAGCCGATCCAGGTGATCCGGCGTAGCCGTTGCTCAACGGTGGGCCAGGCGCCCAGGTTGGCAGGCTGCCAGACAAAACAGAGAAAACCAATGCTGCCAACACCCAATGCCAGCCCGATCAGATTGAACCAGCGTGCCAAGGCACCAACCACAGGAATTGTGGTCTCTGCCCCACTGGTTGTTGGTTGGCTCGCCATGACCGGGCCAATCGTAAAGGCAAAACTACCCTCCGTATGATGGCCATCCGCGGCAGAGTTCACGGCCCAGACGACGGTATAAAGCCCGTTCGGTAATGACCCGGGCTTCATGTACATCTGGTGTGGATCGGTGCTATCCACCTGGCTAGCGGGTGTTTTTACCAATGCGCCGTTGATGTCACGCAGCCGAAAACTGCTAAAATTAGGTTCCACTGGCTCAGTAAACCAAAGTCGAATCTCATCGGGCGCTTTTGTGAGTGAAGCATTGACGCCCGGGGTGGCACGCGCCAATACCGCATGCGCCCAGACCGGCTGCGCCAACAAGCTGGTCACGAGCAAAATGCACACCCCGATCCATCGAATTCTTCGACTCATAACAATCATCTCCAATAACAGATTCCTCTATCCATGATGGGCCTAGTCGCCCCCATCATGGATAGAGGTCGTAGGGTCTACTTCTTAGCCGTTTGTAGCGCCGTAACGGCGTCCTGTAGCGTCTTGAGTTGAGTTTTCAATGTATTAATCTCGCTTTGCAGGCTGACGACATCGGCCTTTGTATCGGGAAACAACACATCGCTGGATGGTTCAACCGTACCGAACTGCCCATTAGCCGATGTGAACATTTCGTTGATCACAGTGGGACTGATGGTCTCGGTCGAGCTCAAGGTTTCACTAGGGCTGATGGTCGCACTTGTACTCACGGTCTCCGTCGAACTAACGGCCTCGGTATCACTGACCGATTCTGTGGCACTGGCTTCACCATTGCCGTTGAGTGTCCCGGTCAGTTGAAAACTGTAATCGCCTGGGCGGGTAGGCGTCAATTGAGCCACATAATGGCCAGGATCTTGCCACGCGGGCTTTAGTGTCAATTCTTTCGACTGATTGCCAAACATCACCTTTAGCTTCAACGTCTTCTCAGCACCGATCACCGGTTTTTCATCTTCTTCGGTAACGCCATGCGTCTTAATGAACACTTCAGGTCCATTGTAAACACCAACATAAGCGGGCTCGACCTGCCAACCGAAGGTGATTTCATATTTTCCATCACCGACTTCGCGACCTTCATGCGCAGAAACGGGTCGTCCAACCCACATAACCAAAGCTGCCACTGCGGCGACAGCTAACCCAGCGGCGATAAAATTCAACTTCTTCATCAGTAGATTCTCCTATACTTGAATGTTTATTCAACAACAAAATCGATCCAATATTCCTACACGAAGAAACATGATTTACAAATTTAGCCAGTTAAGACTGATCTTAACTAAGACTGATCTTATAGACAGGCTAGCACAAAAAGCCACACGCACACCGACACACGGTTAGCAGCCGCGAACCGACAGGGTTGACCTAGCGCGCAACGCCAAATCTAGCCATATCACTAGCGCCTTGCACTTTACTCAGATAAACCTACAAAGCGTAGAACAACCAGCGTCACATGCAACACGCCACACTTGGAATGTGCGTGTTCATAGTCTGGCAGATAGGCGGCAAGCTATATTTTTACCTATATTTTTTAATAGTAACAGGATAGAGAAAGGTTTACGCGAATGGGAGAAATTGTGGGGGTTGTTCTGGCGGGAACAAATTGCATTGGTGAGTGACGAATTCATCAGCAACCAAAAGCGAGCTTTGCTCCTGCACTGGTTTTAAATGCAAGGAAGGAGGTACGGCGATGGTGAGAAAACTCATGGCAACTGCACTGAGTGGCGTATGGCTAAACTGGAGCACCATACCACCCTTGCTGCTGTCACTACTCACCAAGTTGTCTGTCTGCATGGCCATACTAGTGTGATGAGCGGGCATAGCCATACTTGCAGCGGGGTTATCGGCGTGTACATGTTCCATTTCGGGCATGTGCGCCATACGGCTAGGGCCAAAAGGCAACATCAGCCCATGATACTCACAAAGGGCTGAATAAAATATCGCCAGCCAGATAACCATAAAGCCAGTAAGCAGACGATATAAAAATTTGTATAGGGTTCGCCGCCCGCCTGATTGCCACATGGCGCACAGTATAGCAGCCTTTACAGAAGTTTTCAAGCGCCAAAAGATTTTTGGCATGCCATCAACAAATCGGGCGTTTAGTTTGAGGGCAAATCTAGTCACTGATCGGCAGAGGCCAGGTAGCCTTTGGTTACAGACACATGCTAGCCAATACGCCGGTTTGCCATGTGTCCGTAACTAAAAAGATGCCGTGGTCTTTTGACCACGGCATCCTCTAGATCAGCTTTTTAGTTAACGAGGATACTTGCTCCAGTGAGACCAGTCCCTCTTTGAGGGCATAAAGCGTAGCCTGGGTGCGATTTACCAAATGCAATTTGCTCAGAATATTGCTGACATGGGTGCTTACTGTGCGCTCGCGAATGCCAAGGCTGTTGGCAATTTCCTGGTTGGATAGACCACGGGCTACCAATAAGAGCACTTCCGATTCTCGTTCGGTCAGAGATTCATCGAAGACAACCATAGACGAAGGTCGTTTCATTTCGTAGATCAATTTACGTGCAATAGCCGGATGTAAGGAATATTCACCGCTATAGACATTGCGAATCGCCACAATCAGGTCACGCGTGGAAGACTCTTTGAGGAGATAACCTAAAGCACCCTCTTTGATCGCCATAAACACGCGCGCGTCATCCGCATAGCTAGTTAACACAAGCACTCGCGCTTGTGGATCTTCAACTTTAATGGTCTGAAGCGCTTCGATGCCCGATTTACGGGGCATTTGCAGATCCAACAAAACCACATCCGGGTGAAGCGCACGCGTTTTTATAATGGCTTCCAGGCCGTCACATGCTTCACCAACCACCTCTATTTCTTCTTCTTTTTCGAGCAATGCGCGGATTCCAGCGCGAATAAGTCTATGGTCATCGGCGATAAGGACACGGATGCGATTACTCACAAGTTTCTCCTAACCAATATAAAAATTTCTATAAATAATATTTAACAGCCAACCAAGGGTAAGTGGATTCCCTTGATAACGACTCCGTTCACATGGCTTAAAGCAATGCACTGGAAGGAGCAAACAAACGCAGGCTATTCAATTTAACGTATAGGGACAATTTAACGTATAGGGAATAGTGCAGCCCTGGTAAATCTCTACAACTAAATTGCTATTGACTACTAATTTAGTTGTGCAATTCCTTACAGAATAAATACATTATATATTTCTTATCGCCGATAGAACGCCGATAAAAAGCTCAATTTGCCAAAAAGTATACATGAAGGGAATTTATAAAATTGGGGAAAATTGGGGAAATTGACCGTAACTGATCGTGCACTTTTTCGTCAACCTTATTAGTAACTGAATTATGCAATCGATGAAAAGGAGCCCAATATGAAATGGTTTAGGAACGATCAGCCCGAAATCAACAAAAATCATACTTCAGACAATCAATGCTATGGGCGCAATAAATCAATGTTTGATGAAGATGATGATCAGCAAGAGGAACGACTGTCACCCAATCTCTCGATGGAAGAAGTACGCACATTGCTAGATGAATTTGAAGAAATCCTCCACACCAAGTGAGTTGGACAGAGTGGGCTTTAGAAGTAACGCTAGCTATACCCTTGACAGGAGCTTTTTCTAATTCCTGAATCAGGTGGATAGCAGTAACCATATCGGCAGATGAACAGGCTAATTTGTGCGCCACCCAAATCGCACAGTAGGCTTCAGCAGATCCCAATAAACGTTGACTAGGTTACCGTCCTCTTTTACATCCTCATGCCTTAGTTAACGATACCATCGTCGTCATCGTCTGTGACTATATTGCGTGTGACTATAATTGTCTGGTCTGTCCACAGCTTACGTGAGGCATAGAAGTCGTCTGCCATTTGTTCAATGGTAAAACTGACAACATTCAGCATTACGAATAAATTACTGAGTGATTATGGAAAAATTTAAGTTCAACAGCAAATCGGCAAAGCTACGTAAATATCTGCATAATTTGCAATGGCAGCTTGCTGGCTATTTGTCATGTAAGACCTAAATAACCATGTAGCGTAAGGTATAAACAAATACAACCTACCAATAAGTAGCATGCATACAGTAGTCTCGCATGCTACTTATTGGTAGGTTGCAAGGCGCGCCACAGTGATTAACGGGCAAGGAACCTTGTTCAACAAAAAGTTGGGCTATCTCGCGCTAATCGGGATCTTGATTCAGTTCATTCAGCTGGTGCAGCGCATCCAACGAAGCCAAAACAAGAATTTTATCGCCCGCACGCAGTTGAACGCTAGGCGCAGGGTGGATATCTTCGACTTGGTTGTTTTGGTAAAAGACCACCGAGAGATCAAGTTTGCTTTCGACTTTTTCCACGGTCCAACCAGCCAGCATTGAACTGGATTTGATAATTACCTCACTCAGATTCAGTAGCGTTTTACCCACATAAAAAGAGTGTTTAGTGTTCACCCGCATGGCAGCGGCAGCAAACATCGGGGCGGCCAAAGCCGACGTGCTCAGCGCGGTCTGGATGCCGAAACCTTTTTCCACGCGCCGCGCCAAATCAGGATCGAACATCCGCAATACAACTTTAATCCCAGGATTTGCCTCGCGCGCATCTAGCGCAATGTCCAGATTCGTCAACTCATCATCGGTGGCGGGGATGATTGCATCAGCCTTGCTCACGCCAGCCTTCACCAGATTTTCTGTTCGACGTGCATCCGCAATGATCACCGGGATGCCGGCCTCTTTTGCATTTTCTACAAAGCGCCCATTTTCGTTGCGCTCGATTACAATAACCTCGCGACCAAACTTAAGCAATTCCAGCGCAGTTCGATAGCCAGTCTTGCCCAGGCCACAGATAATAATATGTTTGCTATAGGTTGAAGCCATTGCCACCTGCCATTTTTGCCCACGCGCCTGCTTATCAAAAAATGCACTACCAAAACGATTTAAGCCATCCAGGACGATGGCCAATCCCATAATTGGAATAATAAAAAATAAGATCTGCAAATACCATTGGGGTGGATACGCCAGCACACTTTCAAAAAATATCAAAGCAAAGGTGCCATATAACGCATGGCTAAAACCGGGGTGTTGTTGGGTATTGGGATAGGTATAAAAGAAGTGAAAAATCGTGGCGCCACCGAAATTGATCAGCAAGAAGAATAAGATCGAGATGCGTGATTCATGAAAGAGCACTCGGAAATCGCGCCATTCAGCACGGACCCGATGGGTGGAACGCGAAAAGAGTGACTTCATCGACCTATCCAGATCAACCAGCAATGGGTTAATCACCCTTGAACATACGGGGTGTAGGCTATTGTACCGATGGCTTGCGATTATATCAAATTTAGTGCTATCAAGGGATGGTTTCACCTATCATCTTTATTACGAGATAGACGCTTTATGCCAAAACGGTCGTATGCAGCGTAACCGGGTAGCCAGCGGCGAGGGTCTGGACAATTGAATATGGCGTCAATACTTGCAGTTTTTCGGTAGGTGAACAGACCATCGGCGCGCCATAACCGGCCGGTTGCCAGGGTAGTAGCCAAGTTTGATAGACCAAAAAGGCCTGTTCACCTTTGTCCATGCTCACCATTGTCCCGGTCGGCAGTTCGCGCAACATGGCGACATAGCTAACTTTTTGGCCCATCGCCGTGATGCGCTCGGCATGCAACGCCGTATCGATGACTGGAGCCGCTGGCCGTGGGCCATTGGCTAAGGCTGGATTCGCAGCCGCCCACAATTCTCGAAAAAGCTCAAACCGCGCTCGTTGACAGTACGCGCAGGGGCGATGCCCCGCCGCCAATGCCGTCGCCTCGTCTAAGAAAAAAAGTTCAGTCCATAAGCCCGGCGTCATGATCGTGCGGTGGACGCCTTTGAATTCAAGCTGGCATATAATCCAGCGCAGCGTTTTGTAACGTCGACGAATGTGGCCCTGTGAGTCATGCAGGCAACCCCGATTGCCCATGAGGGTGCCACGCGCGCGCGTGGCAATAATCTCGCCAAAAGGTGTCACACGATTTTGATGGGGCATAAGCGGCTGTTTTTCGAAAAGGCGGGTATTTTTCGTTTTCTTTCGCCATCCTCTGGTATTATATACAAGTTTAACGCAAAAACTACTATAAGAAGAGGGAGGTTGAGTGCTCTCATTCGTAACAAAACCGTTTCAATCGAAAGAACCTGTTCCGCCAGAATATCGCGCAATATTTAGCTATTTCTATTGGGACATTGGCTGGTTTGGGATTCTATCAGGCAGCGCCCTATCGTTCGTTTCGATTTATGCCACCCGTTTGCACGCCAATGCGTTGCATTTGGGTCTGCTTAACGCTGGCCCCGCGCTGGTCGGCCTCTTTTTAACGTTACCGGCTGGGCGCTTGTTGCACAATCGGCCGGTAGGGAATAATGTCTTCTGGTCGGCGCTCTTAGCCAGGTCAGGTTATCTGTTCTGGGCGCTTTTACCAGCCCTGCTGAAACCCGAATGGCAAATTTGGAGTTATATCATTCTGGTCTTACTAATGACCATCCCTGGTACAGTGCTGGCGGTGGGCTTTAATGCGCTCTATGCCTCAGCCGTACCGATCGAGTGGCGCGGCCATGTGGCCGGGATTCGCAATGCCATGTTCGCCCTGATTTTTGTTATTACTTCGATCGTCTCCGGGTACATTCTCGATCATGCACCGCTCAATTTGGGTTATCAGATTATTTTCTGGCTGGGGGTTGGCGGCGCGGCGATGAGCACGTTGCAACTCTGGCATCTACGGCATGTGACCGGTGAAACCGTGCCAGGACCACCCCAGATTCGCGGTGTAATTGGTGATCAGGCCCGGCCAGGCGATATGCGTGGCATGGGCATGACGGGCCGCGGCGGCGTGGCCTTGCGGGCGTTTGCACGTGGCACCAACCTCTTACGCATGGAGGTGTTGCGGGGTGGTTATGGAAAAGTGATTGGCGCGTTATTTTTCTTTCATTTTGCCCAATTCCTGCCAACCTCAGTTTTTCCACTCTACTGGGTAAATTCCCTGCACCTTTCGGATGGTGCGATTAGTATTGGCTCGGCGGCCTTCAATTTTGTCGTGCTGATTGGCTCGCTGCAAATCAGCCATCTGGTTAAGCGCTGGGGCAATCATACGCTGATGGTCTTTGGGGTTTTATTGATGAGTCTCCACCCTTTGGTCACAGCCTTTACAACCAATCTACCCGCTTTCCTATTGGCCTCACTGATTGGGGGCGCGGCCTGGTCGATCGTGGGTGGCGCGGTGGGCAATTATCTGCTAGAAAAGGTGCCAAACACCGATCGGCCTGCGTATCTGGCGTGGTATAATTTAGCCCTGAATGCTGCGGTTTTGCTTGGTTCGCTCGGTGGCGCTTGGTTGGCCAAAGAGGTTGACCTTTCCACCGCCTTGCTTATTAGTTTTTGCATACGCGCACTGGCGGCGTACGCCATCTGGCGGGCAGAGTAAAGCATTAACCGTAGTGATTCTAGCAAGTAGCGCACAAATCAGCCGGCTAAAATGGTCAATTGGAGGATAGGTACTTGAAGTTAGTGCCGTCATCGTCTACTATAACTAAATCCTAAACATCAAGTATCTAATATTATGCAAAATGCCAAACTTCTCATTCTGATCGCTGTCCTATTACCACCTAGAGCGCTTGACGTGCTAGGTACGGTGGTAGAAGAACGAAAAATTCTCACTCCGTATGGTGAATTTGGGCCACTAGCCTTGCGTGTGGCTCCCAATCAGCCCGCGGTTTGGGTGGGGCCGTATACAGGGCTGCCCACCCGCACGGACCCGCGCGCAACGCTTTTTGCGGCCGGCATGTTAAATTTGCAACAGGTGCTGACCTGGGATGAAGGCGTTGCCTTAAATCCAATTTTGCGGCGCGGCCAGAGTACGGTGGCCACCGATTATATTGATTGGACGCGGCACCAGCCAGCCACTTTCTTCACCGACAAACATATGAAAATGATTGATCGGCAGACGGCAGAGCTGAATTTGCCACAGCCACCTTTTTGCCCGCAAATGATTGCAGCGCTCCATCAAGTATTACCAAAGCTACCTGAAGTCGTCTATCTAGGCGTTGACGGACCCCGCCGCGAGACGCAGGCCGAAGCGCGCATGTTTCGGCTCTTTGGCGCCGATGTGCTGGGGTCAAATCTGACCCCCGAGGTAGCGCTCGCCAACGAATTAGGCATCTGTTACGCGGGCCTGGTCACGATTGGCGAACGCAGTGTAGACCAACCGATCGGCGAACCACGTGGCGAGTTGCGCGCTGGTTTGGAAATGACGCTGCAGGCGTTGCCAGAATTTATTCGGCTTGTCGATACATTGCCGGAATGCTCATGTATCAATTGAAGTTGCGCAGACAGGAAAACACAAGGAGATATTATGACGATAACTCACGGTTTTGAATTAATTCGTGAAGAAAAAATTATTGAACTAAACACACTCGCGCGCATTTATCGACATGTCCAAACTGGCGCCGAGTTGCTTTCGATGGAAAATGACGACGAAAACAAAGTTTTTGGCGTCACGTTTCGCACGCCGGTCGCCGATTCCACCGGCATTGCCCACATTATGGAGCATAGTGTGCTGGGCGGGTCGCGCAAATATCCCTTGAAAGAGCCCTTTGTCCAGTTAATTAAAGGCTCACTGAAAACGTTTCTCAATGCGATGACCTACCCAGATCGCACCGCGTATCCGGTGGCTAGCACCAATTTGCAAGATTTCTATAACTTGGTGGATGTATACCTAGATGCGGTCTTTCATCCGTTAATCACGCCGCATCACCTCGATCAAGAAGGTTGGCACTATGAGTTGGAAAGTCCCGATGCGCCGCTCGTCTACAAAGGTGTTGTATTCAACGAAATGAAGGGTGCCTATTCGTCACCGGACAGCATGCTCTATCGCTACAGCAAACAATCGCTCTTTCCCGATAATATCTATGGCAACGATTCGGGTGGCGATCCCAGTGAGATTCCCAACCTGACCTATGCCCAGTTTAAAGAGTTTCATGCCACCTATTATCATCCGTCCAATGCCCTGCTCTATTTCTATGGGGATGACGACCCAGCAGAACGGTTGCGCCGTTTGGACGAGGTGTTGCGTGAATTTCAACCGATTAAAGTCGACGGCACGGTAGCGCTCCAACCAACCTTTGCCGCGCCCAAGCGCCTGGTGCAACCTTATAGTGTCGATGCGGACAGTGATTCGAGCAAAAAAGGCATCGTGCAGTTGAACTGGCTCTTGCCGGAAAATGACAATCCGGCGCTCACCTTTGGCCTCGATTTGCTCTCCGACGCCATTGTTGGCACACAGGCGTCGCCACTGCGCAGAGCGTTGCTGGATTCGGGTCTCGGCGAAGATGTGACCGGTGGTGGCTTGGGCGCCGGCTTGCGCCAGATGACCTTTGCCGTCGGTATGAAAGGGATTCGCCTGGAAGATGCGGAGCAGGTTGAAAAACTGATCTTGGACACGCTGGCCAAGTTGGCGGACGAAGGTATCGAACAAGAGATGGTGGAATCGGCGCTCAACACGACCGAATTTCATTTACGCGAGAATAACACGGGCTCTTACCCGCGTGGGCTAAGCTTGATGATGCGGGCCATGAGCACCTGGCTTTATGGCCACGACCCATTAGCGCCGCTGGCGTATGAAGCGCCGTTGGCGGCGCTCAAAGCCAATCTACAAACGGATCCGCACTATTTACAAAACCTGATCCGCACCTATCTGTTGCAAAACACCCACCGCACAACGGTTATTTTGCAGCCCGACGCCGAGTTCAATCAACGCCAGAATGCGGCCGAAAAAGCCCGCCTCGAAGAAGCGCGGGCGCGTTTGAAAGAGGCGGATGTCCAGGCGATTATCCAGAACATGCAAGCGCTGAAACAGCGGCAGGAAGCACCCGATGATCCCGCCACTTTGGCGGCTTTGCCCACCTTAAAGTTAGGTGACCTGGAGAAAACGAATAAGACGATTCCGATTGATATCTTTGATGCCCATGATAGCCGGATTCTGTTTCACGATCTCTTTACCAATGGCATTGTTTATCTGGACATCGGGCTGAACATGCACACGCTGCCCCAGGCGTTGCTGCCTTATGTCCATCTCTTTGGGCGCTCTTTGGTAGAAATGGGCACCGAGACGGAAGACTACGTCAAGTTATCACAACGGATTGGGCGCAAAACCGGTGGCATCTCGCCGTCTACAATGGTGTCGTCGCTGCGCAAAACACCCGATGACGATAACGCCGCCTGGTTCTTCTTGCACGGTAAAGCGACCATCTCCCAGGCGCAAGAGATGCTGGCGATTATGCGTGACATGCTGCTGACCGTCAAATTCGACAACCAAGAGCGCTTCCGCCAGATCGTGCTCAAGACCAAATCGCGCAGCGAGTCCTCACTTGTCCCATCTGGGCATAGTGTGGTCAGTGGCCGTTTGCGCGCGGCCTTTAATACGGCGGATTGGATCGCAGAGCAGATGGGCGGCTTGAGTTATCTCTTTTTCTTACGCCAATTAGAAAAGGATATTGAAACCGATTGGCCAGGCGTGGTCCAAAAGCTGGAAGCTGTGCGGCAACACCTGCTCAACCGCAGTGGTATGCTCTGTAATGTGACGCTGGATGCCACCAACTGGGCCCGTTTCGAGCCACAGCTGCGCGACTTTTTAAGCGCCCTACCCATCACAGCGCCGCAACAACAGCGTTGGACACCAAGCTTTGATACGACGCCCGAAGGGCTGATCATCCCGGCACAGGTCAACTATGTCGGCAAAGGCGCCAACATCTATGATCTAGGCTATCATTATCATGGCTCGATCAACGTCATTACCAACTTTATTCGCACCAGTTGGCTCTGGGAAAAGGTCCGCATGCAAGGC
>JAPLGZ010000806.1 GCA_026389895.1 Chloroflexota bacterium | reverse complement strand
CTTTCTCATGCTTATGCCCTTCGGGGGTGAACCTCGGTTGCGCCAGAAGGCGCCTTGGGCCGGTGGCATTATGCTGGCCACCATTCTGTTGACGGCATTTAACATTTTGCCGCTCGAAATCGCGTCACTGGCCGGTGCGACAGCGATTGTCTTGACGGGTTGTCTGACGCCGCGTCAGGCTTATCGGGCCATCGAAGTACGAATTTACGTTTTTATTGCCGGAGCAATTCCGTTGGGACTCGCGATGCAACAGACTGGCACTGCCAAATTGCTCGCGGGCCTGTTAAAACAGTTCGTGCAAGGTTGGCCCGAACTGGCTGTCCTGCTAGTAATCTATGCGGTTGTCGGGCTTGTTACTCAACTAATGTCTGATGCCGCCACCGTGGCGCTCTTTGCGCCAATTGCGGTTGCTTTGGCGCAAAGCTTAGGGCGCCCACCGGAAGCCTATGTTGTCACGGTCGCAATGGCTGCGGTGACAGCCTGCCTCACCCCAACTGGTCATCATGGCAATTTACTTGTATATGGGCCGGGACGCTATAAGTTTATGGATTTTGTCCGCGTGGGGGGCCTATTAACGATCCTATCCGCGCTGGTGATCGCGATTATTGCGCCACTGCTCTGGCCAGCCTAGAAGTAGAGCGAGGTTTCGTTGCGTCGTGAAGTGCCAGCAACAAAACCCCGCCCTATGCTCAAACAATTTTCTACAAATAGCCTGTGACCAATTCAGCAACTAATCTACGGCAGCTGAATTTTCATGCTACCTAATCGTACGCCCGTTCACCATGTTCGCTCAGATCCAAGCCAACTTCCTCTTCGTTGACCGAAACACTCAGCCCCCATACGGCATCGATCAATTTTGTCAGGATAAAGGTTACGACAAAAGCGAAAGCGGCGGAGGCGACCACGGTCTCAAGTTGAATCAGAAGTTGCATGGGGTTGCCATAAAACAACCCATCGCGCCCGGCGGCATTGATGGTCGTGGTGGCAAAGAGCCCTGTGGCCAATGCGCCAAAGGTACCCGCCATGCCATGACAGGCAAAGACATCCAACGATTCATCCAACCCGCGATGGTGCACGAATTGAATCATGTAATAGCTGATCGGCGCCGCCAATGCCCCAATGATCATGGCCGACAATGGTGTGACAAAGCCTGAGGCTGGCGTAATCGCCACCAAACCAACCACAGCGCCGGTGACAATGCCCAGTACACTTGGCCGTTTATCGCGCCAGGCCAACAACATCCAAACAACAGCCGCCGCAGCAGCCGCGGTATTGGTATTGACTAAGGCCACCACGGCCAGGCCATTCGAAGCCAGCGCGCTGCCACCGTTAAACCCAAACCAGCCGACCCAGAGCAGCCCTGCCCCCAACACGGTGTAGGGAATGTTATGGGGCGGCATGGCAATTTTGCCAAAACCCCGGCGCTGACGGATCGAAAGCGCAAAAGCCAGCGCCGAAAAGCCAGCTGTGATATGGACAACCGTGCCGCCGGCGAAATCGAGCGCCCCTAATTGGAAGAAAAAGCCACCGACGTTCCATACCCAGTGACAGACGGGATCATAGACCAGCGTCGCCCAAAGCAGGGTAAAAACAATAAACGATTTAAAGCGCACACGTTCTACAAAGGCGCCGGTAATCAAGGCCGGCGTGATTACGGCGAACGTCATTTGGAAAGCGACAAAGGCCATATGCGGAATGGTCGTGCCATAGGTGTCACTCGGTTCACCGTAGATGCCCCGCAAGCCCCAATAATCCAGGCCACCAATCCAACCGCCAATGCTGGTGCCAAAGGCCAACGAGTAACCGATTAGCACCCATTGCAGGCCAATCAACCCCATTGTGATAAAACTAAGATTCAGGGTTGATAAAATATTTTTCTTGCGGACCATGCCGCCATAGAAAAAAGCAAGGGCGGGGGTCATCAACGTAACGAGGGCAGTCGAGATAAGCACCCAGGCTGTATCTCCAGTATCGATCGCTTCCACTTGGTGTTTCCTCCATTAATTTGAGTTGAGTAAGATAGATAAATGCGACGTAGCGCGTCATTTTTTTAGATACTGCACTGAAAAATGACAAAACTTCTCTAGCCGCACATTGTCAACAATGTTCGCCGGTTACGCCTACTTTAGATACCATCGAGGCTTTAGGGGTAAAGTAGATAACTTGGCACGCCTTGCCAGAAAGTGTTAGCGCTTTAGCCATTCCGAAAAATAGATATTGCGGCCTTGCAGGACTTCCTTGGCACGGCTTGGGCCTTTTTGATTAAAAAGGATTCTTTTATTTTTCGGAAAAGCTTTACTCATATTGGCTACCTGTCTTATGCTCACAGATAGGTATAGCTAGGCCTTTCCTTACAAGGCTATTACAATTTACGATACTAACTGGATTCAAAAATAGAATCTATATACAATTCGCACAAAGAAACCAAAGTTTCTATAGGCTCTTTTTTTAAAAATGGCCCTAAACGGAATAAATACCAAACAAATAGGGCCAATACAAAGCGGGGTGGCATATGCCATCCCGCTTTGCAAAAGTGCTACGTTACAGAGCAAACAAAATCCAGTAAGTGACTAAGCCCTGCTTTAGCGCTTAGATTTTTTACAGTTAATCGCACCTTATGCCAGGCTCAGCTAGAATACGCCGGTTGAATCGTTATTGCCATTGCGCAAACAGGAACTAACGCGCCTTAGCGGTGGTCTTACCCTTGCGTACGTCGATATCATCCTCATAGGTTAGTGCGTCGCGGCCCCGTTCATTGGTACGGATGCGAACTACTTCCTCGACTGGGTAAATAAAAATAACGCCGTCGCCTTGTTCGCCGGTATAGGCCGCCTTACGAATGGTTTCCACAGTTTTGTCAACATTGTCATCACTGAGCACAACGTTTAGTTGGAACTTGGGCAGCATGTCCACTTTATAGGTGCCGGTGCGCCAAGCGAGCGTGACACCGCCCTGTCGACCATGCCCATGCACTTCGACGACATTCATGCCCACAATCCCAATATCGTATAAAGCTTGTTTAACTTCTTCAAATTTTTCTTCCCGAATAAATGCTTCAATCTTCTTAGTCACCAGCGATCTCCTTTAAAATTGTTGATGCATTGTAGGTGCAGCTTAAAATTGTGCCTATAATTCATCAAGTACTATGCGTATGAAATCTATTAATTTGGGTATGATAATTCGCTTACAAGAGGGCACAAGGTATATTATGGTATAATAATACAGGTACTTAGCGATCTCAATGTACATTTTGCACAAAGACACTCAACAAGTTGAACGCCAAATTGTACAGAATGCGCAAGATTTATGACGAGTGGACCCATTAACACCCAATAGACTTGTTCACTTTTATAATTTACTATGAAAAATAACCGCTCAGAAGAGAATGCAGCCCGCGTTGCGCTAGGTACATCCTCGTGGATTTTTGATGGCTGGCGTGGCGTCTTCTATCCCGAAAAATTACCCAGAGATCAACAATTAGCCTACTATACAAGCCAGTTTAACACAGTTGAAGTCAACACCAGCTTTTATGCCATTCCCCAACCGACAACGCTGATTAAATGGGTGGAAACAGCGCCGCCAGACTTTACGTTTACACTAAAATTCCCCCAGCAGATCAGCCATCAAAAGCGCCTCGTTAATTGTCAACAAGAGACCCTGATCTTTTTAGATGTACTGCGCTCCTTAGGACCGGCAGCAGGCGTCAGCTTTCTACAATTACCGCCCGATTTCACGCGCCAGCGCGAGGGCAAGGCGCTGGCGAGCTATGTCGATTGGTTAGCTGGACAAAGCCATGATTTGCGCTTGGCGGTGGAAGTGCGGGCCAGCGATTTAATGACGCCAGCCTTTGCCCGCTATTTGGCGGAACGCGGGATGGCGTTTGTTTTGGTTGACCGTGTCCATACGCCAGATTTGTATGAAACCTGGCTAGAACTCATTCAGACCCAGATCGCGCCGGTTTTTTGCATGCTGCGTTGGATTGGTGACGACAAGAATGGCCCCAAAGAGGATAATGCGCTAGTGGCCCCGCGTGACACCCAACTGGATCTATGGGCGCAGCGTTTGGCTCAGTTGCATCATAGCCAGGTAGACATTTATGGTTATATGCATAATCCTTACGAGGGTCATTCGCCGGCCAGCCTACGCCGTCTCCAAGAACGGTTGGCCGCCTTGATCCCCTTGCCAGCTTGGGTACCGCCCACCTCACAGACACCGGAGGAACCAGGCCAAATGACTTTATTCTGACATTTAGCTCGTGGCGGTACATGTGCGAGAAAAGCGAATCGTGGTATACTTTGCCCGTAGCAGACTTTGACATTAAGCATACATTGCAATTTTGTGGCTCTTGACAAAGGTTTATCTTACCGATCTTAGCGCATACATCAAAAGCGCCAATCAACCTTGCCTGATTATTTGAGGTACATTTAATGGTCCGCACCATGCCGGTTGTCCATAATGAGGAAATCGAGCTTTATATTCGCACCTATTATTCGCTTTTGCGCAGCAGCGCACCGGTGCGCATTCGAAGCTTGGAAGAGACCCATGCGGCAATGAATTCCAGCTTGCATCAACAAGCAGCCAGCCCGGACATCGATGTCTCCGCATTGGTCTACTCGGCGCTACGGCTGCCCGACTGTATTTTGGAAACAAAGTTGATGGTCATGGGGCAGATGGAAGATGTCTTTGTACGCAGTGGCTATCCGGTGACAACCTGGCAGGCGGTCAAAGCGCGCGCCCGCCGCCGCAAACTTTACTTTAATGCAGAAACGAGCACGCTTGCAGCTTTTGTGGCCAGCGTCAGCGATATTGACGATCTAATTCCTTGTCTGACAACCTTACAAATTGAGTGGAACAAATTGCATTATCGGCTCAGCAATGGTTCGCTGCGCACCCGCCTGCTGGAATACAAAGCAACACACGGCGCACCGCCGATCGATTTGGTGCAAGAGATCAGCGCAACGCTTAATCTGAACGAAGCCGATCTGGCCAAATTACGCCAAGTCTGGCCCAGCCAGCAATTGATTACCCATTTGCAAAAGGCGGCTGTCGAACGGATGGATATGCGGGTGACGGTCTTAGGCAGTGGTTTGAGCGATTACCGGCGTAGTGTTCAATACTGGTGGAGCACCGTGGCCGAGGCCAGCCCGCACGATCTGTCAGAGCGCCCGGTCTATTTTGTCAGCAGCAATGTTCATAGCACGGTCAACCTGATCAGCGGCTTTGCCCAGGAGTTGCAAGGTGAGCTAATTGATTTTGTCCAACAAGAGAACCCCGAAGAGCTGTTGGCCGAATATGAACGTTTGCCCAAAGATGAAAACGGTCATGTGCCTAACTTCCTCTACTACTTATTGCGCCCCTACATTAACCATAAACACTTGCATGCACGGTTGGCGCAGTTTGAAATGGCAGCCGGCGTGACCCGAGTGAGCGATCCCCATTGCCTGGATGTAGAAGCTCAGATCATCGATATGCGCCGGCTGGAATGGGATCGTGTTGATCCCCGCTTGCGATTTTGTAGTAAGGAAGAGTGGGCGCTGTTGCACCAAAGCGATGCGCTGATCTTCAATATTGACTACCCGCTGGGCATGGCGGCGTATCATATTTTCAGCCAAATGAGCACAGCGGTCGGTCGCATTTTGGGTGTCTATCTGCTGGGCAAAGCAGCCACCCTCAATGGCCGCGTCGGCGACGTCATGATCCCCAATGTGGTCTACGACGAACATTCGCGCAATTCCTACCTATTCCGCAATTGCTTCTCGGCGCAGGATGTGGCTAGATTTCTTAATTTCGGTACAGTCTTTGACAACCAGAAGTCGGTGACCGTCCGCGGGACAATTTTGCAAAACCGCGACTTCATGCACATCTTTTACGAAGAAGGTTACACCGATATTGAGATGGAAGCAGGGCCTTATCTCAGCGCCATCTATGAAGATGTCTATCCTCGTCGCTATCCGTTGAATGAAATTGTGAATTTGTTTATTAACGCGCCTTACGACATTGGCCTGATTCACTATGCCAGTGACACCCCGATCAGTCGCCGCCAGACATTGCTCAGTAAAAGTCTGAGCTATTATGGGGTCGATGCCACCTATGCGACAACGATTGCTGTGCTGCGCCGCATCTTACAACAAGAAATCGAGCGGCAGCGCGCACTGCTATAATTTTGTTCATTGATCATTGGAGAATGTAGTCGTCAAAAAGTTCGTCAAAAGTGGTTAATCGTCGCGATAATCACTATCTAAACCCTGTTCAATCTTATGGATTTCGTCAAACAATTTACCAAAGAACTGAAACGCAGCACACCTGCGCCGGAACAGCTAGCGCTTGCCATTGCGGGTCTGGCTTATCCACAACTGGATATCAACCAATATTTGGCGCAATTCGATGAGATGGCCCAAATTGTGCAACAGAGCTTATTTAGCATCCCCCCAGGCAAAGCACGCGCCATGCACTTTTTGCACCTAATCAACGAGGAACTTGGTTTTACCGGCAACCGAGACAACTATTATGAGCCCGAGAATAGCTTCTTGAATATTGTCTTGGAACGACGTCAAGGCTTGCCGATTATGCTAAGTTTGGTCTGTATGGTGATCGGACGACGCATTAACGTCGATATTGCGGGCATCGGTTTCCCCGGCCATTTTATGGCGCGCTACCAAGATGAAGCCGGTATTTGGCTCCTGGATCCCTTCAATGGCGCAGTCTTGGCGCCCGAAGATGCCGCCGACTATCTTGCGCGCATTTTTTCGCAGCCAATCAAGCTACCCCCAGATGCCTACGAAGCCGTGTCGGCCACAGTCGTCGCCCAGCGGATCTTAAATAATTTACGTGGCATCTATTTAAATAAAAGAGACTTTTTGATGGCCACCCGCGTGATGGACTATCTGCTCGTGCTTGATCCAGCCAACGCCCTATTATGGCGCGATCGCGGCATCCTCCATCAATCCTATGAGAACTGGGAAGCAGCGGCCCGCGATCTACGCCACTATTTCTTCTTGACCGGCCAATTGATGGTCGCGTTTGAACAGGAAAAAATGGAAGAGAGCGTCGCCAAGCCCGACCCGCAAGATCGTCAAGTGATCGACATTTTTCGGCGCATTGAAGAAACCCGCCGTCAGATCAATTAATCGCCTTGCCAGGGCAACTGCAATCATCCTAGGCAACCAGATATACCAACAAATTATTCAAGAAGGGTCAACATTGTGATTTTGCCAAGCGATGCTTCTGGGCTCTGGAAATTTTTGGTAGTCCTTGCACAACTCATCAGGCCCTTATTCTGCAAACTCACGGTTGAGGGTAGCCACTATTTACCGGCCCAAGGTGGGTGTGTGCTCGTCTGTAACCACAACCCAGGGCCAGATTACATTGTACTCGGCATGATCTCGCCACGCCAGGTCCACTTTATGGCCAAGATGGAAATCTTTGGCTGGCATCCACTGTTGACCAAATTATTTAACGCAGCAGGCGTCTTTCCCGTGCGTCGTGGCCAAAGTGATACGGGCGCCATTGGGGCCGCGGTGGATCGGGTGCGTGAAGGGCGGGTTGTCGCTATGTTTCCCGAAGGGACACGCAGCCGCACAGGCATGTTACAACGCGGAAAGACCGGCGCGGCGCGCATTGCCATGCAGGCCGCTGCGCCAGTAGTCCCGATGGTCGTCATCAATTCCGACAAAATTTTGCGCGGCCTTGGCCGCCGCTTACGCCGACCAGAAGTAATTGTCCGTTTTGGCCCCCCGCTCACCGTGACCGGCGATACCAACGATGCCAGCGTGGTGCGCGAACACACCGGCACAATCATGCAGGCCATGGCTGCTTTGTTGCCCGTTGAATTGCGCGGCGAATATGCTGACGGTGGTTAAACAACGTTCGAATCTGCTGCGCTTACCGTTTCACACCTCTTTATAACAAGCACATCCCATTAGTCTCGCCTTTTCCGTAAGGAGATAGGCCAAAAGATAGGCCCAAAGATACGTCTTTTAACCTATTGACAAGCGCGGATTACTAGCCTATTATCACAGATAATTAAATGCTGTTGCCTACAACATGCCACCGATGCTCAGTATTGCTCCAATGCTTGGCGCTCCAATAAACCATAAACTTGATAGAGTGCATGGCTTTGTTGGAACCCATTAAATAAATATTTCTCCGGTCACTTTGACCTTTCTGACAATTTTCCATCCACGTATTTGCTCAGGAGGCTACCTATCATGACCAAGAAGTTCACCGTTAGACAAATTGCCCAGGCTTTGCGTTGCCACGAACAATCCGCCAGAATCTTGCTCAGCGAAGTCAATGACAAAATCGATTACGTGGCCGGCAATCTTTCTGATCTGATTGACGCGCCCACTGTCATTGCCCTCTACCGGCGGCACGAAAATACCAAACTCGCCAAACGTTTACGCCCACTGCTAGAAAGCGCTCTTTGAGGTGTATTTTTCTGCTATCGACAATTGAATAGAGGGTACAAGCCCGTCGATACTGGCGGGCTTGTACCCTCTATTCAGTCTTACACTCCCTGGGCGCTCAGGTGTGCTTGGGCCTCCTCAATCGGTCCAGGCCAGACAAAACATAAGTCACTACCACCAGGCGGCACAGGGATGCGCGCCACGGGCATTGCCAAAACCCCTGGCCCGTGGACGTTTAGTTGTTGCGTCCCAAAGCGATAGATCCAGCCTTCCCCCGCTGGCAGCACTTCCGCCCCCAATACATTTTGATAGAATGGATTCGAGCGCCCCCAATCCGAGACATGGATCACACAATGGTCAAGCCTAATAATTGGCATAAGATAGATCTCCAATAAAAAGAGGGCAGATTGCGTAATCCGCCCTCTTCATTCGCGACAAATCGTGTGCAACTACTCAATCGACAAACGCATAAACAATTTGCCCAGCAAAGAGCAGGTGCTTACAAATCGGCCATTACCTTTTGTAAGGCTTCGCGGCTTGGGCGCGTTTCCGCTTCAGTCATGTGAGCCAGCGGGGTGTCAGTCAGATTCAACAGATCGATCATGTTGGGTTGTTTGGTGTCGATGTAGAAAAGACCAGTCAACATCTTATTTTCGCGGCGCGACTCTTCCAATATCCGATAGGCCGACATTTTGTCGGTTGGGTCGTAATCAGTATCGAGTTTCTTAAGCTTGAGCCAAGAGCCATCATGGAGTTGGACTTCTTGTTCATCATCATAATCATCAACCGTGATCTCTTCCATGCGCGGCACAAAGTTTAACTCTTGGAGCGGGATTTCATGTTCTTTGCCCCAAGGATAGCTCTTGTTAGAGTCTTCGGCATTGTTAAAGGTGACGCACGGGCTGATAATGTCGAGCACCGCCATACCATTATGGCTTAAGGCGGCTTTTAATAAGGTCTCCACCTGTTTCGCATCGCCAGCAAAGCTGCGCGCCACGAAGGTGGCATTGGCGGCCAAGGCTTCTACGCAAACATCCAGCGAGGGCAATTGGTTGACACCAGCATACTTGAGCTTTTGACCCTTGTCTGACGTTGCGCTGAACTGACCCTTGGTTAAGCCATAGACGCCATTATTTTCTACGATATAGACCAGGGGCAAATTGCGGCGCACTGCATGCTTAAACTGGCCAATCCCAATCGAAGCGGTGTCGCCGTCGCCACTGACGCCCACGGCGATCAGGGTGCGATTGGCTAGCATGGCGCCGGTTGCAACCGAGGGCATGCGGCCATGCACGGAGTTAAAGCCGTGGCTGGCGCCGAGAAAGTAAGCGGGGGTCTTGCTGCTGCACCCGATGCCGCTCAATTTGATGATCTGCTGTTGGTCTAACCCCAGCTCCCAGGCGGCGTTAATAATGCGTGCGCTGATGCTGTCGTGGCCACAGCCTTTGCAGAGCGTTGAGTCGCGGCCTTTGTATTCATTTTTATCTAAACCGAGCGCATTGGTCTTGGCGACTCTGGGCGCTGGCATTGGTCTTGATTGTGCGGTCGTCATGTTTAGTTCCTTTAGATTCTATAATGTAAGGGCTGACTCGACCTTTCCCTAACTCTCGCCTACAGGGAGGGCTAGGGAATGTCCCCTTATGCAGCCACTTGCTTGATAAATTCGCTGATCCAACGCGCCGACAATGGCATACCATCACACTTGGCGGCCGAGATCAGACGCGTCGCGTGCTGGATCTCTTCGGTCACCAAAATTTTGTGCAATTGGCCATCATAGTTGTTCTCGACGACTACCACTTTGTCGTGGAGGGCAATGAAGTCGCGCACGTCTTGGTTAATCGGCAAAGCACGCAAGCGCAAATAGCTGGTTTCGATGCCAGCCGTGCGCAGACGAGCCCGTGCTTCCTGAACGCCCGGATCGTTGCTGCCGAGGCTGATAATCCCGATTTTCGCCTCTTCAACTTCTTCGACGATCGGCTTGGGCACCAGGGTGCGCGCCGTTTCAAACTTAACGGCCAGGCGATGGAGATTATTCTCCCAGTCATCAGAGCGTTCGCTATAGGTGGCATAGGGGGTATGACCTGTGCCACGGGTAAAATAGCCAGACATGCGATGGGCATTGCCTGGAATCGTCCGATAACCGATGCCATCACCATCCACATCCAGATAACGACCCCATTTGCCGCCCAAATCTTTGAGTTGTTCGGCGCTCAACACCTTGCCGCGATCAAAGGGCGTCTCGGGATAATCAAATTCGTCGCTGATCCAAAGATTCATCCCCAAGTCGAGATCGCTGAGCACGAGGACCAACGTCTGTAAACGTTCGGCCAGGTCAAGCGCGTTGCCTGCCATCTCAAAACATTCTTTGGGCGTGCCAGGGAAGAGCAAAACCTGACGGGTGTCACCGTGGCTGAGATAATAGGCGCTCAAAATATCGCCCTGGCTCGTGCGGGTGGGTAGACCAGTGCTCGGCCCCATGCGCTGAATATCCCAGATCACAGCCGGGATTTCGGCAAAATAGGCCAGGCCCGCGAATTCTGACATCAAACTGATGCCAGGACCACTAGTCGAGGTCATCGAGCGGGCGCCGGCCCAACCAGCACCGATTACCATACCAATCGCGGCCAATTCATCCTCGGCCTGGACGACGGCTAAGGTGGATTTGCCCGTGTTCTGATCTTGGCGCAATTGCGGCGCGTATTGATTGATCGCGTCGGCCAAACTCGAAGAGGGCGTAATTGGATACCAGGCCAGCACCGTCAGACCATTGAACAGCGCCCCAAGCCCAGCCGCAGTGTTGCCATCGATCAGCACTTTGCCTTCATTGTAACCGGTCATCCGCTCAACACGATAGGGTTGATTGTTGGTCAAATTTTCCACGGCCCAATTATAGCCGCGATTCACCATATCCCAGTTGAGGGCAATTGGCTTAGGCTTGCCTTGGAAATTCCATTCCAACGCGGCCTTGATCTCGGCCATTTCCATTTCTAACAGATAGGCAATGACACCAACGTAGACCATATTGGCCACGTAATCGCGCAAGGCAAAGGGCAGATCTGCCCCTTTCACCAACTCTTTGACAGGCATCGGATAATAGGCGACATCTTTGCGATGGGCGGCAATCGGCAGCACTTCGTCATAGAGGATAATGCCACCGGGCGCAACGCTGGCCATATCTTCGGCCACTGTGGCGCCATTCATGCAGATCATAATTTCAACCGCTTCACGGCGTGCCAGGTAGCCATCTTTGCTCAGACGGATGTTGTACCAAGTCGGCAAGCCCTGGATATTGCTAGGGAATAAATTCTTACCTGTGATCGGGATCCCCATCTTGAAGAGCGAACGAATCAGCAAACTGTTGCTGGTCTGGCTCCCAGAACCATTCGCCGTGGCGACGTTAATATTAAAATCGTTAACAATTTTTTCTCGTTTTGTTACTTCGGGTGATTCTTGCACTAAAACTGTCATTGATGGCCTTCCTCCATTGGCTAGGCTTGTATAAATAGGAACAGTAAAGCTTAAAATAGATTTATCATAAAATTAGCTTGCAATTGTCAGCAAATGATCAATACTTTGTCTGTTTTGCAAGCCTGGCGATCAGGTTGGCACACCAAATGCCATGGGGCTGGGCCGTGTCTCCATCGAAATACCGCGGCTACTCAAAAGCCCCATATGTTCGACTAAGAGCAATTTACCCTGGACAATATCGCCGGCGCAGATGGCTTCAACAATCTGCGCGTGGTATTGCCAGACTTTTTGCAAATAGGCGTAATCCGCGTATGTATTGAGTTCAACCGCTTCGTAGGCATCCCAATAGGCTTCTAGAATACCAATCACGAAAGGGTTTTTTAAACGGCGAAAGATGGTTAGGTGAAACTCACGATGTTCTTGGTAGGGGATTTGAACGCGTACCTGGTTGAGTTTCTCCAGCGCGACACGCACCAAAGCCGAGAGCCGTTCTTTGTCTTCTGCCGTCAATAACACAACGGCTTCATCCCAATAGGCAACTTCTAGATGGCTACGCAGACTGCTAAACGCATCGAAATAACGCCAATCAATGGCCAGGGCGGCCAACAAACTCAGACGGACTGGCGGCGAAAAGTCATACGCCGTGCGGGTAATGCCACGCCGCGGGCTGGCTTCGATCAAGCCCAACATGCGCGCAACTTCCATCTGCTCGCGTAATTTTCCGACACTGACACCGATCTTTTGGCTTAATTCAATGAGCGAGGGTAACCGATCACCTGGTTTGCAGCCTTGAGCGAAGAGATATTGAAGAAATTCCGAATCAATTCTGGATTCAATCATAAAAGGCCACACCTTTGTGCCCAAATAACATGGATTATTTATATTAATCCGATTAATACGAATGTTACAATGATAGCATAAATCAACGAAAAAGTCAATTTAGATGGGTTGGAATTAGCTTCAGTGTAAGCGGATTATGCCCCCTTTTTGCTTGCGGTTTACTTACAAATTCATATTGAATCGTCCAGCACAGGCAGCAGCAGCGATCGCTTTTTGTACGGTGTCGATAAAATAAGTTCATAAAAGTAGCCCGTGGTTCACCGTTTGGTGTGAACCACGGGCTAGGCTAGCCAGTATTAGCAGTGCGTCGTGAAGATGACGTCTTTACAAGGGTAGACCCGTTAGTTTTTACTGATGAGCGGAAGATGTACATTCGGCTGGGCGATAATCTGGCCGCGAATCTCACCACCAGGATTGACCACGGTGTGAACATTTGTATACCAGAAATTGGTCAGCAGATCCACGAGATCCTTGCCATTGATGGTAATGCCACCGCCAACTGGATGGGTGGCGTCTAGCACAGCGCCATTAGTAGCTGCAAACAGGCCGTAGATAACTGGCCCATTCTTGCCCAGCGGTCCGAGGTGAATATGCGACATGGTCACGCTGATAATGTCGGTGACATTCACGGTGTAATTGAGCCGATTAGCATCCAGATCAAGCGCAAATGTGGCTAAGCCTGTCGCGCTGGTGGTCTTGGTCGGCACTTCGCTGGCGCCAGTTAGTGTGGCAACAAAATGGTTGGATGGCAATAGCGATTGCACCTGACCGCGCATTTCACCACTGCCGTGCGCTGTGGTATGGACGTTGACGTAATTGTTACCCGCCATTAAATCAAAGATTCGACTGGTGCTAATCGGCAATGTGCCTGAGACAGGATTAGCGGCATCAAAGATGCCGACGCCCATATAGAGCGGGTAAATGATCGGCCCATTTTGGCCGACAACCCCTTTATGAATATGCGAAGCAACGACGTTGCTGATATCTTTGACCAGCACACGATAGTACAAAGCCGTCGTATCGGCACCGAGGGCCAGCACCGCTTCACCCGTTGCGGGTGTGTCGACGGGCGGCACTTCGTGCGCACCGGCTAACGTGGCATGGAAGAGGTGTGCTCCGCCAATTTGGCCGCGAATCTCACCGCTGGGGTGGGCAGGTGTGTGGGCATTGACATAGTAGTAGCCGCTCAGCAGATCCACCAGTTGTTTAGCATCCAGCAGCAAACCGTCGCCAATCGGGTGTGTGGCATCCAAAGTTGCCGCGCTAAAAGGAAAGATTACAGGGCCAGCCTGCCCACGCGCGCCCAAGTGAATATGGGCTGCGTTAATCCCCGTGATATCACTGACGGCTACCGTATAGTGCAGCGTGTCTAGATTTGGCATCAAGGTGAGCCGCGCCACGCCTAAGCCATCTGTAACCACGGGGGGCGCCTGCTCAGCGCCTGTCATCAACGCGCTAAAGTGTGTGGGTGGGGTGGCGGGGTTGATCTGGCCACGCATTTCGCCACCAGGGTTTTTCGGGGTATGCACATTAACATAATAATTTCCCGTGATCAAGGCCGTCACCTGACCAGGTGTAATGGTCAAGGTGCCACTGATCGGCGCGCCGGGGGCAAAGGGGGCAGTGCCGATGGGGAAGAGCGGGAAGATCACCGGGCCGTTTTGGCCTAGTTTGCCCAGATGGATATGCGCCATCTGAATGTTTTGAATGCTATCCACACTCACGCGATAGTACAATTTTGTCGTGTCGGCACTCAACCCGAGAATGGCAGTGCCATTCGACGGTGTATTGAGGACAGCCGGGACTTCATTGGCGCTGGAAAGACTAGCCTGATAAAGCCGTGGCCCGCCGATTTGGCCGCGAATTTCGCCCGCAGGATTGGCGACGGTATGCACATTGACATAGTAATAACCAGTCAGTAAATCCAAGAGATTCTGGGCGTTTAAGGTCAGCGTACCGCTGAGAGGATTATTAGGGCCTACTGTGCCTGGGAACGGAAAGATCACCGGGCCAGCAACACCGATTGGGCCAAAGTGAATATGCTGAGCCGTCACACTGACAATATTGGAGACCGATAGTTGATAATTGAGTGTATCTGTGTCCACCAGTGTTAAACGGGCAATGCCGCTGGCCTCTGTGGTGACGGGCGGGGTCTGATTACGGCCTAGGAGCAAGGCATTATAGTCTTTGGGGGGCGTAAATGTATTGAGCTGACCGCGAATTTCACCGTTAGGAAAATCTAGGCTATGGACATTGACATAATAATTCCCAGCCAGCAAGTCGGCCACTTGGGTAGGACTCAGCGTGACCGTGCCGCTGATTGGGGTCGCGGGGTCAAATGTTCCCACCCCATTATAAAGTGGGACAATGATCGGGCCATTGACACCCGGCGCGCCAATATGAATATGCGCCATTGTGATCTTGTCAATATCTGTCACGAAGAGCCGAAAGTGCAAAGTGTCGGTTACCAAAGTCATGATGGCGCGCCCGGCCGCAATACTCTCTGTGGCTGGCACTTCGTTGGCACTCGAAAGATTAGCCGCAAATACTTGGCTGGCCGGTGCTGTGCCAGTGTCTGGGCTGGCGGCGGGCATCGCATCGTGGGCACGCGTTCCCGTTACGCTGAAAAGTAGTGCCACCAATACGAACGCACTTGCGCAGGTCATGATCAGCAACAGACGGTTTATCCTTTTGGACATGGTTGTGGTTCCTCCTCCATAGCGGTAAGGTTAAAAAATTGGGGAAAAGAATAGGAAGTTCAGCAGATCACAGATACATACAAAGGTGCCGTAAAATCACGATGACGTATCTGCTGGCGACTAAACTGGGTCTGTAATATACAACGTGACAACGAGCGCTTTTGGATTGCGTTGAACTACAGACTAATAAAAATGACGCTTTGGAAATTGAGAGGGTAAAGGAAAAAATCCGGAGCAGCATGGCAGCAGCGACGGTGGTGACAGATGCAGCTTTTCGACAGCTAGACATGGTTGAATCATAAAATTTGTTGCCAAGTTTTCTATGGACATTGACCCATAGTATGACCTATGTTACACTTGCCAAATAATTAATGTTTAGTAGTCTATCCTTGGTTGGGTTCGAAATTTCTCGATTATTGCTCTATATTCTCAAGCCGAGAGCTCAGCTACCGTGAGTAAATCTTGCTATCATCCAGTTCAATAGCACCTGTGCATTATATTGCCACCGCCCCTGGCGCTCTTCATCTCATTCAACGCATCGCTCGCCAAGACGAGCGCGCCCTCATGGAACTTTACGAGGCTTACGGCAGTCTTGTCTATAGCCTGGCTTTGCGCGTGGTGCAAAATCCTGGGCTGGCGGAAGAAGTAACCCAAGATATCTTTCTAAAAATTTGGCAACAGCCCACGCGTTGGAATCCGGCCTTAGGTCACTTCAACAGTTGGCTATTGGCTATTACACGCAACGCAGCAATCGACCGGCTGCGCAAAGAACAGCGCCATACGCCAGCGCGGTCCGAGCAGCTTGATGCCATTAGCGAAACCAGTGGGCAAGCGCCGCTATTCGATGACCCGCACTGGTACGACGGGCAGTTGCTGGCGCGCCTGCTTTCACAAATGCCAGCAGAGCAACGCCATTTAATCGAATTGGCCTTTTATCAAGGCTACACGCATAGCGAGCTAGCGCAAACGCTTAATCTGCCTTTAGGTACAGTCAAAACCCGTTTGCGGATGGGCTTGCAGAAGTTAAGACAGTTATGGGAAGAAAATCGCTAAAGAGCAAGTGCTTCTGCACCGCTAAATAAATCTAATAAATAAATCTAAGCAGTGGTAGATCAACGTTGTCTATTATGGCATGCGCAGAATTACAAATATTCAATGCATGCTCTTTGAATTTTAACGAATCTGTTGGCCGATGCAAATGATGAGTGCTCGATAAATTCTTACCGATAATAACGATTCAATGAACAGTGATCGATTTTCTCCTGGCGAACAGGAGCCATCAGAATCCAATAATCTTGGCCAGAGCGATGCTACCCTATCGGTGAGTGACGCAGTGGAAGCACTTGTTCCTGCCTATAGCGTAGGGGCAGTGGATGCCGAAGAGCGCCTACTGATGCAGGCGCAATTGGCCAATTACCCAAAGGCCGCGGCTGATCTGTCAGATTATACAGCACTAGCCGATGCGCTGCTGTACAGCGCGCCGCCGGTGCAAGCGCCCGCACATCTGGCCAATCGGCTGCAAATGGCGCTGCGCCAACCAGAGCGCGCGCCGGAACCGATCCGGTGGTGGAGTCGATTGCGCGATTTGGTCTGGCAAGGGCCCTACAATCACCTTGCGGCCACGACCGTGATTCTATTGCTATTGGTCTTGAATGTCTATGCCATCACGCAAAATCGTCAGTTACAGGCCACTGAAACGCAGTTGACCACCAAGCAGGATGAATTAAATCGCGCCCTGTTGGTCTTGTTAGAAACCGAGAAGATGAACGAGTTGGCGCTGCCACCGGCCCAAGAAAACAGCGAAGCGCACGCCGATGTTTTATGGAATGCAGAAGCCGGCGTCGCAGTTTTATATGCCCGCTCGTTTCCAACGATTCCACCCGATAAAGCCTATCAACTCTGGCTGCTGCGCGATGGGAAACGGGCCAGCGGCGGACTTTTTACCGTTGATCCAAACGGGGCTGGTCTGCTGATCTTCCCTGTTACCCAACCCTTGGATACATTGCAGGCGATGGGCATCACCACTGAGCCAGCCCAAGGCAGCCCCGGCCCAACCAGCAAAGCGGTTGTGCGCAAACAATTTCAATAACAGGCGTCTGAGAAGTTACTTATGTTATGCAGGGAATAGGGAAACAGGATACGGGATTAGAAACTTGCAGCGTTTAATCCCTAATCCCTAATCCCTATTCCCTATTCCCCATGCCTAATCAAGGCACCCTTGCCAATTATCGATTCTGCTTTTTTACAAACGGCAAGTAGAGCTTGCCCACCTGTTGCACACCTGGCAATGGCGTGGGGGGTGGCGTGAATGAAGGGAGAGCAGTGGGGGAAAGCGTCGGGGTCGCCAACGGCGTTGGGGTGCTCGACACATCTGGCGTGGCAGCCAAGGCCGCGCCAATATCTAAAATTCCACCTACTTGGCCCACATACGCTGGGTTTAAGACATCAATATTGCGCGCCGTAGCACGCAGTACTTGGGTAATTGTTAGCGGGTTGGCTAGGGGAAATTTCTGACGCGCCAAGGCCGCTGCGCCACTTACAAAAGAAGTCGCCATTGAAGTGCCGCTCCAACTGGCATACCCACTGCCTTGCGCCGTAATGATCGTCGAGGTAATCCCCACGCCCGGTGCAGCGATGTCCACCCAGGTCGCGCCGTAATTGGCAAAATCAGCCTTAACATTTGCGCCATCCACAGCTGTGACACCGATCACACCGGCATAGCCAACGGGATATCGTTTGGCGTTACTGTTATCATTACCCGCCGCAGCCACCACCACCACGTTATGCAGAAGGGCATTGTCAATCGCTTCGTGCAAGACACGCGAGTCCGCATCAGTGCCCAGGCTCAGATTAATGACATTGGCGCCATGATTGACGGCCCACTCCACCGCATAGGCTAATGTAAAGGTATTGCCGCGCCCGTTGCTGTCCAACACGCGCACAGGCATAATCTGACTCGCTGGCGCAATTTGGGCGATCACCCCGGCAATGTGAGTGCCATGTCCCCAACCCAGGCCGTCGCCTTCATCTTGCGGAATATCATCGTCGGCGACCATATCGCGGCCACTCACAAGATGACCCAGCAGGCTTGGGTGCGTCAAATCCACTCCCGTATCGAGCACCGCCACAATACTTCCCTGGCCCTGATAGCGGGCCAGGCCAGCCGCGAGATCGACTTGGCTAAAGGCATTTTGATTGACATACCCACTTGGATCTGTGCCGCCCCAGTGAAAGACACGCGCTGGGTTACCAGTGGGGATCCGGCCCACAAAGTTAAGTTCTGCCCAGATCACATCAGGATCTGCAGCCATTTGGCGGGTGCGATCTTCTTCCACGCTATCTGGGGTTGTAAACAGATAAATATTGCCCGAAGCCAACAAGGTGGACTCTGGGACCAGATCATAACGGCTGGCAATCGTGCTGGATAGCACCCCTGTTGAGAGCCGGGCCACGAGTTCGCGCGTTTCAAAGTCATCTGGGCGAATGCGTTTTGCTAATAGGGTGCCATTTTGCTGAGGTGTTGATTGGGTTTCTGCCCACTGGCCGACGACTGGGATGCCATGATCAAAGATCGTATACGCGTCCGCCGTGATCGTTTGTGTCACACCCTGGCCATTCTGAAAGATCCACTGACCAATTTGATTGGCGGGTGCAACAACCACGATCCCTCTGAAGTCGCGTTCTTGTTGCCCATTACCGTCCGAAGGACGAATTCGCTCAGCAAAAACTGTGCCAGATTGGTCTAATTGACCACGCACCTCGACTTGTTTACCAACGGTTGGCACACCGTTGTCAAACTGGGTATTGGCATCCGTAACGACGGTGTAAAGGACGCCGCCATCCTGAATGGTCTGTTGGATGGTCCAGGTGCCGATGCCATTGGGCTGGGCTGGTGCGGTTAGAACCGTGCCCACAAATTTAATTTGCGACGCTGCACTGGCCGAAATATAGGGCAGGCTAAATAGTAACAAGCTGATAATGCCCAAGGCCAGCGCCATCAATCGAATGGACAGGCGAGTACGCCGGTGAATTGCGAAAAAAAACATTTCTACTCCTTCTTTCATAACGCATGTTATGCACTTCCTTAGGGGAGGATTAGGGATACGGGATTATGGCGCACAGTAACCTGTATTCCGAATGCCTCCCAGCCTGTTGGCCTATGTAACAAGCGTTTTATGATCTGGTCGAGGATAACCCGATGACCAAGAATGGCGCCCAAAAATAGGGGTGCTGGCCTCGCTGAATCGCCGCCAGTTGGGCGGCGCGTAGAGCCGCAGCAGGCTGCGTGGGCACTGATCCCGGCGTCGTTAAATGCCGATAAAAATCAGCCATCAGATGAACGGCGCTTTCATCATGGACGTTCCATAAACTCACCATCAAGGCGTGCGCCCCCGCGCTTAGGAAGCCGCGCACCAGGCCGATCACTTCGTCGCCGCCCTGCACGCGGCCAGCGCCGCTCTGGCAGGCGCTGAGCACTACCAGCCGCGCGGCTAACGGCAAGCGGTATAGTTGCCGCACATCGATCCACCCGTCAGCCAACTTTAACGCCGAAAAGAAAGGGTTATCGGGGCGAAAAAGACCATGCGTGGCGAGATGTAAAATATCAGCCTGCTGGGCGGCCTGTTGCAAACCAGCCTGATTAGCGGCAGCACCGAGATAGACCCAGGCGGCATCAAAATAACGCGCCGCCGTTTCGACTTCAGCCATTGCTTGCGGGATGGTTGCATCACCCACGGCCAATCCCGCGAACGAGGTAAAATGGCTGGCTGGCTGGGCAACCGTTTGACAATGGACCGCCACTCCAGCACTGGGTGCGTAGGTAAACTCAAAACGCTCCACCAGATACTGTTGGCCATCCCACAACGCATGGAAAGGCAAAAGATGCAGCGAGCCATAGGGAATTAACAAGAGTCGCGGATGATCAAGTTGCGCCGTCATGGGGGCAACAAGCAAGCGATAAAGCTCGTAAAGAACCGTCTGTAATGCAGTTTGCAGACGCACCGCATGTCGCGCCAAATAAGCGCTGCCCAGTTCGGCCCGGCCTAGTTGAAAATCCAATTCCGCTTGTGCGGCTTGCAATTCAGCCACCGTGCAAAGTCGGCGGAATACTTGCGCCTGTTGATGATCGACTAGAAAGGCGAAGACTTCATCACCGGCCATCGTATAACAGAGCGCTTGTTGGTCCGGATCAAGCGCCGCTTGCAGCATTGCCAGATCAATGGGTTGCGATTGGAGCAACAAAGGAGATGTTCGCCACTCCAATTGCTGCAACTGGGCCTCGCGCGTTTGAATCGCCTGTTTCAAATCAGAATCAGCGCGACGATCTTCGGCATCGCCAAACAAACGGTTGTAGAGCCAATGTAATTCTTGCCGCACTTCCTCACGTTGGGCGATCAGTTGCGCATCACCATCGCTACTCGCCGCCAATTCGCCAGTGGCCAACAAACGTTCGAGCAAGGTGCGTGAACGCGCCCGCTCCAGAGTGGCAAAGGCGGCAGCCACCCTGACAAAGCCTGGTTCGGCCAGTTGTACAAGCATCAGATCGTTATAAATATCTGTTTTGTCATCAACAAAAGCCGTGCGAATTTCTTCAAGCGGCAACGTAATGCGTTGCGCCTCAAGCAGGGCTAGCGCCGTTGCGAAATGAAGCTGGGCTTGTTCATGATTGCCAGCCAGCCACTCGATGCGGCCAAGGGCATGGCGCAACCGCAACTGCAAATGGGGCAGCGGCTGTTGAATAATTTCAGCGGTTGGTAGCGTTTCGTCTAGTGCGCCGCCAATCAATTGTTGAACATACGTGGCGGTGTGCCGCGCCGCTCGACTTTCACGCTGATCGAGTTGCAACCGTAATTGCAACAAGTAACCATCAACCAGGGTGCCGATGTCCCAGCTCGGTGTAGCTGCGGCAACTCCTGTTGCAAGCACCGGCTCAGGGTCAATGACCACAGCGGGCAAATCGCTCAGGCGCTGCCGTGTTTGCCCAATATCACCTTGTTGATAGGCAAGATAGGCGAGCGCGATCGAAGTGCGCTTGATCCAATAGACATTCTGCAAAGTGGCAAATGTTTGCTCCGAGGCGCCCAGGGCTTTGGCCGCCTCTCGATAATCTTTTGTACGCAAATGAACCATACCCAAGGCAAAGAGTGCCTGGCCTAATTCATAGGGTTGGTTCGAATTTCGATAGAGCAAAACACAACGGTCCAGGGCGGTAGTCGCCTCTGGCACCAGGTTTAGCGCAATATAGGCGGTGGCGCGCTCTAATTCCAAAAGCAATCTATCGGCCTGATGCAGGTCAGCATCGTCATCGGCAACGAGGTCGCTTTCATCAGCCGCGGTTTTACGCGTCAGACCAGCGGCGGCCAGATCAAATTGCGTTAAGGCTGCCGCATAACGCCCGGTGCGCAGATAGAGGATACCAAGATTAATATAGGCACGGGCGCGGTTAATTTGATCTTTTAATTGGCTAAAGGCCGCAATCGCGCGCTGTAAAGCCAGTTCAGCGGCCTCATGGCGATCGAGATAAGTCAGTGAAGTGGAGCGGTTGAGCTCATTCAAGGCCAATAATGCAGCAACCTCAAGGCGGGCCTCATCCATTTCTGCATTCAGCTCATGCAGTTGCTCGTGATAAGCTTCCAGGTTTTGCTGGACACGCGTATATTCTTCCAAGGCTTCGCGGTGCCGATCCTGATAACTTAGCAACGTGGCCAAATTATCCCGGGCCCGAATCAATTGCAAAAAAGGCGCTTCAACCGCTGGCTGCGCCGTCAACGCGTCGATCGCCTGGCGAATCACCATTTCGGCCTCGGCATAACGCCCCTGGCGCGCCAAAATACCGGTCAATCCTAGATAGCTGCGGGTCAAGGCAGCTTGATCATCGGCAGCCTGCCAACGAATTTGCGCGCGGCGCAAGGCCGCTTCCGCCGCCGCCAGATCCCCCGTGTGGGCATAGAGTCGGGCCTGCGCATACTCAACCTGGGCCAGTAATGTGGCATCATCCCCCGTGACGGCATTGAGGGCAGTGGCAATCGTAAGCCAGTGAGCCGCCAGGCGCGGGTCAGTTTCGGCCTGGTGCAATGCGGCTTGCGCCAATTGAGCTACGGTAGATGCGACATTGCAACCGGCTTGGGCTAAAACAGCTAAGGCCGCGGCTGGGTCTAACGCGCCAAGTTGGCTTAACAATTCAGGGTCAAGCGCCCTATGGGTAAGGGGCGGGCCATCCTTCATGTAATCTCCAGATCCTCAAGTCCGAACAACGCCCCCTGGATTGGCGTAATCAACAGTTGATAATGGCCTGGCGGCAGATCGGCCAGGTGGAAGCGCCCCTGCGCATCACTGGTTGCTTCATAGATGGTTTGACCAGCGTCCAATGCTTGTAATTGGAGCAAGGCCGGCGTCACTTGCGCTTGGTCAGTCAGGGCAATAATATCGCCTTCCAGTTCGCGGCGTTGCGGTGTGCGTGTCATCACCAGCAGCTCTATCTCGGCGTGCGCGGTAGTGTATAATTGGCGATAATGGGCGGACGCCGCGTTGCGGATGCCCTGCAAGGCCGGTTGTTGGCGACTGTCCCAAGTTAATGTCGCCCGCACCTGTTGGAGGAGGCGTGTCAGTGCTGAGGGTGGTTGCTGAACTTGGCTAAAGAGTTGATCATAGCGCTTCAAGGCGGCGGCGGTGGGCTGGCTATGGCGAACCACCGTGAGATCGGTGCGCAATTGATGAAGCGCCTCTAGCTGTTCGCGACATTGCGCACACGCTTCTAAATGGCTGGTCTCTTCACGGGTAGGCCTGACCGGATCGAAGACAAAGCGATAAAGTTGGTCATCGGACAGGTGGTTCATAGTTCGGTTGCTTCCATTTTATCGTAATACGTTATGGCTACGCGTACGCTACATCTTAAATACTGATTCCCTACTATCTCACTTCAAAAGAGCTAATCCGACCATGAAAAAATACATCAATTTTTCGCGCAAATTTTTCGCGCATCAGGCACAAGCCGATCAGGATCACCAGCAAGGCGCGCTTTTATTGCCTGAGCTTAGGCCGCGTTGCCAGATTCCATCGCGTCTAAAATGGTACGCAGTTGCTGTAAGCAACGATTACGCGTCGGACCGATGCTACCTTTGGGGATCCCCAGCCGTTCGCTGATCTCATCATACGAAGGCTCGGCCTGGTCAAGAAAGATGAGGGTCAACAAGGCGCGACAACGTTCTTGCAAAAGCGCCATGCCTTGAGTCAACGTCTCCTGACGCTGCCAACCAGCCAACAAGTCAGCCATAGTTGGTGCATTTTGAATGAGCGCCGGCGCGGTATGCGCCCATTCTAGCTCCGTTAAATCGCCATCCAGGGCTGGCTGCTCCTGTTTATGCTTTTGCCAGACGCGCCAACTTAGCCGGCGAGCGGTCGTGATCAACCAGGCGGGTAGACGTTCGGGATCTTCAATCTGTGCCAAGTTTTGCGCCAAAGCCAGAAAGACCTCTTGGCCGATATCTTCGATTTCGGCGTTCGTCAACTGATAACGCGCGGGGATCGAATGCACGAGACGCACATACCGTTCCACTAATTGTTGCCAGGCAGATGCATCCCCCTGTAGACAGCGTTCAACAAGCTGTGTATTTGTGCGCGCAGCAGGCGGTGAGTTCGGATTTAACGAGACAGGTTCTGGCATAGAAATAACCCGGATACAAATTAAACAAATGCACAATATAATTTCTACTGGCGGCGCGCTCTTTACAAGCCAGTCAAGTGCGTATACATGGCAGCAATGGCACAAAAGGGTTTGTCGTGGCAAGCCGTGGATCACACACGATGCAGTATGCAATAGGGCTAGTATTCCAGCAAGTTTCGCGCAACCAGGCGGCAAGTTGGTCTTTCCTGGGTTTTTGGCGTAAGATAAAGTTGGGATCGTGATTTATTGCACAATATCCTATTTAGATGAATAAAGGGTTTTTCACAAAAAACACTGCTTTACCATCCAACAAAGTGATAAAAAAGGAGCAAATCAAATATGGCAAATGTTATCTTCCAGGCCCATTCCGGTTGGCGTTATCTTGTGCTCTTGGTAGCCATCTTGGCGGTTCTTAAATTCTTGATTGGTTGGCTAACCACTAGCAAATGGAGCGGTTTGGATCGAGGATTAGGCACAGCCTTCCCGATCGTATTAGACATTCAGTTGTTATTGGGTCTTGTGCTCTATGTGATGGCCCCTGGTTACCGATTTTTGGCTAGGCCGATTAGTTTTGGTGAACATTTTGGCACCATGGTCCTGGCAGTTATCGTTGCACACATTACTTGGTCACGCGTCAAAAAAAGCACGCCCGATACCGCTAAATTTCGCATTGGTACGATTGGCTTTGTAATTGCTGGCTTGCTCGTAGGGCTTGGCGTACTACGCATTACAGGCATGCTCTAAGATCTATTGGCATTTTTATCAACTACAAGGGAATAAGCGTGCGTCGCACTGGGCTAAACAATTTCGGGGTACAGGAAATTGTTTAGCCCAGTGCGACGCACGTAGTTGTAGTGGCAACACAACTACGTGATAGCCTTGGTTGGGGACAGAAATTTTAAGCGAGGATTTGCGACACGGCTGTTAGATCACAGACAACCCCCTCAGCTAAGGCATGTTCGGTGCGTTGCCGATCAACGAGATACGCGTGCATCCCTACGGCGCGAGCGCCTTCTACACAGTCTATTTCATCATCAAAGAATAGACATTCGTCCGGTTCTACCTGCAGCAAACGGCTAACGGTCTGATAGGCTTCAGCGGCAGGCTTGGCCGCGCCAATCACCGTGGCGGCGCACGCCACATCGATGAGATCGCTTAGATTGACGGCAGCTAAGGAGACCTCGAGGCTGGCCAATGAAAAGTTGGAAAGGACGCCAATGGGCAATGCGCGTTGGCGAAGCTCGATCAAGGCGGGCCGGGCATCCCCAAACGGTTGTATACAACCAGTATACTCAAATTGCTGTAGCTGTTGGCGCACTTCAGAAGCAAGCCTGAGTTCATCGCTAATGGCATCCCAGAAGTCCCGAAAGAAATTTATCTCTTCCATCAAATTGCGTGGGAAGCCAATTGCCTTGCCACGCCTGCGCCATTTGTCGGCAATCTCCTCAACGGTTAAAGGGACGAGCGGCTGAAAGAAAGCCAGTGCAGTCTTTAGATCAAAATAGGTTAAAACGCCATCTCGATCAAAAATGATCGCTTTTATAGGCATAAATTATATCCTTTTCTAGGCTTAATGAAATTGTGAGGATAGCGCTTGGGCGATTAGAACCACCTGTAGTGTACGCCTAAGTTGAAAGTAGAGTAAAATTCTGTTTTAATCGATTCAGGATAAATTAGAAAATATTGCCTATTTTCTTACTTTTATTATTAGACGCACCGGTTTATAATTTAATTCCCTCTATCTAACAACTTTCATACCATTTTCAAAACTACCCTATTCATCACAAGCCATCTATGAACCATTACATCGAACCCTTAATGACGGAACTTCGCGCCACCATTGCTGATTTGGGCAAAGGCAGCGGCAGCATCAGTCCCTCTGTGTACGATACGGCTCAAGTTTTACGATTATACGCCCCGCAGGAGAGCGGGCCGGCCTTGACCTGGCTACTTTCACAGCAACAAGCAGACGGCGGTTGGGGAGCACCCGAAACGCCCTATGCACGCGATGTTCCGACCCTGGCCGCAGTTTTGGCGCTCCATAGCTATCACCACGTGCCACACACCCATATAGCGCGTGAGGCAGGGCTGGCCTTTCTGCGTCGTCAGGCGGATCAGTGGGCAGAGATTCCAATTGATGCGCTGCCGACCGCGACAGAAATCATCCTCCCCTATCTGATTGAGGAGGCGCAGATTTGTGGCCTGGCGATCGATCCCACACTTTATACAGCACTCTATCAGTTAAGAAATTACAAGTTAAAGCAGTTGGGCAAGCGACCACTCGTGGCGGGCTCGGCACCGACCCATTCATGGGAGGCGTTGCGCCAAGAGGCAGATGCCATCTTACCCGATTCATTAGGGAGCATTGGCCTGAGCCCATCGGCCACAGCCGCTTGGTTGCGGGTAGCATCCACTCGGCCGGACTTGGCCGAACATTGTAAACGCGCCGAAAAATATTTAACGTACGCCGCGGCATCTACGGGTCTAGATCTACCTGGGGTCGTTCCCCCGGCTTGGCCAATCACTGGTCTTGAAATTGCCTATGCCTTGTATGCGCTGCTGATCACCGGCCTGCTGACAGAGCCTAGACTCCAAGATGTCGTTGATCCAATCGTTGATGAACTTTGGATCATGATGAAGCGGGGTCATGGGGTAAGTTTTGGCGAAAATTTTACGCCCGATCTAGATGATACAGCGGTCGCGACCGCGGTTCTACAAGCCAAAGCACGCCAGATCGACCCCGCGGTTATTTTACAGTTCAAAAACGGTGGCCATTTTTGCACCTATCACCACGAATTAAATCCTTCTGTGCTTGCGAACGCCCATGCACTTTATGCGCTCACCTATACGAACGAACGCTATCCAGCCGCCGAAAAATTTCTATTAGAGCGCCAATGTGTTGATGGGCGTTGGCTTCCTGACAAGTGGCATAGTTCCTGGATCTACACAACATTAGAAGTGATATTGGCACTTGGTGAGCTAGGCTATCCGGCCCAAATCGCCAAGGCGCAAGAGACAATCATCCAGCAGCAAAAGGTGGATGGTGGCTGGGGTAGTGGCCATTGCGCAAACCGGGCAGAGACGAGCTATGCCCTGATTACGTTATCCACCCTGCGCCAATATGGCCACCTGACATCAAAAGGAGAATTTGCCCTAGAGCGAGGGTACCAATGGCTAACGCAGGCCAACAATACGCACCCAGCCACTGAAACTAAGCTTTGGCTTGCCAAAGAGATCTATGCACCCTATCGCGTAGACCGCATCTATGAATTAAGTACGCTAATTTCAGTTGTCACTGAAAGAGTTGCCGCATGAACTCAGCATCAGTGCCAAGCGTCGAAGAGTTTCTCAGCGCGCCAGTTGAAGAGATCGCAAAAGTGGCGCCAGCCACCGTCGTTTATGGCGTTGGTGGCACCCGACGTCATGCTGTTTTTGCCGGCCTAGAGCCCTGGAGTGATGAATTTATTCACTGGGCTAGGGCATCAACGGTCAGTTGTACGGATTTGATCTTTCGGCATGGGGTACGTAACCTGATTACGCTTCCCTTTGTTCCGAGTAACTTTAAAGAAGTTAACCGCTATCGCGATCAACTCATAGAAAGGGTGCAGTGGGGAATCGCCGGGCCCGAAGCATTGGCCGACTACAAAAGACTGGGCTGGCGAGTGCGTCTATTAGGTGCGGAAAGCGTCCCAGAACTAAAAGAGACTGATGAAAAGCTACGAGCGGCTACACCAGCGCAGAGTCAGCATACTTTATACTGGAGCATTGTCCCTAACGAAGAGACCCAGTGGCAGGAATTGTTGGCTGCGGCTCAGCGATCACAAGCGCGAACACGCGCCGAAGTCGCCAAAGCACTTTATGGGGAAGAAATTACGCCGGCCACACTTTACCTAGCCTTTGGCAAACCCCTGATCTCATTGACCATCCTTCCGCCGCTCCTGATTGATCAACTCCAATGCTATTGGAGCCAACAACCTGGCTATACATTATCAGAAACACAATTGCGCACAATTCTTTATGATTATGCCTATCTACGGACAACTTGGAACGAGGAAAAACTAGAACGCGCCAAAGAAGCGATAGCCCATCGCAAAGCTTGGGAAGAAGGGCCTATCCTCGGGCTAGGTATGCGATTGGGACCGTTCTGGTATCCTGCCCCTATGTCTTCATCCGCTTGGTCTAGCGAGGAAGATTCTGCAGACAACCCATAAATAAAAGCCTTTTACATTGTTCCAACTCTAGAGCACTATGTACTTGCCCATCATTATTGACACAGACATGGCATTTGACGACTGGATGGCAATTCTCTATTTACTTTGCTGTCCTTTTGCCGATGTGCGCGCCATAACCATTGCGGCAGATGGCGAAGCGCACGCCGACTTTGGTGTACAAAATGCGTTGCGGCTGCTTGCGCTAACCGGCAATCGATCAACATCAGTCGCGGCCGGGCGGAAGCACCCATTATACGGCACACATAGCTTTCCACTGTTCGTTCGTCTTGCCATGGACTTTAGACTCGGCCTCGGACTGCCGCGTCCTGATCGCAAAGCCTCGCGACAAATGGCGGTTGAACTGCTGATCCAACAGTTGCAAAGTGCGCCCCAACCGGTCACTGTAATTGCCCTTGGGCCCCTAACCAATCTGGCAGAAATGCTCTTGGCAGAACCGACCTTAAGCAAACAAATCTCGATGATCTATTTTATGGGCGGGGCGCTCCATGTCCCTGGGAATTTAGCCGAGTTAAATCGCCGCTTGCGTAACCCGTTTGCGGAATGGAATGTCTATATTGATCCCTATGCTGTCTCTGTTGTATTACACTCTGGCGTGCCGCTCACATTCGTGCCGCTTGATGTCACGAATCAGCATCCGCTTACCAATGATTTCTACCAACGCTGTGCAGCTAATCGCTCGACGCCAGCCGCAAATTTTGTCTACCAGATCTTACAACGGCTCTACCCTTTGCGGCGACTAGGAACTATGCACTTCTGGGATCCGCTGACAGCCGTCATTGCGACCCATCCAGAGATTGCGCAGTTTCAGGCCCGTCAGCTCACAGTAATCCAAGCAGAAGGCAATGAGTCTGGGCGAATGATGGAAAACAGCCAGGGGGAAACTGCGCAAGTCTGCACCAAGGTCGATTATGGTGCGTTTGAACAGATCTTCTTAGAGACCCTTAATACGCCAGCGAACGCGTCATCGCAAGATACGCCAGGCTAAAAAGTTATAGGAGAAATCTATGAGAGAAATCTATGACTGGTTGGCAGAGCTGTTGTGCACGCATCTGGTTTGTAGCGAGCGCTGGTATTTTTAATGGGTGAATGGGTCAACCGCAAGAATTTCATTCTCGTGTTGTATACCAGAGCTCAGGTGGGGTTGCATTTGTTTGAGTAGTGAGGCGATTGTATAGGGCTTTTGAATAAATCCAGCTAATCCTTTATTCACAAAACGGTCGAGCACTTCATGTTCGCTGTAACCAGAAATAAGCAGAATAGGGACTTGGGGAGAAAGGGCGCGTAATTTATAAAAAACCTGCTCGCCATCCATACCAGGCATAGAGAGATCGAGCAGGATCACCCTAATCTCTGACATATGTTCACGAAACAGTTGAATACCCGTTGGACCATCTGCGGCTTGGATGACATTCAACCCATACTCCGTTAGCATATCCGACATAGCATCCCGCACCATATCTTCGTCATCAATCACCAAAATCATCTCATTGCCGAGATTCAGGTGTTCAATGTCCAGGTTTTCCTGAGCTTGACGGGGTGTTTCCGCCAATGCGGGCAGCACAATCGTAAAGGTTGTCCCTTCGCCGAGGGTGCTAGTAACATGCAGCCCCCCTTTATGGATGCGGATGATGCCAAGCAAGCTGGCAAGTCCCAAACCGCGACCTGTGAATTTTGTGGTAAAAAATGGATCGAAAATTTTGTTTAATGTCTTTTCATCCATCCCACAACCTGTATCACCGACGACGAGTTTCACATAGCGACCAGCGGGCAATGGCGTGCCAGTCCATCGCCAGTATTGACTACTTTCACTCGTTAACTCCATTGTGTCTGTTATGACTGTAATAACACCGGGATTTTGGCCAATAGCATCGGCACTATTCAGAATCAAATTCATAATTAACTGTTGGATTTGCCCTTTATCGCCGAGCACAAGCGGTATCATGCTTGATAATTGCGAGTTGAGTTGGATTGTCTTCGTCATGGCCGCCGAAAAAAGATGAATATTGTCCATAATTAAGTCATTCAACTCAAGCGGTTTTGTATCAGAAGGGCTTCGACCACTATAGTTAAGCATCTGTCGGGTTAATTCGGTGGCGCGTTCGGTGGCCTTTATTGTACGCTGAATGTGGCGGACTACAGGGTGATCGGTGGGCAACTTTGCCAAAGCGGCTGACATTTGGATCAGCATCGCAGTCAGTAAATTATTGAAATCGTGCGCTACACCGCCAGCCAATACCCCTAAACTTTCCAACTTTTGGGCTTGATACATCGCCGCTTCCGTTAGTTTTTGCTCCGTGATGTCAGTCGCAATCAAGATGAGTGAGGCGACCTCACCTTCGCGCTTGATCGGCCCCAGCCGATTAAGGTGCCAGGTCTGACCTTGGGGCGTTATTTCCGTGCTCTCGTAGCTGACAATTTCACCCGTCTCGAAGACGCGTTTCATTGACTGTTCTAATAATGTCTGGTTTTGTAGTTGGCCGTAGAGGGTAATCGCGGCCTCTCCTAGCAAAGTTGCGGGATCATGATTTCCAATCGCGCGATTGATAAATGTGATCGTCTGAGCTTGGCTAATCGTGGCGATACTTTCTGGCAAATATTCGACTAGTGAACGCCAATTTTCTTCGGATTGGCGCAGGGCATCTAATATCCGTTGGCGTTCTTCGATCTCTACCTGTAACTTTTTATTACTTTCTCTTAATTCTGCTGTTCGTTGGATAACTCGCGCTTCAAGTTCAGCTTGGGCTTGCTCTAATTTTATCTGGCTAGTCTGCAATTGTTCATTTACCAGACTCAACATCGTAGCAGTTTGCCGGATTTCCTCTGTCTTTTCTTCAGCCCTCCGAATCGAAACATTGAGCAAAATTGTATTCATGGCAAGGGTAAGAAATATCAGGGTTAAGTCATCAAAAAACGGCTTGATAACCGCGCTACCTACGCCCGCCTCTTGTTGCTCTACATAGAACATAATGCTAATGGTTGCCACACACAATATGGCAAACACGTTCATACTACGTCGCCCCAGCAACAAACCGGCT